>VBFI01000097.1 GCA_005889275.1 Chloroflexota bacterium | reverse complement strand
CGTCGCGACCGATCGCGTTCACGGCGCGCAGCGGCAGACGCTCCCCCACCCGGGGAGCGCCGCGCACGCTCCGCTGGACGACCAGATGCGCGATGCCCGAGGGCCGCGCGGCGACCGCCTCTTCGCTCGAGAGCGCCGCCTGAAGCGCGGCGAACGCGCGGATGAGAAAGAGGTAGAGCAGCACAAGGAAGCCGATGCGCACGGCCCAAAGCAGGACACCGAACGTGATCTCCATCGTGGGTCAGTCCGCGGAGCGAAACTGCAGCTCGACGCCGCCGATCGCGACGCGGTCCCCGTCCGAGAGCACCATCTCCGCGACCCGTCTCCCGTTCACGTACGTCCCGTTCGTGCTCTGCAGGTCGTAGAGCGTGTACCGGCCGAGGCGCAGCCGGATCTCGGCGTGCTTGCGCGAGACGCGGCGGTCGTCGAGGACGATGTCGTTCTGCGGGTCGCGGCCGATCGCCAGCGGCTCGGCGCCGACCGGGATCTCGCGGCGATCGCTCCCGTCGTGGAACGCGAGCGACGCCTTCGGCGCGCGCGGTTTCTCGCGGAGAAGCTTCTCGCGGTCGAGCACCATCGTGTGCCCGGCGGCGACGGCGCCGAGCGTCTTGCTGTCGGGCGTCACCTCCTCCCCGGAAGCGTCGACGAGCGCACACGACACGCGCAGGTCGCCAGGCGCGAGATCCTCGTCGCGCTCCATCTCGACCGTGGGGAACGCGAGGAGCGTGTAGTTCCGATCGCGCGCGCCGCCGAGGACGGCCTCGGCGAGGTCTTGCTCGAGGCTGCGCCGGTACTGGGCGAACTGCTCGAAGTCGGACGGCGAGAGCGAAACCACGTACGAATTCGGCACGAACGTCTTGCTCAGTGAGATCGTCTGGTGCGCCTCCATCGCCCGGATGAGCCGTTTCGCGATCTGGACCGGCTGAAGCTTCGCGCCGAAGAGGCGCGCGCTCCACCCTTCGATCAGCCGGCTCGCGAACGCTTCAAGCCGCTCCACGAGTCTTTATGACCTCCGCGCCGATGAGGATGATGACCGCGGTGAGATAGATCCATGTGAGGAGCCCGGCCGCGAAGGCAAGGGGACCGTAGGCCGCGAAGACCGCGAGGGCGCGCGTGAAGAAGCCGAACGCAAGCTTGGCGACCTCCCACAGCACGGCCGATACCAGGGCCGCCTCGGCGGCCACCCTGCGCGAGACACGCCGGCGCGGGACGGCGCGGTAGACAAGGTAGAAGAAGACGTAGCCGATGCCGAGGCCGACGAGCGGCGTGAGCACCTGCAAGGCCGCGCGGGTGAACGTCCCGAAGCCGGCCTCGGCAAGGGCCCCGGACAGTGCGGCGACGCCGTAGGACAGCCCGAAGGACACGACCGCCAGGAGCGCGACGGCCGCGATGAATGCGGCTGCCGCGGCGTTGCGGCGGACGAAGGTGCGTCGTCCCTCCTTCCCGAGGGCCGCGGCGAGGGCCAGGTCGAGCGAACCGTGGATCGCCGCCGCGGAGAGGACCGTCCCGACGGCGCCGAGGCCGAGTGACAGCGCGCGCCCCTGCACGAGCTCACGGGCGATCCGCACCTCCTGCGCTGTCGCGGACGGATAGATCTCCCTGATCATCTGGACGATCTCGCGCTGCGCCCGATCGGGCCCGTACACGAAGGCAAGGATGCCGACGATGAGGGCGAGCAGCGGGATGAACGCGAAGAAGATCTGATAGGCGACCGCTCCGGCGTAGAAGAGGCAGTCATCGTCGAGGAAGCTCTGGATCACCATGCGCGTTCGCCGGAAGGCGCCTCTTAGGATGCGGCCTCGCGCTTGGGTGCCGGTTTCTCCGGCTTGGCGTCGGTTTTTGTTTCGCTCTTGCCCTCGGTCTTCCCTTCGCTCTTGCTCTCGCCCTTCGTTTCGGCTTTCGAGGCGTCCGCCTTTCCTTCGCTCTTCTCCGCGGGCCGGCTGTCGGTCTTGTACCAGCCGGAACCCTTGAACACGAGCGCGGGCGCGGTGAAGAGACGGCGCGGTCGCTTACCGCAGTTCGGACACTTCTCGAGAGGCGCGTCTTTGAACGACTGCACCGACGAGAACGCGTGCCCGCAGTGATCGCAACGGTAGTCGTAGATCGGCATCTTCAGCCCGTATCATCGCAGCCAGTGGGGGCAGAGGTCATCCCTGCGAGGGTGAAGATCGGCCAGCGGCGGCGGTTCCCCCTCGAAGCGATGCAGGCGTACCTCTTCGTGCTGCCGGCGGTCGTCATCATCGGGATCTTCAAGGTGTTCCCGGCCATCGCCGCCTTCTACATGTCCCTCTTCAAGTGGGACGTCATCCAGGGAGCGTTCCGCGGCTTCGGCAACTACACGGACTGGCTCTACGACAACTCGCTCCGCAGTCCGGACTTCTGGCGCTCGCTGTCGACGACGTTCACCTACGTCATCCTCACGGTCCCGCTCGAGATCGCGTTCTCCCTCGTCATCGCCTACCTCCTGTTCCAGAAGATCCGCGGCCGAGGCATCTACCGGACCGCCTACTACCTCCCTTATGTGACGTCCTTCGTCGCGGCGGCGGTCGTCTTCAACTGGCTCTTCCATCCCCAGTACGGGCTCGTGAACGCGCTCCTCGGCGTCGTCGGTATCGGACCGCAGCGGTGGCTCGATGAGCCGTCGGGGTTCTTCCAGATCGTCGCCTCGGCGTTCGGGATCGCCCTCCCGGAGTGGGCGGCCGGCCCGAGCATGGCGCTCGTCGTCGTATCGATCGTCACCGTGTGGCACTACCTCGGATACCAGGTGGTGATCTTCCTCGCTGGGCTCTCGAACATCTCGAACGAGTACTACGAGGCGGCGCGGCTCGACGGCGCGAGCGAGCGGCAGATCTTCACGAAGATCACACTCCCGCTCCTCTCGCCGACCACGTTCTTCGTCTTCACGATCGCGACCATCGGCGCGCTCCGTTCCTTCGACACCGTCTTCATCCTCACGGGGGGCGGCCCGCTGGACACCACGCGCACCGTGACGCTCCTCATCTTCAAGACGGCTCTGCAGCAGGCGCAGTTCGGGCTCGGCGCGGCGCTCGCGTTCATCCTCACGCTGATCATCCTGCTGTTCACGCTCGTGCAGTTCCGCGTGCTCGGCAGGCGGGTCTACTACGGATAGCCGCGTGGCGACGGTGGCGCGGACCTTCCCGCGCTCGACGCCGAGGCCACGGCTCCGTATCCGCGGCCGGACGATCGCGCTGCACGCGTTCCTGATCGTCGTCGCCCTCGCCGTCGCCTACCCCTTCTACTTCATGGTGACGAGCTCCTTCAAGGATCTCCTCGAGGCGACGAAGAACCCGCCCGATGTCTTTCCGGCGCAGCTCCATCCCGAGAACTACATCGAAGCTTGGAACAGGGCGCCCTGGGGGCGCTACTTCGTGAACACGATCTTCGTTTCGATCGCCGTGACGATCGGCGAGCTCGTCACCGCCTCGCTCGCCGGCTACGCGTTCGCGCGGATGCGCTTCCCGGCCAAGAGCGTCCTGTTCATCGTCTTCCTCGCGACGCTCATGGTGCCGAGCGAGGCCACGATCATCCCGAACTACGTCCTCATGAGCCCGAGCCGGAACGGCTGCCTCGGCCTGCCGTGTCTGGGCTGGTTCGACACGTACCAGGTGCAGATCGTCCCCTTCATCGCGACCGCGTTCTCGATCTTCCTCATGCGGCAGTTCTTCCTTTCGATCCCGAGCGAGCTTTCAGATGCGGCGCGAATGGACGGCGCGGGGCATCTCCGCTTCCTCTGGAGCGTGGCGCTCCCGCTCTCCGTGCCGGCGCTCATCACCGCGGGCCTGGTCACCTTCCTGGGCTCATGGAACGCGTTCCTCTGGCCGCTCATCGTCACCACGAAACCCGACTTCCGGCCGGTCCAAGTGGGTCTTTCGGCGTTCCGGCAAGAGGCCGGGTCGAGCTACCATCTGCTCATGGCGGCGTCCACGTTCGTGATCGCCCCCATCGTGCTGCTCTTCCTCGTCGCCCAGCGCTATCTGGTGCAGGGGATCGCGCGCACGGGCATCCGAGGTTGAGGGATACGCGTACTAGCGAGCGAAGAGGCCGGTGGAGGTCAGGAGGGAAGCCATGCGTCTAACAGCGGCGATCGTCACGACGCTCATGCTCGTCACCGCGGCGTGCAGCACCGCGGCTCCCGCGCCCCAACAGTCGACGGAGGCGGACATCAGCCTCTCGGGCCCGGTGAGCCTCACGCTGTGGCACGCGCTCTCCGGTCCTCAACAGGTCGCCCTCGACGCGATGGTGAAGAAGTTCAACGACACCAACGGCAAGGGCATCACCGTGACCGCGCTCAACCAGGGGAACTACACCCAGCTCTACCAGAAGACGCTCGGCGCGATCCAGGCCGGCGCGCTCCCGGACCTCGCGCACGCCTATGAGAGCTTCGTCGCCGACTACATGAAGGCCGACGTGGTCGTCGACCTCGGGCCGTACAAGGACAGCGCGAAGAACGGCCTGACGAAGCAGAGCCAGGACGACATCTACAAGGGGTACTACGACACGAACACGTTCCCGCAGTACGGGAACAAGCTGCTCTCGTGGCCGTTCACGAAGTCGCTCGCGGTCATGTACGTGAACGACGACATCCTCAAGGAGATCGGCAAGCCGACTCCCAAGACGTGGGACGAGTTCGAGGCGACCGCGGCCGCGGTCGTGAAGAAGGACGCCTCGGGGAAGGTCATCCGGAACGGCTTCGCGCTCAACACCGATGCCTCCTACTTCAACGCGCAGGTCTATTCGCGCGGCGGATCGCTGATGGCCGCGGACAACAAGACCGTCGCCTGGAACGGCAAGGAAGGTCTCGCCGTGCTCCAGATGTACGACCGCGGCATCAAGGGTGGGTGGGCCTATTCGCCGGCCGGCTTCGACTACCAGAACGACATGGCCGCCGGGAAGCTCGCGTTCTTCCTCTCATCCACCTCGACGGTCCCCTTCATGAAGGACCTCGCCGACAAGACGCCGAACTTCCACTGGAGCATCGCGAACCTTCCGCAGTCCGACCCCACGAAGGCGAAGACCGTCCAGTTCGGCGCGAACGTCGCGGTCTTCAAGAGCACGCCCGAGAAGCAGCTCGCCTCATGGCTGTTCATCAAGTGGTTCACCGAGACGGACCAGTCGGCGCAGTTCGCCTCGACCTCGTACTACATGCCCGTCCGAGCCTCGGCCGCCGACTCGCAGGTCCTGAAGGACTACTGGGCGAAGGTCCCGCAGGGGAAGCAGGGCTTCGACCTCATCAAGGTGAGCTCCCCCGAGCCGAACGTGCGCGGGCAGCAGGACATCCGCGACGTCATCTTGAACGCCATCACGTCGGTCGCGACGGGCAAGGCGACGCCCGACGCGGCGATCAAGACGGCGGGCGACAAGTCGAACCAGATCCTCGCAAGCGCGCAGTAGCGTCGTAGCCGAGAGCTGAAGGAGCGCCGGGGCCGGCCTGGCCCCGGCGCTCTCGTGTCTACGCGCCGTGCTTTTTCAGCTCTTGGGCGAGGACCGCGACGCGCGACTCCCGCTCGGCGCGCTTCGCGCGCTCTTTGGCGACCACCTCGGCCGGCGCCTTGTCGGCGAAGCCGGGTTTTTCGAGCAGGGCGCGCGATCGTTCCAGAAGCTCCTTCGCCTCGGCGAGCTCGCGCTCGAGGCGCGCGCGGTCGGCGGACGCGTCGCGACGGGCGACGAGACGGATCTCGATCCCCCGCACGATCGTCGGAGTCGCCTGGCCGCGGCCGGTCGCGATCTCGGTGCGGGTGAGCCCGGCGATCGCTCCGAGGCTCGCCGTGATCTTCGCCGTGTCGCCTGCCACGAGGACCTTCGCTCGCGCGGACGGATCGAGCCCCGCGTCCTGACGAAGGTTCCGGATCGCGCGGACCACGTCGAGCACGACCGCGAAGCGCTCCTCGAGGCCCGGATCCCGCGGGCCGAGCGTTGGCCACCGGGAGATGACCAGTGAAGTCGCCTCTTCCCGCTTCGGGGCACGCTCCCAGAGCTGCAGCGCGAGCGTCTCGGTGAGGAACGGGACGATCGGATGCGCGAGCCGGAGCGTCCGATCGAGCACATACGCGAGCGTCCGGACGGCTTCGTCCGCGTCCGACGCCCGGAGCGACTGTTTGGCGAGCTCGATGTAGAAGTCCGCGAGCTCGCCCCACACGAACCCTTCGAGGGCCGCGAGATACTCACCGAAGAGGTACCCCTCGATGAGGCGGGTGCACTCCGCGACCGCGGCCTCGGTGCGCGACAGGATCCAGCGCGCGTTCTCACCCTTGGGGTCGGGCCGCTCGTCCGTCGGACGTCCGGCGAACGCCTCGGGGTGCTTCTCGACCTGCGCGAGGACGAAGCGCCCGATATTCCAGAGCTTGTTCCCGAAGTTCCGCGCGTGCAGAAGCTTCGCCTCGGAGAGCTCGCTGTCCGCGCCGGCGGAGACACCGGAGATCAGCGCGAAGCGGAGCGCATCGGCGCCATATTCCTCGATGAGACCCTCGGGGCTCACGACGTTCCCGAGCGACTTGCTCATCTTCACGTTGCCCACGCGCACGAGACCGTGGAGGTAGACCGTGTGGAAGGGAATCTCCCCCATGTTCTCGAGGCCCATCATGATCATGCGCGCGACCCAGAAGAAGATGATGTCGTAGCCCGTCTCCATGACCGAGCCCGGGTAGTACTTCCGCAGGTCGGGCGTCTCGTCGGGCCAGCCGAGCGTGCTGTGCGGCCAGAGCGCCGACGAGAACCAGGTGTCGAGCACATCGGGGTCCTGATAAATGTCGTCGGACTGACAGCGCGGACAGCGCGTGGGATCCGGCGCGTCCTCCTCGGGCACGATGACGTTGTCGCAGTCTCGGCAGTACCAGACCGGGATGGCGTGCCCCCACCAGATCTGCCGCGAGACCGGCCAGTCGCGGATGTTCTCCATCCAATCGAAGTAGACCTTCTCCTGGTAGCGGGGATAGATCGTGATGTCGCCCTCGCGCACGGCCTTGATCGCGGGCGCCGCGAGCGGCTTCATGCGCACCCACCACTGCTTCATCACGAGCGGCTCGTCGACCGTCCCGCAGCGATCGTGCACACCGACGGAGTGCGTGATCGGCTCCTCCTTCCCAAGAAGGCCCTTCCCACGCAGCAGCTCCACCATCTGGCGGCGCGCGGTGTCGCGGTCCGGACCGGCGAGCGGACCCGCCGCGGGCGTCATCATCCCGCGCTTGTCGATGACCGAGAGCACCTGCAGCCCATGGCGCTGCCCGATCTCGAAGTCGGTCGCGTCGTGGCCGGGCGTGATCTTGAGCGCGCCCGTCCCGAACTCGCGGTCGACGGCCTCATCGGCGATGATCCGGACGCGCCGTTCCACCGCGGGCACGAGGACCTCCTTGCCGACGTAGGCCTTCCAGCGCTGGTCGTCTGGATGCACCGCCACGGCGACGTCCGCGACGATCGTCTCGGGGCGTGTCGTCGCGATCACCACGTCGGGCGTCCCCGGCGGCATCGGGTCGGCCCAGGGATAGCGGACGTAGTAGAGCGTGTCGGTCCGCTCGACGTGCTTGGCCTCGAGGTCCGAATACGTCGTCTGGTCGCGCACGCACCAGTGCACGATCCGGTCGTCGCGGTAAAGATGCCCATGCTTGTGGAGCCGGATGAAGTGGGTGCGCACGGCTCGCTGCTTTGCGGGGTCCATCGTGAAGTTTGGGCGCGACCAGTCCAGGGAACAGCCGAGCATGCGGAGCTGCCGATCGATCCGCGGCCGGTAGTGGTCCATCCACCGCCACATCTCCGCGAGGAACTTCTCGCGGCCCAGCTGCTGGCGGGTGATCCCCTCCTTCGCGAGCTCGTTCTCCACGACGACCTGGGCGATGATCCCGGCGTGGTCGGTCCCGGGCATCCAGAGGGTCGGCTCGCCCTTCATGCGGTGCCAGCGCGCCATGAGGTCCTCGTATCCGCCGAAACCGAGCGCGTGCCCGAGATGGAGGTCGCCGGTCACGTTCGGGAGGGGCAGCATCATCACAAAAGGCTGATCCGGATCGCTCTCGTCGGGCGTGAAGAATCCGGAGCGCTCCCACCAGGTATAGAGGTCCGCCTCGACGGCGGCCGGCCGGAAGTTCTTCTCCGCGAAGCGCAGCGCGGACTCGGGTGGTGCGCTCATCGTCGCCGCCATCGGAGGTACCTCCAAACAAAAACGCCGCCTCGTCCAAGGACGAGCGGCGTCGTGGTACCACCCTGGCTTCGCACGGCGCAGCCGCGCCGTGCCTCATCGATCCGCGCTAACGGGCGGACCCGTTCCGGCTCGCGGGCGACCTTCCGAACCTTTGACCGCGGCACGCTTGCACCAGTCGCGCGCCTTCTCTATCGGTGCGAGGCTCGTACTCCTCCCGGTCGCTGCCGGATGTCGTCATTGTACGGTTGGGCCGCCTGCGGAGCGCTGACCCGTCGGCCCCACGCGCCGCCGTAGCTCGCGAAGACCACCAGGACCGAGAACAACACGAGTGCCGTGGCGAGCAAGACGAGCGAGGTGGCCGCCTCCGAAGCCTTCGTCGCCTGCGGAGCCGGCCCCGTCGGCGCGGCGGACACGTAGCCCGGCATCCCTGGCGTGACCAGGCCGACGAAGCTCGCCGCGGGAGCGCCCGGGACGACCGAGACGCACGCGTAGTGGGAGAGGCCGCTCACCGTGGCCGTGGCTGGGACCATCACGCTGAGCGCGTCCCCGCCGCTCACCATGGCGAAGGACCCCGGCGCGCTCTCGGTCGGCGCGACGAACTCGCTCACCTCTCCGCAGCGCACCACCGTCTGTGCACCGGCGGCGCTCATGCCGATGGCGACCGCGACCACCGACAGGGCGAGCGCGATCCGGACAACCAGGTTCATGCTGGTTCGCGATGCAGGTCCGGTGCCGTCGTGGGCGCCAACCGACCGCACGCCAGCGAATGATCGGAGCGTGGCGGTCGTCCGTGCCGTGAAGGGCTCGCACGCCCGGCCGCTCAGCTCGGCGCCACGCGCCATCGCCCTCGGTCTTGCCCTCGGAGCGATCGGAACGTTCGCCACCGTCGTGGGGCCCGGGCTCGTGGTCGCGGCCCTCGTCGCTCTCGTCGTCATGCTCGCGCCCCAGCGCGCGGCGGTCGGAGGCGGCGTCCTGCTGGGATTCGGCCTGGGGTGGGCGTACCTCATCGCGGACGCCGCGGCGAGGTGCGAGGCGTTCGCTCGACAGCCGAATGCCGGGTGCCAGATGGGCGACGACCGGATGCAGGTCGGGCTGGTCGCCGTGATCGTGCTGCTCGGTGGGCTGCTCGCTGGTGCGGCGCTCCTGCGCGAGCACCGCCTGCGGCTTCGCTAGGGCTTCGCGGCCGGCCCCGGAGCGGGGATCCCCTCCGTGGCACGGGCTCTGGGAAGATCCCGCCGCGGCGGCGCGAACACGTCGACCACCTGAGCGGCCTCCTCGAAGATGCGTGCGCCGTGCGCGGTGTTCGGCGGAACGCGGAAGCTGTCGCCGGGCGTCAGGATCCGCTGCTCCCCGGCGATCACCATGGCGAGGGACCCCTTGACCACGACGCCGAACTGCTCGACGTCGTGCTTGTGGGTCTCGACGATCGTCTTCGGCGCGTAGTCGTAGACGACGAGCGTGGCGTGGTCGGCGTGGACGACACGTCCCTTGACGCCGGGCTGCGGGTCGATGACCGGAAGGTCGCGGGGGCTCGCGTAATAGAGGCGGGGCACGTCGCTAGGAAGCGGTCGCCTCGTCTCCCTCGAGCAGCTGCTGCTCGTTCTTCGACAGGAGGAGCGGCTTCATCCGCCCCTCGATCGACTCCGCGGTGACGACCACCTTGCGAACGTCGGTCCGCGAGGGGATCTCGTACATGACGTCGAGGAGGACCTCTTCGATGATCGTCCGCAGGCCGCGCGCGCCGGTCTTGCGTTTCGCGGCGCCCCGCGCGGCCGCCTGGAGCGCGTCGGGCGTCATCTGCATCTCGACCTTGTCGAGCGCGAGGAACTTCTGGTACTGCTTGACGATCGCGTTCTTCGGCTCGGTGAGGATGCGCATGAGGTCGCCCTCGTCGAGCGCCTGGAGCGGCACGACGACGGGGAGACGGCCGACGAACTCCGGGATGAGGCCGTACTTGAGGAGGTCGTCGGGCATGACCTGCTCGAGGATCTCGGACGTTTCCTTGGTGTTGTCCCGCAGCGTCGCGCCGAAGCCCATGGTCTTCTTGCCGACACGCGACTCGACGATCTTCTCGAGGCCTTCGAATGCGCCCCCGCAGATGAAGAGGATGTTCGTCGTGTCGATCTGGATGAAGTCCTGGTGCGGATGCTTGCGGCCGCCCTGTGGCGGGACGTTGGCAACGGTGCCCTCGAGGATCTTGAGCAGCGCCTGCTGCACGCCCTCGCCGGAGACGTCGCGCGTGATCGAGGGGTTGTCGCCCTTGCGGGCGATCTTGTCGATCTCGTCGATGTAGATGATCCCGCGCTGGGCGCGGTTCAGGTCGAAGTCGGCCGCCTGGATCAACCGCAGGAGGATGTTCTCGACGTCCTCGCCGACGTAGCCCGCCTCGGTGAGGCTCGTCGCGTCCGCGATCGAGAAGGGCACGTCCAGGATGCGGGCGAGGGTCTGGGCAAGGAGCGTCTTGCCGCAACCGGTCGGGCCGATGAGCAGCACGTTCGACTTCCCGAGCTCGACGTCGTCCACTCGATGCCCCGCCCCGACGCGCTTGTAGTGGTTGTACACGGCGACGGACAGGACGCGCTTCGCCTTGTCCTGGCCGATTACGTACTGGTCGAGGATCTCGTTGATGCGCCGCGGGCTCGGGACCTTCGCGCCGACGCTCCGAGCCTTGGGCGTCTCCATGAACTCTTCGTCGACGATCTCGCGGCAGAGGGTGATGCACTCATCGCAGATGTACACGCCCTGACCGGCGATGAGCTTGCGCACCTGATCCTGGCTCTTCCCG
>VBFI01000096.1 GCA_005889275.1 Chloroflexota bacterium | reverse complement strand
CGGCATCCTCGCGGCGACGCTCGTCGGCGGCGCCGCGGCCAGCGGCGGCGCGGCGTCCCTGAACCACTACTTCGACCGCGACCTCGACGAGCGCATGCGCCGCACCCGACATCGCCCCGTCCCGGCGCACCGCGTCTCGGGGAGGGTCGCGGTCGTGTGGGGGCTCGCGTTGAATGTGCTCGCGTTCGTCGTGCTCGCCGTCTTCACCAACCTGCTGGCGGCATCCCTCGCGATCGCCGGGACGGTCTTCTACATCCTCGTCTACACGATCTGGCTCAAGCGAACGACGGTGCAGAACATCGTGATCGGTGGCGCCGCCGGGGCGATCCCGCCACTCGTCGGCTGGGCGGCGATCACCGGATCACTCGACCTGACGGCGTGGTTGCTCTTCGCGATCGTGTTCTTCTGGACGCCCGCCCACTTCTGGGCGCTGGCGCTCCTCATACGCGACGACTACGAGCGCGCCGGCGTGCCGATGCTGCCGGTCGTGCGCGGCGACGAAGCGACGACCTGGAACATCCTCACGTACGCCGGGACGCTCCTCCCGCTCAGTCTCCTGCTCTTCATCGCCGGGGGCCTCGGCTACCTCTACCTCGCCGTGGCGATCGTGCTCGGCGCGCTCTTCATCGCGTACGCCTTTCGCCTGATGCGCAGCACCGCGGTCCGTCGCCGCGCCGTCGCCCGCGGTGTCTACCTGTACTCGCTCGTCTACCTCACGCTGCTCTTCGTCGCCATCATGGTGGACAGCACATTGCGGCTCTAGTCGCGTCGGTGGCCCTCGCGGCGCTCGTCTACGCCGCCGGCGTGCGGCGTATGCGCCGGCGGTGGCCGGTCTGGCGGACGATACTCTTCCTTGCGGGACTCTTCGCGGTGCTCCTCGCGCTCGTCTCGGGAATCGATCTGCTCGCGACCCAGCTCTTCAGCGTGCACATGGTCCAGCACATGCTCCTCACCGTCGTCGCGGCGCCGCTCATCACCCTTGGCGCTCCGATTCGCCCCCTGCTCCGCGGCCTGCCGGACGTTGTCCGCGTCCGCGTCGTCCGTCCGCTCGCTCGCGCGCGCTGGCTCCGCGCGCTCGTCCATCTGGTGCGGCATCCGCTCGTTGCCGGCCTGCTGTACGTCGGCGGCCTGTACGCGTGGCATCTGCCGGCGTTGTACGACGCGGCCCTCGCCGACGAGCGCATCCACGTCGCGGAGCACGCCTGGTTCCTCGTCACCGCGCTCGTCTTCTGGAGCGTGGTCATTGATCCCGAGCCATTTCGCGGAACGCTCGGCTATGCCGCGCGCCTTCCGTACCTGCTTGTCGCGGGCGCCGCGCAGAACACGGTGCTCGGCGGGATCCTTTCGTTCTCGAGCCGCCTTCTCTACCAGTCGTACGCGCGCGGGCCGGAGCGGTTCGGCGTCGACCCGCTGACCGATCAGCGCATCGGCGGTGCGGTCATGTGGGTCACCGGCGATCTCATCTTCCTCGCGGCCGCGTCGGTGTCGTTCTTCCTCTGGCTCGAGCAGGAGGAAGCGCAGCAGCTCCGGCGCGAGCAACGCGAGCGCGCGTTACGCTCTCCGTGATGCTCCCCAGGTCGCTCGTCACGCTTTTTGCGCTCGCCCTGCTCGTGGCGAGCTGTGGCGGCGCGCCCGATGCCGCGCCCGCTGGAGCGCAGGTCGTCGCCGAGATGTCCGACTACAAGATCACGGTGAGCGTTCCCAGCGTGAAGGCAGGCAGCGTGAAGATCGGAGTCCGCAACCTCGCTGCGATGGAGCACAGCTTCCAGGTCATCAAGACCGACCTGGCGCCCGACAAGCTCCCGGTCGACGGCGCGAGCGCGAAGGCGAACGAGGATGGCAAGGTCGGTGAGCTCAAGAGCATCCCCGCCGGGAAGTCCGCCGCGCTTACGGTCGACCTCACGCCTGGGAAATACGTCTTTATCTGCAACATCGCGGGGCATTACCAGCTCGGGATGCGCACCGGCTTCACGGTGGACTCGCCATAGCGCGCCTTAGCGCGCGCGCCTGCTGGGCAAATCTGAGCACATCAGCGCGAATCTAAGAAATCCTCCGCAGCGCGCTTGCACAGGCCCTTGCCGCCGTCAGGGTGGACGTGCACGTGTTCGACGCACACATCGCCGCGCTCGTCCTCCACCAGCGCTCAGCGCCGATCGATGCGCGCGAGCGACTGCTCGAGATCGTCACGCCGTGGAGCGTCATCCCGGACCGCGCGGTCCTCGCGACGTGCCACCGTGTCGAGGTCTATCTGGCAGGCGCAGCCGCCGAGGGCGCGGGGGACCTGGCCAGCGATCTCGGACGCCAGGGCTTCGGCGACCCGCTCATGCGCTTCCATGGTCGGGAGGCAGTCACCCACGTGTTTGAGGTCACCTCGGGTCTCGATTCCGCTGTGCAGGGTGAGTCACAGATCCGCGGGCAGGTGCGGGCGATGCTCGCGGGAGCCCCCAGGTCGCTCGACCCTCTCCTGCGCCGGCTTCTCGAGCGCGCCCTCGGTCTCGGTCGATCGCTTCGTGGCGCGAGCGCTCTCGCGAGCGTGACCCGCTCGGTCGGATCGCTCGCCGTGGAAGAGGTTGCGCGGCTGCTTTCCGAGCCGGAACGCGCGGCGGTGCTCGTCGTGGGCGCCGGCGAAACCGGCGCGCTGGCGGTTCGCGCGCTGTCGCGCCGCGTGAAGACTGTCGTGGTCGCGAACCGCGACCGAGGGCGTGCCGACGCGCTCGCGCGGTCCGTCGGTGCCGAAACGATCGGCCTGGCCGACATCGAAACGTCGCTCACGAGGATCGACGCGATCATCTCCGCTGCGGACACGCGCGGCACGCTGTTGACTGACAGCCTGCTCGCGCCACGTCTGGCCCGCGGTCCGCTGGCACTCGTCGACGTCGCCGTCCCGCGGAGCGTGAACTCCGCCGCCCGCGAGCTGCCCGGCCTGATCTATCGCAGCGTCGACGACCTTCAGGGCGCGTGCGCGCTTTCGGCCGGCGAGATCGAGCGCATTCGCGCGGCGTGCGCGCACGAGGCGGATCGCTTCATGCGCGAGGCGTCGGAACGAGGCGCGGCGCGCACGATCAAGGATGTCCGCATGCACGCCGACGGGCTGCGCCTTCGCCAACTCGACCGCGCGCTCCGCCGCCTCGGTCATCTGAGTCCGCGCGACCGCCGTGTCGTCGAGACGCTTTCGGCGCGCGTCATGAACTCGCTCCTCCACGAGCCCACGGTCATGTTGAAGAAACAGCCGGAGCGCGGCGAGCATGCGCGCGCGCTCTTTGGCATGGGACGGGAGCAGTCGTGATCGTCGGCTCGCGCGGGAGCGCGCTCGCGCTCGCGCAGACCCGTATCGTCACCGATGCCCTCGGCGGCGACTTCGAGCTGAAGGTGATCAAGACCGCGGGCGACCGTTCGGCGAAGCCGATCCGCGAGCTCGAGGACGGGGCGTTCGTAGCCGCGATCGAGCGGGCCCTCCGACATGGCGAGATCGACCTCGCTGTGCACTCGCTGAAGGACCTGCCGACCACGCCGGTGGAGGACCTCGTCGTCGCTGCCATTCCGCCGCGCGATGATCCTCGCGACGCGCTGATCACACGCTCGCGCGGCGGTCTGGCCGACCTGCCACGCGGCGCGGTCGTCGGGACGTCCAGCCCGCGCCGCGTGGTGTTCCTTCGCGCTCATCGTCCGGATGCCGTGACGCGCGAGATCCGCGGAAACGTCGACACGCGCCTCAGGAAGGTTCGGGATGGCGAGTACGACGCGGTAATCCTCGCGATGGCGGGGCTGCGCAGGCTCGGCTTCGCGGTCAGCGAAGCCGAGGCGCTCGACGTGCATGACTTCCCGCCCGCGCCGGGACAGGGCGCGCTCGCGGTGCAGGTCCGCGCCGATCACGCGAGCCTGCGAACCCGGGTCTCCCGCGCACTCGACCACCGCGAGACGCGCCGTGCGGTCAGCGCTGAGCGCGCGCTCCTCGCGTTGCTCGGCGCGAGCTGCGATCTGGCGCTCGGGGCGTATGGCACGGTCGACGGCGACGCGATCGTTCTCGAGGCGGCCCTCGAGCGGGACGGCGCGCTCGCGCGTGCGAGGGCGCGCGCGTCGAATCCGGAGACGTGCGCACGTCTCGTCGCAGGTCTGCTCGGGAGTCATGTGCATGCGCGGTGACCGCGTTGTGATCCTGACGCGCTCGCCCGAGGACAACGCGGCGCTCGCGGCCGAGCTCCGCGCGCGAGGCGTGATGGTTATCGAGCTTCCGTTAGCGACGGTCGAGCCCCTCGCCGACGACGGCGCGCTCGCGGCGGCGATCCGTGCGCTCGGACCGGACGACCGCCTCGTGTTCTCCAGCCGCGCCGGGGTCGAGGCGGCCCGCCGTCGCGTGCGCGCGGACGAGATCCGCGCACCGGTCGCGGCAGTCGGCGCGGCCACCGCACGCCGTTGCGAAGAGTGGGGGATCGACGCATGGACCCCGAGCGAGGCCACGGGTGCCGCCCTCGGCCGCGAGCTGTCGGTGGGCTCCGGCATCGTGCTCCTCGCCCGAGCGGAACGCGCGGACCCCGCGCTTGTCCGCGAGCTCGTGGCGAAAGGAGCGCGTGTTCGCGAGGTGACCGCGTACCGGATCGTCGCCGGGGCGCGCGGCGACGTCGATGCGGCGCGTCGTGCCGCGGTCGAGGGTGCGGTCGCGGTCGTGGCGAGCCCCGCCGCCGTGAAGCGTCTGATCGCGGCGATCGGATCGGCAGCGTTCGCGCGCGCGCGGGTCGTGGCGATCGGTCCGACGACCGCTCGTTCCGCTTCGGATGGGCAAGGAGCGGAGCCCCGTGTGGTCCGCGAGCTCACCGCCGACGCGATCCTGCGCGAGCTGGAGGAGAGAGATGTCGCTCACCGCTGAACGGCGCGAGACCCCGTTCCGCCGCGGTCGCCGCCTGCGTCGCACGCCGGCGCTGCGCCGGCTTTTTCAGGAGACGCGCCTCTCGCCGGCGAGCCTGCTGCTCCCCGTGTTCGTCGACGCCCGTCTCCGCGACCCGGAGCCGATCCCGTCGCTAGCCGGACACATGCGCTGGCCGGTCTCCCGGATCGGTGAGGTCGCGGGACAAGCCGCTTCCGCGGGGATCGGCGGGCTCCTCGTCTTCGGGCTTCCCGCGGAGAAAGACGACCGTGGCGAGGGCGCGTTCGATCCGCTCGGGCCGGTCCCGAGCGCGCTCCGCGCCCTTCGCCAGCGCGACGATGGCCTCGTCATCGTGGCCGATGTGTGCCTCTGCGAGTACAGCGCCCATGGCCACTGCGGGGTGCTCCGCGCGGACGGCTCCGTTGACAACGACGAGACGCTCCCGCTCCTTGCCGAAGCGGCAGTGGCCTATGCGCGTGCCGGTGCCGACGTCGTCGCCCCATCCGACATGATGGATGGGCGCGTGGCGGCGATACGCGCGGACCTCGACCGAGCCGGGCTCGCCGAGACGGCGGTGCTGTCCTACTCGGCGAAGTTCGCGAGCGCGTACTACGGCCCCTTCCGCGATGCCGCCGACTGCGCGCCGTCGTTCGGGGATCGGACGACGTACCAGATGGATCCGCCGAACGCGCGCGAGGCGCTCGCCGAGCTCGTGGCGGACGTCGAGGAAGGCGCGGACGCGGTGATGGTGAAGCCTGCCGGCTTGTACCTGGACGTCGTCGCGCGCGCCCGAGAGAAGCTCGACGTCCCGATCGCGGCGTACCAAGTGAGCGGCGAGTACGCCGCCATCGCGGCCGCCGCGGACCGCGGCTTGATGGACCGCCGGGGGGCGGCGCTCGAGTCGCTCACCGGGATCGCGCGCGCGGGTGCCGACGTGATCGTCACGTACTTCGCGCTCGATGCGGCCGCGTGGCTCGCCGAGCGATGAGCGTCGCGGCGGGCAACCGCACCCTCTACGAGCGCGCGTCGCGGCGCATGCCCGGTGGCGTTTCGAGCCCCGTGCGCGCGTTCGGTGCCGTCGGGGGCGAGCCGCCTTTCATCGTGGCTGGCGAGGGCTGCCGAGTCCGCGACGCCGACGGCAACTCTTACATCGATCTCGTCTGCTCGTGGGGACCGCTGATCGCGGGACACGCCCACCCAGCGGTCGTCGCCGCGATCGCCGAACAGGCGGCGCTTGGCTCGAGCTTCGGGATGCCCACGCCCGGTGAGGTGGATCTCGCGGAGACGATCGCGAGGGCCGTGCCGTCCATCGAGATGGTCCGCTTCGTCTCGAGCGGAACCGAGGCGACGATGAGCGCGCTCCGTCTCGCGCGCGGCGCGACCGGGCGCTCTGCGCTCCTGAAGTTCGCCGGCTGCTACCACGGACACGTCGACGCGCTCCTCGCGAAGGCCGGCTCGGGTGTAGCGACGTTCGGCCTGCCGGACTCCGCGGGCGTTCCCCCGGAAATCGCCCGCGCGACGATCACGGTCGCGTTCAACGATCTCGAGGCGGCGCGGCGCGCCGCGCGCGAGAACGCGCTCGCCGCCATCGTCGTCGAGCCCTACGCCGGGAACATGGGATGCGTACCGCCAGTCGACGGATTCCTTGAAGGGCTGCGACGCGTCGCGTCGGAGACCGGCGCGCTTCTCATATTCGATGAGGTCATCACCGGGTTTCGTCTTGCGCGCGGTGGGGCGCAGGAGCTCCTCGCCACCGCTCCGGACGTCACGTGCCTCGGCAAGGTCATCGGCGGCGGCGTCCCGATCGGCGCCTACGGCGCGTCGCGCGCACTCATGGAGCGCGTCGCCCCCGTCGGACCTGTCTATCAGGCGGGCACGCTGTCAGGGAACCCGCTCGCGACGGCCGCCGGTCTCGCGACCCTCGCACTCCTCGACCGGGCGGCGTTCGAGCGCCTCGAGCGGGTCGGCGCGCTCCTCCAGCGCGGTCTCGAGGCGGCGATCGCGCGAGCCCGCGTCCCAGCGCGGGTGCAGCGTGCGGGATCGTTGCTCACGCTCTTCTTCACCGACCGGCCGGTCAGGAACGAGGACGACGCGAAGACGTCGGACCGCTTGCGCTTCGCCGCCTTCCATCGCGCGATGTTCCGCCGGGGCGTGCTCCTGCCTCCGTCGCAGTTCGAATGCTGGTTCCTCTCGCTAGCGCACGACGACGACGCCATCGAGGCGATCGTTGGCGCAGCGGGCCCGTCGCTTGAGGAGGTCGCATGAACGAGCTTTATCGCTACCTCACGCTCACGGTCACCCTTGAGTGGCGGCGGTTGGACCGGGCCGACCGCGAGTCGCAGAAAGACGAGTTTGCGCGCGCCGCCGAGCTTCCCGCGGTGCGCGTGCACGCCTACTCACTCGTGGGCACGCGCGGCGACGCGGAATTGCTCCTCTGGTGCGTGGCCGAGGAGCTCGCCGATCTCCGCAATCTCGAGACTCGTCTCGCCGGGACGCGGCTCTGGGCGTACAGCACACGCCCGTACGCATACCTCGCCTCGCGGCGGCGCTCGCCGTACCTCGCGGACCACTCGCACGCCGGGAGCGAGCACGGCCGCGCCGACGCCGGCCCGGTCGGGGACACGCCGTACGTCGTCGTCTATCCGATGACGAAGAAGCGGTCCTGGTACGCGCTGCCGCACGAGGAGCGGACGCGCATCATGGGCGCGCACTTCGCCGCGGGGCACAACTACCCGGATATCCGTATCCATACCGGATACAGCTTCGGGATCGGCGACAACGAGTTCGTCGTCGCGTTTGAGGTCCCTGACGTGCGACGGTTCGTCGCGCTCGTCGCCGACCTTCGCGAGACCGAGTCGTCGTCATACACGGAACGCGAGACGCCCATCTTTGTCGGGGCGACCATGCCGCTGCGGCGCGCGCTCGACGAGGTCGACGGCCTAGCGGCGCGCGAGGCGGTCTCGTGACACCGATCCTCGTCCGCGCGCTCCGCCGCGAAATCGTCGAGCGCACGCCGGTCTGGTTCATGCGACAGGCGGGCCGCTGCCTCGCCGAATACCGCGCGCTCCGCGAGCGCTACGGCATCCTTGAGATCGCCCGCACGTCCGAGCTCTCCGCCCGCGTGACCGAGATGCCGATCTCGAGGCTGGGCGTCGACGCTGCCGTGCTCTACGCGGACATCATGCTGCCGCTCGACGGCATGGGAGTGCCGTTCCGCATCGAGTCGGAGCTGGGCCCGATCGTCGAGGCTCCGGTGCGTGACGCCGGCGCGGTCGACGCGCTCAGGATCGTGCCGGCCGAGGAGGCCACGCCGTACCTCTTCGAGACGATCCGCGAGCTGCGCCGGCGGCTCGACCCCAGTGTCGCGCTCATTGGCTTCTGTGGGGCCCCGTTCACGCTGGCGTCATACCTGATCGAGGGCCGGCCCTCGCGAGATTACGCGCGGACGAAGGCGATGCTTCTCGCCGCGCCAGAGCTGTGGTCCAGGCTCATGACCACCCTCGTCGAAGTCCTCGGGCGTTACCTGCGCGCGCAGATCGATGCGGGCGTGGACGCGGTCCAGGTCTTCGATTCGTGGGCCGGCGCGCTTGGGACTGAGGACTACGCCCGCGCGGTCCTCCCACACACGCGCCGGCTCTTCGCCGAGGTCGGCGAGCGGGTGCCGCGCATCCACTTCGCGACCGGGAACCCCGGTTTGCTGCCTCTCATCGCGTCGGTCGAATGCGAGGCCGTCAGCGTGGACTGGCGCGTTCCGCTCGACGAAGCGTGGCGGGCGATCGGCGACCGCGCGATACAGGGCAACCTCGAGCCCGCGGTCTGCCTCGCGCCCTGGGACGTCGTCGCGGCGCGCGCGGATGACGTGCTGCGGCGAGCGAATGGCCGACCCGGTCACGTGTTCAACCTCGGACATGGCGTCCTCCCCGCGACCGATGCAGGGACGCTCGCGCGGCTCGCCCAGCACGTCCGCGAAGCGTCAATCACAGTCGCGGCGTGACGGTCGGCGTCCTCCTCATGACCTACGGCGCGCCGCATGGCGACGCCGATCTCCCGCGTTACCTCGCAGCCGTGCGAGGCGGACGCCCGGCGCCCGACGAGCTGGTCGACGAAATGCGTCGGCGCTACGGCCTCATCGGTGGTTCGCCTCTCGTGCGAATCACGCGTGCCCAGGCGCGCGCGGTCGAGGAGAGGCTTGGCGAGGGCTACGCCGCCGCATCCGGGATGCGATTCTCCGAGCCGTCGATCGCCGATGCGGCGCGCGATCTCGTCGCCCGGGGCGCGACCCACCTCACCGGGGTGGTGCTATCGCCGCAATGGTCCCCGATGCTGATGGGGGGATACGTGCGCGCACTCGAGAGCGTCGCCGGAGAGCTTGGGGTCGGCTGGTCAGCCGCGGAGGCGTGGCACCGCGAGCGCGCGTTCATCGAGTCGCTGGCCGAGCTCGTCCGCGAGGCCGAGGCCGGCGACGCGGCCGTCATTTTCACCGCACACAGTCTTCCGCGTCGCGTGTTCCAGTCCGAACCCGGCTACGTCGCGCAGCTGCGCGAGACGGCGGATCTGGTCGCGCCGCATGTACCGTTGGCGCCGGACGGATGGAGCTGGGCATACCAGAGCGCCGGACACACGCAGGAGGAGTGGCTGCGCCCCGACCTGAAGGAGCTGTTCCCGGAGATCGCGACGAGTGGCCGCCACGAGGTCCTCGTCGTCCCGGTGCAGTTCGTCTCCGACCATCTCGAGGTCCTCTACGACCTCGATGTCGCCGCGGCTGACGAGGCCCGAGTAGCGGGCCTCCGCTACCGGCGCATCGCCATGCCGAACGTACGATCGAGCTTCATCCGCGCGCTCGCGGCCATCGCTCGGTCCGCTACGCCCGCTTCCGCGCGCGCCACATCTCCTCGGACGGCCAGCGCTTCGCCCAGTCCGCGGTGACGTAGCCGTAGTAGCTATGGTCGGTCGAGCCCTCGCGCGCGAAGAGCTCCACCAGGCGAAGGACCTCGAAGCCGGAGTCGCGCAGGATCTGGATGAGCTCACCGTGCCCGACGTGGAACTCGATCTCGGGCTCGCCCGGCCACTCGAGGCGGTTCATCCCGCGCTGCGGCCGCTGGAGGCTCGTCGTCACCTTGCCTTCGTCAGGCATGCACAGCATCGAGAGCGTCGAGTTGCGGAGGAAGACAAGCTCCCCGCCAGCTCGCAGCAACCGCGCGGCTTCGGGGATCCACTTGTACGGATCGCACCAGATCGACGCGCCGTACTCGGAGATCGCGAGATCGAACGACCCGCCGGGCAGCGGGACCGCCTCGGCGTTCGCTTCGATGAGCTCGATGCCGAGAGCGGTCCGCTCGTTCATACGCCGCGCGGTCGCGAGCTGCGCCGGAGTGATGTCGACGCCGACGACCCGACGCGCGCCGCGCCGCTTCAGCCACGAGGCGACGTACGCGGTGCCACAGCCGAGCTCGATGACGTCCTTGCCGCGGACGTCCGGGAGGATCTGGAGCTCGCGCTCCGGCGTGTCCCAGACGCCCCACGAGATCTCGGGCTCGTTCCAGGCGTGTTCAGCTCGACCGTCGGTGTAGTCGGCGTTCGCCTTCGTCCAGTGATCGCGATTGACCCGAACGTAATCGGGTTCCTGGGGGCTCACCCGCCGGCCGCTACTTGAGCGTGAGCAGCCACTGGACGATGTCGCTGATCTGCTGGTCCGACAGCGTCCCCTTGAACTTCGGCATGACGACGCCGGGCTTGATCGACGGCGCGTCGCTCACCCACTTCGTGAGGTTTTCCTGGTTCACCGGCGAGAGGACCCCGGCGATGTTTGGCTTGCTCGCGATGTGGGTCAGGTCGGGGCCGACCTTGCCGGCGGCGGTCGTGCCCTGGACCGTGTGGCAGCCGACGCACGGCGCGGCGAGGAATGTGTCGCGGCCGACCTTGGTTCGTGGATCGTTCAGCAGGTTCGCCTGCTTCACGGCGTCGGCGGCCCAGGCCGTGTAGTCACTCGCGGAGTGGGCGACCACCGTCAGGAGCATGTCCGCGTGTCCGTCGCCGCAGTACTCGTAGCACTGGCCCTTGAACGTGCCCGGCTGATCAGCCTGGATCCAGAGACTCGTCGTGTGCCCGGGGACCGCGTCCTTCTTCCCACCGAGGTTCGGGATCCAGAACGAATGGATGACGTCCTTCGAGGTGAGCTCGAGCTTGATCTTCTGACCGATCGGAATGTCGAGCTGCTGCCCCGACTGGAGCGTGCTCCCGTCCTGCAGCTTGAAGAGCTGCTGGTCCGGGTAGGTGAACGCCCACGACCACTGGCGGCCCTCCACCTTGACGGTCATCGCCACGTTCGAATCGACGTCGTTGATGAAATTCAGCTTGTTCCAGGAGAGCACCGTGAACGAGATGACCATGAGCGTCGGAATGACCGTCCAGGTGAGCTCGAGCATGTTGTGGCTGTGGAACTGCCGCGCGCTGTGGCCAGGCCGGTCGCGGAACTTGATGCCCGAGTAAATGATCGCGCCGGCGACGATCGCGAGCACGACCATCGCGCAAGCGAACATGAGCCAGTAGAGCGTGACGATCTGCTCGGCCTCGGGCCCGCGCGGGTCGAGCGGCCAGGGACCCATCGGGTCAAGAGACTAGGGCGAGATTTCGACACGCGCCAATCGCGGCGCTAGTCTTCGGCCGATGTCCGCGCACGGCACCGACGAGCATCCGATCCATCTCCCGCAGCCGAGCTTCTCGCCGCCGATCCTCGCGTTCGGCGTGATGCTCATCGCGCTCGGCATCCTCGTCGGCATCCCGCTCATCGTGGTCGGCCTGGTCATCTTCGTCATCGGGATCGGGACCTGGCTCGTCGACGACGCGCGGGCGTACGCGCACGCCGGTGATCCGACCGACGGCGCGCACCACTAGCCCATGAGAACCACGGTCGAGGACCGCACGGTCGTACGCGGCCGCCGCGTCGACCCGATCGATCGTCTCCCGACGAACGAGACCGGACTCGAGGCGCAGCCCACCCGGTTCAGCGCCGGCATGTGGGCGGTCATGCTCTTCATCTCGAGCGAGGCCTTCTTCTTCGGAGCGCTTTTCACGACGTACTTCTTCCTACGCTCGCGCATCCCGTCGTGGGAGCCCGTCTTCGGCGAGAAGCCGAGCTGGCACGTCGACCCGATCCTCGGCATCGGCCTGCCGACTATCAACACGATCGAGCTCCTGGTCTCGAGCGTGACCATGCAGCTCGCCGTGAACGCGATCAAGCGCGGCGATCGTCAGGGGCTACGAAACTGGCTCATCCCGACGCTCGTGCTCGGCGTCCTGTTCCTCGTTGGCCAGGGCTACGAGTACACGAAGCTCGGGTTCCTTCCGCGCGACGGCATCTTCGCCGGCGTCTTTTTCACGCTCACCGGATTCCACGGCGCGCACGTCACCGGCGGCGTCATCTTCAACGCGATCTGCTTCTTCCGGACGGTGAAGGGGCAGTTCACCGCGCGCCGGCATCTCGCGATGGAGGCCGCGTCGATCTACTGGCACTTCGTCGACGTCGTCTGGATCGGCCTCTTCATCACGATCTACATCATCGGCTGAGCGCCGCTACTGGACGAGCTGCGCTTGCAGCAGCAGTGAGCGCACCTCCCCGCTGAGCTCGTTCACCAGCAGCAGGCCGCGCCAGTTCCCGTCGCCCGCGACCTTCCAGGTGCTCCATGCGATCGGGCCGTCGGCCGAGCCGGCGGCGCGGATCCATCCGGCAGCGACGAGCTCCTGCGCGAACGCGGCCTCGAGGTCCTTCGCGGATGTCTTTCCGGTCGCGACCGCCTCGGAGGACTGACGGTCGTTCCCGCCGCCGCCGCCGCTCGTCCGCATGGTGACGCCCGAGGGGGCGTGCAGCGCGGGAAGCTTGTTCATCCCGTTGTTGATCCCGATGCCGGCCGGCTGCGCCGGTTGCGAGCACGGGCCGAAGGATCCCGGATACGGACTCGGGTTCACCAGGTCGATGTGCGCGCGCACGTCGAAGGGCGCGCCCGCGACCGCGAACGCGGTCACGCTGTACCAGGGCGGATTCTCGCCCTTGCAGAACGTCCGGCTGTTGCCGACCGGACCCGAGACGAACCCGCCCTGCGGGCCGCCTCGGTTGGGAGCCGCGGTCCAACCGGCCTTCGTGAGCTCGCGCTCAAAATACGCCGCGACATCGCCCGTCGATTCGGGAACGTCCATGACGACGTCGAGCGCCGCGGGCGCCTTGTTGCGAAGACGGACGGCCGCGCCGACAACGCGCGAGCCTGAGGGCTGGGGCAGATCGATCTTCGGGTCGGGCGGGAGCGTCCCCGGATACAGCTTGAGCTCATACGCGGCCGAGTCCTGCTGCGCGAGGTACGGCGGAAGGAGCAGACGGCTCGCGAGCTCGGTGGTCGAGTCACCGGACTGTGGCGTCGCGCCGGAGCTGGCCACCCGCTGCGCGGTCGGGCGGATCTGCTCATAGCCGACGATCGCGACAACCGCGAGCACGAGCGCGCCGATGACGAAGGTCACGTTCCGCATCTCGGCACCTCCGCGGCGATCAAAGCACTCGTTTCGCCAAGGTCAAGAAGACCTGGCGGTCGGCTGGCCGCTCGGACGGCGCGGGCGCGCCCTTCTAGCTCTCGCGCGCGAGCGCGCGTAGATCGCCGAGCAGATCGGACGCGAGCGCGTCCGAGTGCAGAAGAATTCGCTCCCGGCCCTGCTTGTCGATGAGATAGATGGCGTCGTTGTGGAGCAGGGCGGCGCCGTCGGCGCCCTGCTGGACGCCGATCCCGTACGACGTCCACACGGGCGCGAGCTGCGCCCGACCTCCCACGAGATAGAACCAGTTGCGGGCGAGCCCGTGGTCGGATGAGAAGCGCTGCGCGGCCTGCGGCGTGTCAAAGTCGGGATCGATCGAGACCGCGATGAACGTCACGATGTCGACGTCCTGGGCGAGCTGGTCCTGCGCCGCCTTGAACCGCGCCGCCGTGAGCGGGCAGCTGTCCGGGCAGTTCGTGTACAGGAAGGTCAGCGCCACCACCTGACCGCGGTGCGCCGAGAGCTGCACGGACTTGCCGCTGAGGCCATCGGTCAGCGTAAAGTCGGGCGCCGCCGTCGCGCCGAGGTCCGTCCCTGACAGCTTCGGCTGCCCGCACCCGATCGTGACGATGACCGCGAGAACGATGCAGCGAGCGATGCGCGCCATCGACCTTGAGGATATCCGCCATCATCGCGAGCGATGCCGCCGACTCGGGTTGTCATCGGCTACGCGCTGCAGGTCCTCATCTGGGGCTCGACCTGGGCGGCGATCAAGATCGGGATCGTGGACGTCCCACCGTTCATCTTCGCGCTCCAGCGCGGCATCGCCGTCGCCGTTCTGCTCACGGTCCTCGCGCTCGCCCTCCGCCAGCGGTTTCCACGAGGCCGCGAGCTCGCGGCCGCCGCCGTCGTCGGCGTGTTCAACACCGGGACGAGCTGGGCGATCATCTTCTGGTCGGAGCAGTTCGTCCCGAGCGGCATCGTCTCGGTCTTTGGCGCAACCGCGCCGGTGTGGACGGCGTTCCTCGCGCACTTCCTCGTCCGCGGCGACCGTCTCTCGGCCCTGAAGCTTCTCGGGCTCGCGCTCGGACTCGTCGGCACGGCGCTCCTCGTCGGCGCGCCGGAGACGTCGGACACGGCGAACGCGCTCATCGCCACCGGGCTCCTCGCGCTCATGCCGATCACCTGGGCGGTCGCGGCGATCCTCTCAGCCCGGACGCTCGCGCGCAGCGAGCCCATCGCTACCGTGGCCGCCGGCACCTGGGTCGGCGCGCTCGTGCTCGTCCCCTTCGCCTTGACGGAGCTCGGGCAGCCGCTTCACTGGACGCTCGAGAGCCTTCTCGCGTT
>VBFI01000095.1 GCA_005889275.1 Chloroflexota bacterium | reverse complement strand
CGAAGGCCACGGCTTCACGAAGCGGGCAAACCAGGACGACGCGCTCGAGCGGATCCTGGCGTTTCTGACGAGGGAGCTGCTCGAGAGATAGGGTCGGCGCGCGTCAGGGCCGGATCGTTGATCCGAGGAGCACGCCGTTCGCCCAGTACGTTCCGGTCGAGCTCGCGGGGAGCACGTCGTACGTCGCGCCGCCCGAGTAGGGCACGCGCTCCGCGGCGCTCACCACCGCGCCGTCGAACAGGTCGCCCGCGGCGAGGTCGCCGACGCGCCTCCCGTCGGCGGTGGGGTGTCCGGGCGAGACGTCCACGGTCCGCCCGTCCGAGAGCACGAGGTGCACGACCAGGTGCGTGGGCGGCACCGGAGTGCTCCCAGTCGAGACGAGTGGTGCGGCGATGCGGGCGCCCGACACACCTTCGGTCCAAACGAGATCGCCGACGCGGAGGTCCTCCACGGCCGCGTCGCCGGTGGGGGTCGCGACGCGTGTCCCGCGGGCGAGGCAGATCGGGCACGGCGGGGGTCCGCTCGGTGTCTGGCTCGCGACCGAGATCGTGCCCCGCTGATCGATCGTTCCGTCGACGCGGGTGCCCTGGTTGCCGGTCCCCGCCGGATTGCCGCTGAAGATCGCCAGGAAGTGGAACCCTTGGCCCACCGGCTCGAGCCGGAGCGCGTTGAGCATCTTCCAGTCGCGGTAGATCGCGAGCCGCTGCGCTGACGAGTACGTGCCGGAAGCCGGGATCCCGAGGTGGGCGACGATCGCGGTGAAGGTCGGCGCGTCGCTCTGGATCTCGGCGAAGCGCGCATCCGCCTGGGACTGCTCGTCGGCCCGAGCGACGGGATAGAAGTCCGGATCGCAAAAGAGCAGCCGTCCGAACCGGTCGACGAGGCCGTACTTGAGCTGGGCCTGCGTCAGACCGCCCGGGGCCGGGCTCGGCGTGGGGGTCGGCGGGATGGTCGGCGCCGGAGTGAACGTGACCCCGGGGGCGATGGTGACCGGGACGACCGTGCCGGTGACGACGATCCCCGTCGCCGCCACTCCGCTCCCGCTGACGGTCGCGGTCGGCGCGGGCTCGGGCGAACCGGACACAAGCGGCGAGGCGGCGCCGCCGCAGGCGGCCCCGAGGGCCAGCGCCAGCACGAGCGCGATGGCGCGCATACCCCTCTAACGGCCGCGGAGCCGCTGGGGTTCCGCGCGCTTGCCAGGCCGGCGCCGCCGGACGTACCGGGTCGCGTAGACGTCCTCGCCGAGCGAGAGGATCTTGTTGTCCACCCAGCCGGTGCCGAGGACCGCCTCCTGCACCTCGTCCCAGCCCGGGGCATCCGACGGCAGCCGGGTCTTCTTCCAGACGACGATCCAGACGGCGCCGTCGGGGTGCGCGACGCGGACGAGCTCGCGACCGAGCCGTTCGAGATCGACCGCACCGAGCGCGAAGCAGAGCACGAGCCCGTACCGACCGGGCTTCGCGGTGAGGGGCACGCGCGGCTCGACGACGTCGAGCTGCCCGGCGAGATGCTCGATCGGCCGGTCGTAGGTCGCGATCCCGCCGACGCGAAGGGCGGGCATTCCCGGCTTTACCCCCAGCTTTGGTACCACTTCGGTCGCGGTCCGCATTCCTTTGGGCGGAGCCATTGCCACGGAACGATGCTTGCATGGACGTCGGCATGGCTGGCATCGGGGACCATCGACCGCGCCCGGTGCTCATCGTCGACGACGACGTCGAGACGCTCTCAGCGGAGCGCGAGCTGCTCGCCGAGAACGGTTTCCGTGTGGTCGAAGCGCGCGACGGCAACGAGGCGTTGCGCATCGTCCAGGACGATCCGCCGGCGGTCGTCGTGCTCGACGTCCAGATGCCCGGCATGGACGGGCCCTCGTTCGCTCGGGAGCTGCGCATGGCCCTTCGCCGGGTGCCGCTCGTGATCCTCACCGGCGTCGCCGACCCGCGACGCGAGGCGGACCGCTGCAACGCGGAGGCCTACCTACGCAAACCCTTCGACGCGGAGCAGTTCGTCGAGGTCGTGCGCCGTTTCGAGCTCGCACGTGTCGCGGCGGAGCTCCGGCTCCATCCGCTCGCCGTCGAGGATGCCCAGCACGGCCATGAGCGGCCGAAGATCGACGAGTACGAGGATCACTACTTCATCGTGTTCTACGCGATCGAGGCGCCGTCGCCCGGGGAGATCGGATTCCACGAGCTTTCGATCTTCGTCGCGCGAAACGCGATCGTGACGGTCCACCAGGGCGAGTGCCGGGCGCGCGTCGAGGTCGAGAAGCGTTTCCGGGAGGGCCACCTCGCGACGACCGGTCTCGTCCTGCACGCGCTTCTCGACACGATCGTCGACGACTACTTCGACGTGGTCGATCAGTTCGGCGAGCGCGTCGAGTTCCTCGAGGCGTTCATCACGACCGAGACGTCTACGAAGCAAACGCAGGGACCACTGAAGGAGCTCTTCCTCGTGAAGCAGGACCTTCTCCGGGTGCGCAAGGTCGTTTCACCGGAGCGTGACGTCCTGCAGGTCCTCGTCCGCGGCGACATCCGCGAGCTTCGCGAGCCGGGAAGGCGCGCCTACTTCCAGGACGTGTACGACCACGTCATCCGCGTGACCGACGAGATCGACACCTTCCGCGACCTGACCTCGAACGTGATCGATGCCTATCTCGCCGCGGCATCGAATCGCCTCAACGAGGTGATGAAGGTGCTCACGAGCATCGCGACGGTCCTGCTCATCCTCGGCGTCGTCACGAGCTTTTTCGGGATGAACTTCCGGATCCTGCCGTACGACACCGACGTGGTCTTCTGGCTGAGCCTGGTCCTGTCGGCCGCGCTCGCCGGCGGCGTCGCGCTGTACTTCCACCGGAAGGGCTGGCTCTAGCCGCACCGGTTCGCGGCCCGCGGTCTTCTCCCATACACTCGGACTACTTGGCCGCACCCCGCACCCCGGGTGGAGCGCGCTCGAACGCGGCGATCCTGGGCCAGGTCGGATTCATGGTCGCGGTCCCCATAGTCGTAGGCGCCTGGCTCGGTCAGAAGCTCGACGAAAGCGCAGGCACGGCGCCATGGGGACTGCTCGGCCTGACGTTCCTGGGTATGGCCATCGCGGTCCTGGGCGTCGCGTACCTGATCCGGCGGTATTTGGCCGAGAATCCCATCGGCCCGGTGACCGACAGGGCGCGACAGGCAGGCCGCAGCTGGCAAGCCGAGATCGACGAGCGCGAACAGAAGCGCGAAGCAGGGGAGGACGAGTAAGCGCGTGCCGCCTTCCTATCCCGACATTCCCAAGGCGTTCGAGCTCACCGGGCAGCCGCTCGTCACGTTCGCGACGACCGGGGAGCCCGCGAGCGTCGTGGGCATCGGCGTCGTGTGGGATTGGAGCTACACCAACGCGCACTTCACGATGCTGCTGGTCATCGCTTTCCTCACCGCGATCTCGGTCCTCGCGACCCGGCGGCTCAGCGATCGGCCGAGCGGCCTCCAGAACTTCATCGAGCTCCTCGTGCAGGGGCTCGCCGACTTCGTCGAAAGCATCGGCGGTCCTGGGGTCCAGAAGTACCTGCCGCTCTTCGGCACGCTCCTGCTCTTCCTCGTGACCTCGAACTGGCTCTCGGTCGTGCCATTCGTCGGACAGGTCACCTGGCTGCACGCGCCCACCGCCGATTACCACATCAACGCCGGGCTCGCGATCCTCGCGTTCGCGCTCTACCAGGCCGAGGGCTTCCGGAAGAACGGCGCGACGTACGTGAGGAGATGGGTGAATCTCTCCGGCTTCATGGAGAAGGGCGGGCTGAAGTTCATGCTCGGCCCGATCTTCCTGCTCGTTGGGCTCATCGAGTTCGCGAGCGAGATCTTCCGCATGCTCACGCTGACGCTTCGTCTCTGGGGGAACGTGCTCGGCGGCGAGATCATGCTCGTGGTCATGAGCGCGCTCCTGTTCGTACCGGGGCTTGCGCTCCCGTTCGTCGGGCTCGAGGTCTTCATCGGCCTCGTCCAGGGACTCATCTTCTCGCTCCTCGTCCTCATCTACTTCATCCTCGCGACCGAGTCACACGAAGAGCACGGCGAGACCGAGCACGCACTCGAGCCGCATCCCGACGACGTCGATCTCGCGCACGCGCGTCCCCAGGCCGCATGACCAAAATCAGCAGGAGGGCACCAGGACTATGAATCTCGCATGGCTTGCCGCCGGGATCGCCGTCGGCTTCGGCGTTCTCGGTCCGGGCATCGGCATCGGCATCCTCACCGCGAAGTCGTCGGAGGCGATGGGCCGCAACCCTGACGCCGCCGCGACGATCCGGACGAACATGATCATCGGCGCGGCGCTCGCGGAAGGACTCGGCATCCTCGCGTTCGTGCTCGGGATCCTTCTCTCCGGCAAGGCCTAGCGATGCTTTTGGGACCCGGGGTCGAGGAGGGCGGCGGCGCGCTCACGGTGCACCCGTACTGGGTGCTCGTTTCGATCGTCCAGTTCCTCCTTCTCTTCTACCTGCTGCGACGGTTCCTCTGGGGGCCGATCCTGCGGACGCTCCATGACCGCGCGGAGCGGATCCGCGAGGGCCTGGCCGCCGCGGAAGCCGCGCACGCCGAGCGGCAGCGGATGCAGCAGGAGGTCGAGCGGCTGCTTATGGACGCGCGTCGCCAAGCCGCCGAGCTCGCCGAACGAGCGACACAGGCAGCGGAGCTCGCCGCGGCCGACATCAAGGCGCAGGCGAAGACCGAGGGCGAGCGCATCCGCGAACGCGCGCGCGCCGACGCCAAGGCGCTCCACGACCAGGCGCTCGCGCAGCTGCGCGCCGAGGCCGCCGAGATGGTGGTGCTCGCGGCAAGCCGCGTCCTTGGCCGCGAGGTGAGCGGCGACCAGCACCGGGCGCTCATCGAACGCTCGCTCGACGAGGCGGCCGCGCAGCTCGCTGAAGGCACGTCCTAGTGCCGGTCTCCGGGTCGGCCGCGCGCCGGTACGCCGAAGCGATCCTCGAGCTCGCGCCCGACGAGCCGTCCGTCACGGCGCTTCGCGGCTCGCTCGAACGCATCGCGTCCGCGCTCGATCGATCGGCGATCGCGGCCCTTCGCGATCCGGCGATCCCGCTCGCGACCCGCGAGAAGGCGCTGGGCGAAGCGGTGAAAGACGAACCGGTGCTCATCCGGTCGGTGCTGAGCCTGCTGATCGAGCATGGCCGTATCGCACTCGTTCCCGCGATCGCCCGCGAGTTCGGCGTGATCGTCGACGCGCGCGAGGGCGTCGCGAACGCGCGGGTCACCACGGCGGTCGAGCTGAACGACCGCGACCGGGATGCGCTCGTCCGCCGGTTGGAGCGCGCCAGCGGGCGAAAGGTACGCGCGTCGTTCGCCGTGGACCCGGCGCTCATCGGAGGCGCGAAGGTCCAGCTCGGCGATCACCTCGTCGACGCGTCGCTCGAGGCCCAGCTGCGCGCCCTGGCGCGACAGCTCGCGACGTAGGAGGAGAGACATGGCCGCCACATCCGAGATCACCGACATCATCAAGGCGCAGATCCGGAGCTTTCAGGGAAAGCCGGAGTCCGCGGACGTGGGGACCGTCGTCGAGGTCGGTGACGGCATCGCGCGCATCTACGGACTCGCTGGGTGCATGGCGAGCGAGCTCCTCGACTTCGGGCACGGCGTCTTCGGGCTCGCCTTCAACCTCGAGGAAGACACCGTCAGCGCGATCATCCTGGGCGACTACGTCGAGATCAAGGAAGGCGACGAGGTGCGGACGACCGGCCGCATCGCCGAGGTGCCGGTCGGGGACGCCCTCGTCGGTCGCGTGGTCGACCCGCTTGGCCGCGCCATCGACGGCAAGGGCCCCATCCAGACGAAGCAGGCACGCAAGATCGACGTCGTCGCGCCCCGGGTCATCACCCGGAAGAACGTCGACACCCCGCTCCAGACCGGCATCAAGGCGATCGACTCGCTGACGCCGATCGGTCGGGGGCAGCGCGAGCTCATCATCGGCGACCGCCAGACCGGGAAGAGCGCCATCGCGATCGACACGATCATCAACCAGAAGGGCCAGGGGGTCACCTGCATCTACGTCGCGATCGGTCAGAAAGAGTCTTCGGTCGCGAAGATCGTCGCGACGCTCGAGGAGCACGGCGCCATGGATCACACGATCGTCGTCGTCGCCGGCGCCTCCGACCCGGCGACGCTCCAGTACATCGCACCGTTCGCCGGGTGTGCGATGGGCGAGTTCTTCCGCGACGGCGGGAAGGACGCGCTCATCGTCTACGACGACCTCACGAAGCACGCCTGGGCCTACCGCGAGGTCTCGCTGCTCGTGCGGCGGCCCCCCGGCCGCGAGGCCTATCCGGGCGACGTCTTCTACCTGCATTCCCGGCTGCTCGAGCGGGCGGCCCGGATGAATGACGAGAACGGGAACGGCTCGCTCACGGCGCTGCCGATCATCGAGACGCAGGCGAACGACATCTCGGCGTACATCCCGACGAACGTCATCTCGATCACCGACGGCCAGATCTACCTGGAGACCGACCTGTTCAACGCGGGCGTGCGCCCGGCGATCAACACGGGCCTTTCGGTGTCCCGGGTCGGCGGCGACGCCCAGATCAAGGCGATGAGCAAGGTGACCGGGAGCCTCAAGCTCGACCTCGGCCAGTTCCGCGAGCTCGCCGCGTTCGCGCAGTTCGGGTCCGACCTCGACCAGGCCACCCAGCGACAGCTCCGTCGCGGCGAGCGGCTCGTCGAGATGCTGAAGCAGCCTCAGTACCAGCCGGTGCCGGTCGAAAAGGAGATCGTGATCATCTTCTGCGGGACCGCCGGCTACCTCGACGACGTGCCGAAGGAGGCCGTCCAGCAGTTCGAGCGGGACCTTTACCGGTACATGGACTCGGTCGGGAAGAACGTCACGCAGCGGATCCTCAAGGAGCGCAAGTGGACGCCCGAGATAGAGAAGGACGTCCGGGCGATGATCGAGGAGTTCAAGAAGGGCCACCCGTACGGCGAAAAGCAGGGCGAGGCTCCGAAGGAGACGCCCGGCGCCGACGCGCAGAAGAAAGCGGCGAGGTCGTAGCCGATGCCGAGCGAGCGCGAGATCCGGCGCCGGATCCGGAGCATCCGGAACATCCAGCAGGTCACGAAGGCGATGCAGACGGTCGCCGCGTCGCGCATGCGTCGGTCTCAGCAGGCGGTCCTCGCGTCCCGGCCGTACGAGGAGCGTCTGCGCGCGGTCCTGAACGATCTCGCTCCGTACACCGATCCCGAGACCCATCCGCTCCTCGCGCGCCGCGAGACCAAGCGGGCCGCGATCGTCCTGATCACCACCGACCGGGGTCTCGTCGGGGCACTCAACACGAACATCGTCCGGACGGCGATCCGGCACGCGCAGACGCTGCCGGCCGTCACCTTCGTCGCGGTCGGACGAAAGGCGATCGGGCAGCTGCGGCGGTTTCGGCAGACCACCGCCGCGGAGTTCTCCGGGTTCAGCGAGCGGCCGACGACACACGACGCGAGCATCGTCGCGCGCGTCGCGATGGAGGAGTTCACGACCGGACGCGTCGACGAGGTCTACCTCGCCTATACGCGCTTCATCAACACGCTGCGCCAGGTCCCGACGGTACGGAGGATCCTGCCGCTCGTACCCGAGGAGGAGGACCTCGAGAAGGCGCCCGTGCTGCAGTACATCTTCGAGCCCGACCCCGAGACCGTCCTCGAAGCGGTCCTCCCTCGGCTCATCGAGCTCACCGTGTACCAGGCCGCGCTCGACAACGCCGCGTCGGAGCAGTCCGCGCGCATGGTGTCGATGCGCAACGCGACCGACAACGCGGGGGACCTGATCCAGGACTACACGCTCGCCGCGAACAAGGCCCGCCAGGGTCGCATCACCAAGGAGATGCTCGAGATCGCCTCGGGGGCCGAGGCCCTCAGCAAGGGGTAAAGAGATGGCAGTCGAGACGAAAGCGCCGACGAAGAAGCGCCGCGCGGAGACGACCGGGCACATCGTCCAGATCATCGGGCCGGTGCTCGACGTCGCCTTCGCCGAGGGCGAGCTTCCCGAGATCTACGACGCGCTCCGCGTGGAGCGCGAGGACGGCGGGTTCGTGATCGCCGAAGTGCAGCAGCACCTCGGCAACAACTGGGTGCGCGCGGTCGCCATGGACACGAGCGACGGCCTGCGCCGCGGGATGAAGGTCATCGCGACCGGCGAGTCCATCGCCGTTCCGGTCGGCCCCGAGACGCTGGGCCGCCTCTTCAACGTCATCGGCGAGCCGATCGACGGCAAGGGGGCCGTGAAGGGAATCCGCCGCGATCCGATCCATCGGGCGGCGCCCGCTTTCGTCGACCAGTCGACCGCGGCCGAGATCCTCGAGACCGGGATCAAGGTCATCGATCTCATCTGCCCGTTCCAGAAGGGCGGCAAGGCCGCCATCTTCGGTGGGGCCGGCGTCGGCAAGACCTTCGTGATCATGGAGCTCATCCGGAACATCGGTTACGAGCACTCGGGCTACTCGGTGTTCTGCGGCGTCGGCGAACGAAGCCGCGAGGGCACGCAGCTCCTGGGAGAGATGCACGAGTACGGTGTCATCGACAAAGTCGCGATGGTGTTCGGCCAGATGAACGAGCCGCCGGGCGTTCGCCTGCGGATCGCGCTCACGGGCCTCACGCTCGCGGAATACTTCCGCGATGACGAGGGCAGGGATCTCCTTGTCTTCATCGACAACATCTTCCGGTTCTCTCAGGCCGGTTCGGAGGTCTCGGCGCTCCTCGGCCGCATGCCGAGCGCGGTCGGCTACCAGCCGACGCTCGCGACCGAGATGGGAGAGCTGCAGGAGCGGATCACGTCGACGAAGAAGGGCTCGATCACGTCGATGCAGGCCGTCTTCGTGCCGGCCGACGACTACACCGATCCAGCGCCGGCGACGACCTTCGCCCACCTCGACTCGACGATCCGCCTCGAGCGCTACCTCACCGAGATCGGCATCTACCCCGCGGTCGATCCGCTGACGTCGACGAGCCGGGCGATCGATCCCACGATCGTCGGCGAGGAGCACTACCAGACGACGCGCGAGGTGCAGCGCGTGCTGCAGCGCTACAAGGACCTGCAGGACATCATCGCCATCCTCGGCGTCGACGAGCTCTCCGACGAGGACAAGCTGCTGGTCGCCCGCGCCCGCAAGCTGCAGAAGTTCCTCTCGCAGCCGATGCACGTCGCCGAGAAGATGACCGGCATCACCCCCAAATACGTGAAGGTCAAAGACACCGTGCGAAGCTGCCGCGAGATCCTCGACGGCAAGCACGACGACCTTCCCGAGCAGGCGTTCCACATGGTCGGGACGATCGAGGACGCGCGCGAGAAGGCGAAGGGCATCCAGGGCTAGTGCCGCTGCACCTCGAGGTGATCACCCCCGAGCGGCGCGTGTACGAGGACGACGTCGACATGGTCATCGCGCCGGGGAGCGAGGGCTACCTCGGGATCCTCCCGCACCACGCGCCGCTCTTCACGACGCTCGGCCCCGGCGAGTTCCGGGTGAAGAAGGGCGGGGTGGAGGAAGCGCTCGCCGTCTTCGGCGGGTTCATGGACGTCCGGGGCAACCGCGTCGTCGTGCTGACCGATGCCGCGGAGCCGGCGGAGGAGATCGACTCGCGGCGGGCTCAGGAAGCCCGCGAGCGGGCCCAGCAGGCGCTCGCAGCCGGGGCGCTCAGCGCGGCCGACGAGCAGCGCGCCCGGGCGGCGCTGCAGCGTGCCCTGGTGCGGCTGCGGGTGACCGAGGGGCGCCGGCGCCGCCGCTGAGTCGCAGAACGGGGCCAGTCCACCCGACCGCTCGCTAAACCGCTAGTCTTTGGCCCACGGGCGCTGGTATGGGTGGGTAGTGAGGCTAGCGAAGATCGGGGTCCTGTCCTTCATCGCGACCATCGTGATCGCCGCATGCGTGGCGGACGGCATCGGTGGACCGGTCGCGGACCCCGCCGCCGGCGTGGCTCCACAGGTTTCGGTCGCGGCGAGTCTGGCGCCGGTCGAGCCGAGCCCCCCGATCCCGACACCCGACCCCGCGCTCTACTCGAAGCTCCGGGTCTTCGTCGCTTCGGAGAGCACGAATCAGGTGTGGGTCCTCGAAGGCGCGAAGGGCCAGCCGTATCAGCTCGTCGGAAAGATCCCGGTCGGCATGCTTCCGCATCAGATGGGCACGTCGCCGGACGGGAAATGGATCGCGGTGAACAACCGCATGGCGAACACGACGTCGATCATCGATCCGATCGCGATGAAGGAGGTCGCGCGGCTCGCGGTCGGCAAGCAGCCGCACGCGATCACCTGGTCGCCTGACGCGAAGACCCTCTTCGTCGGTCACGAGCGCGACACGTACATCGCGCGCTTCGAGGCCGGCACGTGGAAGCCGCTCCCGCCGCTCATGGTCGGCGCGCCGCAGCACGTCATGACGATCCCGCGAAGTCACCCGAACGAGGTGTGGTTCACGCTCACGAACACGAGCGAGGCCGACGTGCTCCGCGTGTACGACCTGGCCACGGACAAGGTCACCCGCGTGAAGGTCGGGGATGTCCACGACGCCTACTTCACGCCGGACGAGAGCGAGGTCTGGTCCAGCTCCTCGGGCTTCCTCGACAAGCCCTCCGACCGGATGGTCATCTACGACCCGAACACGAAGACGGTCAAGAGCGAGATCCACCTCGTCGGCCACTACCCGTTCCACACCATGAAGGTGAACCAGGACGGCGTGTATTTCCTCCCCGACAAATCGATCATGGTCATCTCCGATCACACGATGCCCGGCCTCATGTACGTCGACTGGCGCGAGCGGCGCGTCGTCGGCGAGACCAAGCTCGGCCAGCAGCCCTTCCACACCGCCTACGACCCGGAGGGCGAGCGCCTCCTCACCACCACGAACGTCGATGGCATGGTGAACGTGATCGACGTGCGGACGCACGAAGTCCTGCAGAAGGTGCCGGTTCCGAAAGCGCACGGCATCGGAGTGGTGCCCATCCCGTAGAGTCCGCGGGTGCTCATGCGCCTGCTCGCGCTCTTCTACAACGCGCTCCCCGTCCGCTGGCAGCGGCGCATCCTTGACCGGACGCAGGCGCGATTCCTCGTCGGGGTCGTCGGTCTCGGCGTCGATCCGCAGGGAAGGGTGCTCCTCGCGCGCCATCGCTTCGGTGCGCCGCAGTGGCGATTTCTCGGCGGCTTCCTCTCCCCGGGCGAGCGCCTCGAGGACGCGCTCGCGCGAGAGGTGCGCGAGGAAACCGGGCTCGAGATCGAGGTCGGGCCGATCCTCGAGGCGAGCCAGGGCTTTCGCTGGCAGCGGGTGGAGCTCGTCTACGCCTACCGGCCGGCGGGCGGTGCCGAGCATCTGAGCGAGGAGGTCATCGAGCTTCGCGCGTTCGACCCGGCCGAGCTGCCGGAGGTGCGCGCGGACCAGCGCGGGATGATCGAGCGCCACGCCACGCGCGCGGCCGCATGGGCGCGGGCGCGCGAGTGAGTCACTCGGGCGGCCGGTCGCCTCCGAGGGCCGCGATGATCTCCTTGATGTGGTTGTAGTGCTCGTACTCGTGCTCGAGGATCCGGCGCATGACCTTTCGCGTCGTCCAGCGCCTGCCGAGGATCTTGTGGTCCAGCCCGGTGTCCTCAGGCTCCATCACCGTGAATCGCTGGAAGGCCATGCGATGGACCGCCTGCATCGTGTTGAACGGATCCGTCGGCCATTTCTCAAGACGCGACAGGAAATCGGTCTGGCTCTCCATGATGTGCTCGAGCGCCTCGCGAACGCTCCAGGTCGTCTCGGTCGGCCTTCGCTCGAGCTCGTCCGGGGAGAGCTCGCGCACCAGCGACAGGAGCGCGGACCGCGACGCTTCCATCTGATGGAGAAAGTCACGGAGCTCGTGCTCTTCCATCCGTCCGACGTCCTCGGGCACGATCCGGTCGGGCGGCATCTCTCTCACCGGAAGGCGCTCAGGATCGAGGTCCTTCCAGTGCTCGATCGAGACGCCGCGGGCGTCGAGCAGCTCGAGGTACGCGCGAAACGCGCGACGCGCGTTCCTTACCGCCTCCTCACGCGTCGTTCCCGACGCGACGCAGCCGCGCAACGCGGGCACGTGTCCGAGCCAGTAGCCGGGCTCCCCCTCAAAGACGTAGATCGCCGCCTCATCCTTCATGCGCGCACCCACACTTTCTGACCGCAGTCCGCCCGGATGGTCCGTTCTCGCCCGGCGATCTCGATCCGCAGCAGCTCGCCTTGGCGGGCCTCGAGCACTCGGACCGCGGTCCCCGGGCGGAGACCCTGGGAGTCCAGATATTCGAGAAAACCCGGCTCGTGCTCGAACTGGTCGGGGATCCGCTCGATCGTCGCGCTCGCGCCCCGCGGAACTTGGTCGAGCGGCTTCGTCGGCCGGGGCGTCACGCCGGGCATCGGGTTGCCGTGCGGGCAGGTCTGGGGATCGCCGAGCACGCGCACGAGGCGCTCCTCCATCTCCGTGGACATCGCGTGCTCGATGCGCTCGGCCTCCTCGTGCGTCTTCCACCACTCGTAGCCGAGAAGGTCGACGAGCATCCGCTCCGCGAGCCGGTGACGGCGGATGACGTGCGCCGCCAGGACCCCGCCCTGCCCGGTAAGATGCACTTCTTTACGGCCGTCGAGGTCGACGAGGCCCTCGCGCCGGAGCCGACCGAGCATCTCCGAGACGGCCGCCGCGGAGACACCCAGAAAGGTCGCCAGGCGGGCGCCGATGACACTCGTGCCTTCGTCGGAGAGCGTGTAGATGGCCTGGAGATATTCCTCGATCGCCGGCGAGCTATTGATTGTTGACCTCCGAGGTCGGAAATAGTTAGGCTTCCTTTAGGTGGTCAAGTGCGCCTAACGACCGCGAAGCGACGCCGAGTATGGCATCGGCCGGGGGACGGCCCGCGATGACCATGACCGCGATCCTGGCCCTGGGCGCGATCGCCGGATGTGCGGTCTTCCTGGGGCTCCCGCTCGGCAGGCTGCGCAACACGTCTTCGCGGATGCGCGCGCTCTTGAACGCCGGAGCGACCGGGATCCTCATCTTCCTCTTCTGGGATGTGCTCGCCAAGGGGATCGCGCCGGTCGAACGGGCACTCGACGAAGCCACCGGGGACGCCACCGCGTGGGGACACTTCGCGTGGCTTGGCGGTGTCTTTGCGCTCTGCTTGACGCTCGGACTCATGAGCCTCGTCTACTACGACCTCTGGCTCTCACGCCGCGCGCGCACTCCGGTGCGATTCGGCCCGGGCGCCGCAGACGTGCGTGAGTTCCACGCCGGTCCCGTCGCGCGCCTCCGGCCGGCCGAGCGGCTCGCGTTTTTCATCGCGCTCGGCATCGGTTTCCACAATCTCTCCGAGGGTCTCGCGATCGGCCAGTCGGCCGCGGGCGGGGAGCTTCGGCTCGCTTTCGTGCTGGTAATCGGGTTCGCGCTGCACAACGCGACCGAGGGCTTCGGGATCGTCGGGCCCCTGGCGGGCGAGGCGCAGCTCCCCAGCTGGCGCTTCCTGGGGGCGCTGGGACTCATCGCCGGGGGACCGACGTTCATCGGCACCGCAATCGGCCAGTCTTTTCAGAACGAGACCGTCTTCGCGGCGTTCCTCGCGCTCGCCGCGGGGTCCATCCTCTATGTGGTCATCGAGCTTCTCGCCGTGGCCCGCAAGCTCGGCCACAAAGACATGACCACCTGGGGGATCCTGGTCGGCCTCGTGCTCGGCTTTGCAACCGACTTCGTTCTCCACGCGGTCGGCGCATGACCATATAGCGCACTTTTTCGCGTACTCGACCGTTATCGTTCTCCGCGGTGTTCGCACGACAAATCGGCATTGACCTCGGCACCGCCAATGTCATCGTCTACGTCCGCGGGAAGGGGATCGTTCTCACCGAGCCGTCGGTCGTCGCGCTCGCGAAGGAGAACGGCTCAAACCGACCGCGGATCGTGGCGGTGGGCGAAGAGGCCCGCCTCATGCTCGGTCGGACCCCGGGAACGATCACCGCGCTCCGGCCGATGCGCGACGGCGTCATCGCCGACTACGTGATCACCGAGGAGATGCTCCGGCACTTCATCAACAAGGTGGCCGGTCGTATCCGCATCTTCCATCCCGAGCTGATGATCTGCGTCCCCTCCGGGGTGACGAGCGTCGAACGCCGGGCGGTCAAGGACGCGGCGGTGCGCGCCGGCGCACGGGAGGCGCACCTCATCGAGGAGCCACTCGCCGCCGCGATCGGAGCGAACATCCCGATCTCGGGCCCATCCGGAAACCTCATCATCGACATCGGCGGTGGGACCGCGGAGATCGCGGTGATCTCGCTCGGCGGGATCGTCGTCTCACGCAGCGTGCGCGCCGCCGGCAACAAGCTCGATGAAGCGATCGCGAGCTTCGTGCGCAAGCGCTACAACCTCATGATCGGCGAGCGGACCGCTGAGGATGTGAAGATCCAGATCGGGTCCGCCCTCCCGATGGATCCCGAGCTCACCATGGAGGTCCGCGGCCGTGACCTGATCGCCGGGCTGCCGCGCACGATCACCATCGGCAGCAACGAGATCACCGAAGCGATGGACCCCATCCTCCAGCAGATCATCGCGGCGGTGAAGAGCGTGCTCGAGGAGACCCCGCCCGAGCTCGCCTCGGACGTCATCGACAAGGGCATGGTGCTTTCGGGCGGCGGAGCGCTTCTCCGGAACATGGACAAGCTCCTCACCCAGGTGACCGGTGTCGCGTGCTACGTCGCCGAGAACCCGCTCTACTGCGTCGCCAAGGGGACCGGCCTCGCCCTCGAGCACCTCGACTTCTTCCGCAGGAGCCTCGTCGCGGTCCATTAGGGTTCCCCGGGGACGGGCATCGCCCGCCCGAGCGACCGACGACCGTTTGCGCAGGACGCGGAGGGCCCGACGAGCGAAACACGTGCCGGCAGCGAATCAGGCGGGGTTCCCAGCAAAGCCGCGCCGCGCCGTGTGGACATCCTCGGGATCGGATTCGACCGATTGGACCTCGATGCCGCGGTCGACCGCATCGTGCGACGCCACGCGACCGGAGCGCGCACCTTCGTGATCACCGCCAATCCCGAGTTCGTGATGCTGGCGCGCCGCGACCCGGTCCTCGCCGCGATCGCGCGGACCGCGGACCTGGTCGTCGCCGATGGGACAGGCGTCCTCGTGGCCTCGCGGATGCTGGGCGATCCCCTTCCGGGGCGCGTGCCGGGCCGGCTGCTCGTCGACGCACTGCTCGCCCGCATCGCGCCGACGGGAGCACCGGTGTTCTTTCTCGGCGCGAGCCCGGGCATCGCGGAGCTCGCGGCGGACGCCGCCAAACGCCGGGTGCCATCGCTTCGTGTCGCCGGCGCGTACGCCGGCTCGCCCTTGCCGGTCGACGACCCGAGCGCCCGCGCGCGGATCGCCGAAGCCGCGACAGACGTCCTGCTCGTCGCGTACGGCATGCCCGCGCAGGAGCGCTGGATCGCGCGCAACCTCCCGCACCTCGAGTCGGTCCGCCTGGCGATCGGGGTCGGGGGGGTCTTCGATCAGCTCGCGGGCCGCGTGCGTGTCCCGCCACGCTTCGTCCACGCGATCGGATTCGAGTGGCTGTGGCGCCTTGCCTTCGAGCCGCGCCGCTGGCGCCGGCAGCGCGCGCTGCCCGTCTTCGTCGCGCTCGTCCTCCGCGCGCGCGTTCGCGGACGATGAAGCTCGGACTCGCGCACGAGTACTTCGTCGCCCATGGCGGGGCGGAGCGCGTCGTCGAGACGTTGCACGAGATGTGGCCCGACGCGCCGGTCTATACGTTCTTCCACGATCGGGCGCGCTACGGACCGCTTCCGGGATGGAACCTCCGGGTCAGCTACCTGCAGCGTCTCCTGCTCGGCGAGAGCCATCGTCTTCTTCTTCCTCTCTACCCCAACGCGGCGCGCGCTCTCCGGGTCCCCCCCGACACGGACGTGCTCCTCGCTTCGACGAGCGCGTTCATCAAGGGGATCGGCGTCGCCGAGCACACCGCGCTGGTCGCGTACTGCCACTCGCCGACGCGCTATCTCTGGGACTGGAGCGATCGCTACCTGCAGGAGGAGGTCCCCGCGCCGCTCCATGGGGTGGTCCGCGACCTGATGGGTCGCCTCCGTGAGACCGATCGCGTATTCGCCGCGCGGGTGGACCGCTGGATCGCGAACTCGCGCGTGGTCGCGGAGCGCATCCAGCGCTATTACGGGCGCGAAAGCGAGGTCGTCTATCCGCCGGTCGACGTCGACTCGTTCCGCGTGGAAAAGGACCGCGGCGACTTCTGGCTCTTCGTGGGCCGGCTCTCCTCCTACAAACGCGCCGATGTGGCGGTGCGCGCGTTCAACGACCTCGGGATGCGCCTCATCGTCGTGGGCGAAGGCCGCGAGCGTGCCGCGCTCGAACGGGTCGCCTCCGAGAACGTCGTGTTCACCGGCCGCGCCGACGACGCGACGGTCCGCGACCTGCTTGGCTCGGCGCGCGGTCTCGTGTTCCCCGCCGAGGACGACTTCGGGATGGTCTGCGCCGAGGCGCTCGCGTCAGGCGCCCCGGTCGTGGCGCTCGCCGCGGGCGGCGCGCCGGAGATCGTGCGTCCCGGTGAGGACGGTGTCCTGGTCAGTGCGCCCGAAGCGCGCGCCTTCGCCGAGGGTGTCCTCGAGGCCGAACGGATGGCCTTCGACCCGACAGCGCTTCGCAACGGGGCGCGACGGTTCGATGTGTCACGATTTCGGGAGCGCGTGCGCGCGATCGTCGACGAAGCGAATGCGTCTCCTCGGAGAAGCCGAGAGATGGATCAGGATCAGGAGCAGGAGGAAGAGTGAGGGAGGAGCGGTTCATCCGCGACGACCGAACCCGTCCAGCCATGAGCGCGTCTCCTCGGCGAAGCCGAGAGATGGACCAAGAGTGAGGGAGGAGCGGTTCATCCGCGACGATCCACTCAGGCCGGCCGAGTCCTCTCGGGTTCGGATCGACATGCACACGCACTCGGAGTACTCCCCCGACAGCCGCACGCCGCTCGCCGAGCAGGTGCGCGCGATCCGCTCGGCCCGCCTTGACGTCGTGTGTGCGACCGACCACAACACGATCGAGGGCGCGCTCCGCCTT
>VBFI01000094.1 GCA_005889275.1 Chloroflexota bacterium | reverse complement strand
ACCGAGGCCTCGCGCATCTTGTGCGAGTGGCCAGGGATCTCGTCGCCGCTCACCGGGAAGCCGATGTAATCGGTGGGCACCTTCTGAGAGACGTTGCCGATGTCGCCGGATGCCGTAACGAGCTTTCCGCGCCCGGGTTTCTTGCCGAGGCGCTCGAGCTCGCGCGCGAGGTCGGCGCCAAGTCTCGGGTTCGCGTTCACCGGGAGGTACGCGCGCATCGCATCCTCGATCCTGACGGTCGTGCCGGTCTGGAGCGCGGCGCCTTTCGCCATCTCCTCGAACGTCCCGACCATCTCCTCGAGCCGGTCCATCTCCGCCGCGCGGAGCCCGAAATCGCCGACAGCGCGAGACGGGATGATGTTCGACGCGACGCCACCCTCGCGCACGATCCCGTGGACCCGCGCGGCCTTCGGGAGATGCTGCCGCCAGCCATCGACGGCGACGAAGAGCGCGATCAGGGCGGTCAGCGCGTTGCGGCCAGCCTCGGGCGAGACGGCGGCGTGCGCGGCGAGGCCTTCGTAGATGACCCGCTTCGCGGTGATCCCGAGCAGCCGCTCGCTCACGCTCCAGTGCCCGCCCGCGCCTGGATGTGAGAACAGCGCGGCGACGCTCTCGTCGAACACGCCTTTCTCGAGCAGATCGATCTTCCCGCCGCCCTTCTCCTCGGCGGGCGTCCCAATGAGCTCGATCCCCACCTGGAGGTCTTTCGCCTGCGACGCGGCGGTGAGGAACGCGCCGACGATCGTCATCGAGATGAGGTTGTGGCCGCAGCCGTGACCGACGTCGGGGAGCGCGTCGTACTCGGCGAGCAGCGCGACCGCGGGCCCCGGCGGCCCGACGCGCGTGCGGAATGCGGTCGCGAGGCCGCCGAGGTCGCGTTCGACGGGGTGGCCGTGCTTCGCGAGCAGGGCGGCGATGCGCGCCACCGCGCGGTGCTCCTCGTACGCGAGCTCGGGGTCCGCGTTGATCTCGCGCGAGAGCCGCACCAGGTCGTCGCGGAAGCGCTCCGGGATCACCGCGCGATTCGCTCGCGAAGATTTCGGTCCGTCGCAACGCGTATCGCCGTCGCGCCGAGCGCCTCGGCGGTGATGAATGCGTTGCGGTGCGCGAGCTCCGTCACGCTCGCTTCGCGCATCGCATCCGAGTGACCCGCGATGGGCTTCTCGGTCACCGGGAAACGCACCCAGTCCGTCGGAACCTTCTGCGAGACGTTGCCGAGATCGGTGGAGGCCGTCACGAGGATGCCGCGCGCCGCGGTCACCCCGAGCCGCGCCAGCTCGTCGGCGATGACGTCGCCGAGCGCCGTGTTCGCGCGGACCGGCGCGTAATACGGGAGGTAATCGGCGACCTCGACTTCGGTGGCGGTCAGCATCGCCGCGCCTCTTGCGATCTCACCGAAGCGCTGCACCATCGCGTCGAGGCTCGTCTTCTCTTTGGCGCGCAGCCCGAAGACCGCCTCGGCTCGCGCCGGCACGACGTTCATGGCCTTGCCGCCCTCGGTGATCACGCCGTGCACACGCGAGTCGCCGTCGAGCTGCTGGCGCCAACCGTCGATCCCCACGAAGAGGCGGATGACCCCGTTCAGCGCGTTGCGCCCCTTCTCCGGCGCGGAGCCCGCGTGCGACGCCATCCCGGTAAACGTCACCCGCTTGCCCACCACGCCTAGGCCGGTGCCGCTCACGCCCCATTCGCCCTGTGACGCGGGATGCGACGAGAGCACCGCGACCGTGCGATCGAAGACGCCGGCTTTCAGCAGATCGATCTTGCCGCCGCCGCTCTCCTCCGCCGGGGTACCGATGAGCTCGACCGCGACCTCAAGGCGCTTGGCTGCTTCCGCCGCGAGGAGGAACGCGCCGACGTTGCTGATCGCTATCAGGTTGTGTCCGCAGCCATGCCCGATGTCGGGAAGCGCGTCGTACTCGGCGATGAGCGCGACGGCGTGCGCGTCCTTCGGACCGGTCCGCGCACGGAACGCGGTCTCCAGCCCGCCGACGCCGCGCTCTACGCGGTGGCCGGCGGCCTCGAGGAGCGTCGCGATGGCCTCCACAGCGTGGCGCTCGTGGTACGCCAGCTCCGGGTGGGCGTGGATGTCGCGCGACAGCCGGGCGAGGTCAGCGGTCTGGGAAGTGGTGAGGCCAGACATGGCGCTGTATACTGTCCTAGAAAGTTTCCCCTTCTGATTCGCCGGGTGCGAGCGCACCTCGTGCGCCCCCCGACCCACTCACTCACACGAAAGCCCTGAGCCCATAGGCCCTCGGCAAGCTAAGGAGCGACACACCGCTTGGACAACCCAGAGACCACCCCACCGCAGACCACCCCAGAAACAGCCGCGCCCCCCGCGACGGCGACCACGAACGGACCGAACGGCAACGGAGGAGGCGGCACCGCGACGGCGACGGCGACCGCGCCCCGCCGCGAAGCCCCGCCGCCGCAGCCGAGCCGCAAGTACTACACGATCACCGAGCTGAACGCGGCGAAGCCGAAAGAGCTCGTCGACATCGGCAAGGAGTTCAACGTCGAGGGCGCCGCGACTCTCCCCAGACAGGACCTCATCACCCGCGTCCTCCAGGCCCAGACCGAAGCCCAGGGCAACATCTTCGCCCAGGGCATCCTCGAGATCGTCGAGGACGGGTTCGGCTTCCTTCGCCGGCGATCCCTCCTCCCTTCACCCGAGGACGTGTACGTCGGTTCGAGCCAGGTCCGCCGTCTCGGCCTTCGCACCGGCGACTACGTCACCGGCCAGACGCGTCCGCCGAAGGACAGCGAGAAGTACTTCAGCCTCCTGCGCGTCGAGGCCGTGAACGGCATCGATCCGGAGCAGGCGAAGCGCCGTCCGGTCTTCGAGAACCTCGTTCCGGTCTTCCCCGACGAGATGTTCGACCTAGAGATCGAGGGCGCGAACCTCTCGCAGCGGCTCATCAACCTCGTGAACCCGCTGGGCTACGGGCAGCGCGCGCTGATCGTGTCCCCGCCCAAAGCCGGCAAGACGCAGCTCCTCAAGGACATCGCCAACGGAATCTCCGGGAACCACCCGGACGTCCACATCATGGTCGTGCTCGTCGGCGAGCGTCCTGAAGAGGTCACCGACATCAGGCGCTCCATCAAGGGCGAGGTCTTTTCATCGACCTTTGACGAGCCCACCGAGAACCACACGCGGGTCGCCGAGCTCGCGCTCGAGCGCGCGAAGCGACTCGTCGAGACCGACCGAGACGTCGTCATCCTGCTCGACTCAATCACGCGGCTCGCACGTGCCTACAACCTCGCGGTGCCACCGTCGGGACGAACGCTCTCTGGCGGCATGGACCCGGTCGCGCTCTACCCGCCGAAGCGCTTCTTCGGCGCGGCACGGAACATCGAAGGCGGCGGGTCCCTTTCGATCTTCGCGACCTGCCTCGTGGACACGGGCTCGCGGATGGACGACGTCATCTACGAGGAGTTCAAGGGCACAGGAAACTCGGAGATGATCCTGGACCGCAAGCTCCAGGAGCGGCGGACCTTCCCGGCGATCAACATCCCGGCCTCCGGCACGCGCCGCGAGGAGATGCTGCTCGCCCCCGAGGTCATGCGGCAGGTCATCCTGCTTCGCAAGATGCTGTCGGCGGTCGGTCAGATCGAAGGCACCGAGCTCCTGCTCCAGCGCCTCGGCAAGACCAAGACGAACAAGGAGTTCCTCGCGGCCATCGCAAAGTCGATGGAGGAGAAGTAACCGCCCACGCGCAAGGTTAGGAACGACAGCACCGACGTCCGCAACGGCGCGTTCCTGCTCTGGATCTTCGCGTTCCTCGTTTGCCTCGCGTTCCTCGGCTTCATCGGCTTCGGCTATCTCGGGCACGCGCTCGACTCACTCCCCCGGGTCCCGTAGCCGCGGCGGGCACGCCGTCTGCCGCTGCGGGTCGGGTGGAGAAGATCCGGCTCGACATGCACATGCACACCGAGTACTCCCGCGATAGCCGCGTCGCGCTCGCCGACTTCGCCGCACTCGCCCGGCAGGCCGAGCTCTCCGCGGTCTGCGTCACCGATCACGACACGATCGACGGTGGACTGCGCCTCCGCGAGATGGATACCGGACTCCAGGTGATCGTGGGCGAGGAGATCACCACCGCCGACGGCGAGCTCGTCGGGCTCTACCTCGAGAAGCCGATCCGGCCGGGACTGACCGCGGAGACGACCATCGAGCACATCCACGCGCAAGGCGGACTCGCCTACGTCCCGCACCCCTTCAGCCGCAACCGGCGTCGGCATCTGCGCCGCACGGTGCTCGAACAGGTCGCGTCGAAGCTCGACATCGTCGAGGTCTTCAACGCGCGCGAGGCGGCCTCATCGAGCAACGTGCAGGCGCTCGCCTTCGCCCGGGCTCACGACCTCCCCGGCGGTGTTGGGAGCGACTCGCACCGCAAGATCGAAATCGGAGGCGCGTACGTCGAGGTCGCCCCATTCGGCACGCCGGCGGAGCTTCTCCTCGCGCTGCGCGAGGGCAAGGTGACCGGGACGCTGTCCGGTCTCGGAATCCACGTCCGCACATGGATCGACATGGGCCGGAAGCTCGTCACGCGAAAACGCGGAGCGCGCCGGCTCGGCAGCGCACGGTGACCGGAAGCCGTCCGGCGATCTCGCCGTCGGCGTGGACGGGCATTGGGTCGCTCGAGCGTATGTCGATCCGCTTGCCGCGCCTGATCCACGGTGGTGTCCGCGGGCGGCCGCGCACGGCGATCTCGGCCATAACCCGGAGAAGCCGGAGCCGGCCCGCGCGAGGAAAGACCGCGACCTCGAGAAGGCCGTCGGTCATGTCCGCCTTTGGGATCAGCGGGAACGCCCACCCGTAGTACGGGCTGTTCACGATCAGGACCTGCAGGACCTGGTGATGCGAGGTCTCGCCGTCGACGGTGATCGCGACGTCGCGCGGACTCCGCGTGGCCCAACGGATGATCCGCCTGATCGCGGAGCGCCACCGCTGTCGCTCGAGAGATCGAGCGGCGCCAAAGGCGTCGGCATCGAGGCCGATGCCGCACGTCTCGAAGAAGGTCTTCTCCCCGACCTCGCCCACGTCGCACCGCTTTGTCCGCCGTTCGGCGATTACGCGCGCCGCGTCGATCGGCGCGAGCGGGATGCCGAGTCCATTCGCGATGTTCATCCACGATCCGAACGGCAATATCCCGAGCGTCACCTCGCTGTCGAGGAGCTCGATCGCGGCCGGCGCCACGGTACCGTCGCCCCCGGCGACGATGACCAAGGGGTAACCCTCCCGCTTCGCGGAGGCCGCAAGGTCCGCCGACGACGGGCCCTCCGCGCCGGTTTCGCGGAGATCGATGTCGAAACCGGCGGCCGTCAGCAGCTTCACGCACTCCGGCAGGTCGCCCGCGTCCGCGGTGCGCTTCCCCGCCGCCGGATTCACGATGAGCAGCGCGCGCTCACCCACTCAGGCAATCCGGCATCGCACGTCGCGGGCCACCCGCAAGGGCGTTCCGCTCCTTTCGGTGTGCTGCGTCCCGCGGCGACCGGCCTCGCCACCGCGTTCTTCCGGCTCTATCTGCTCGACACGCTCGCCGCCGGACCGGCACGCCCGGCGACCGTGCTCGCGGCGATCGCGGCCGAGCGCCTGCCGTTCGCGAACGGCGCCTTCGGGCGAGCGTTGCAGTCGCTCCTCGATGGCGGGTACGTCGTCCCGGCTGCCCAGGCGTGCGTCGCGCTCACCGCCCTCGGCGCGGCGGAGCGGATGGCCGAGCGCGAGCGCTGGACATGCGTGCTGCCGACCCTCGCGCGCTTGCTCGGCGATGCCGATCCCAGGCCCGTGCCCATCGTTGCGGCCGCGCCCGTTCCCGATCGGGCGCCGCGCGTGGCCGAGGCCTATCTCGATCGAGTCCTAGTGGCCTCGGTGCGCGAACGCATCGCCGCGGCGCGCGACGGCGGACCGAGCTTCGCCGTGGTCCTCGCGCAGCTCGATGTCGATCGTGTCGCGGAGGCGACGCGGCGCGCGATGATCCATCGCGCGATCCGCGCGACGCTCGGGGCGAGCGCGACGCTCCTGGGCGGTGACGTCGCGGCGTATCGCTACGGCGAGTCGGGTGTCGCCGTTCTCGCACCGGCCGGACACGACCCCGGTCGCGGCGAGCGCCTCGCGGCGTTGGTACGCGCACGCCTCGACGAGCTCATGCAGACGATGACGTCGACGGTGCGGGCGTTTGGCACCGCGCGCTGGAGCGTGCGTGCGGGCGAGGCGACCTGGAGCGAGGACATCGGGACGACGACGCTGCTCCTGCGACGCGCCGAGCGAGCGCTCACGGCCGACGGCGAGCGGCGGGACGCGGCATAGGTCCTCTGAATCGGAGATCCTGGCCGCGCGGCCGAACCTACGGCTCGAGCAGCCCGATCTCGTTTGCCTTGATCACCGCCTCGAGGCGCGAATGCGCCTGGAGCTTCTCGAGGACGTTCTGGATGTAGCTACGCGCGGTGTGGCCGCTGATCCCGAGCGCCTCGCTCATCGCCGGCACGTCGAGGGCTTTGGCCATGAGCGCGAGGACCTCGCGTTCTCGAGGAGTGAGCGAGGCGGCCTGCCGGTTTCGTTCCGCGCGCTGCCGCACCCGGTCGCGCCCGCGACGAAGCAGGCGGGCGAGCTCATCCGATCCGAGGAGGATCTCCCCCGCGGCCGCGCGGCGGATCGCCGAGACGACGTCGGCGACACGCGCCCCCTTCGGCACGTACCCGCGGATGCCCGACTCGACCGCGGTCACCAGGTCGTCCTCCGTCAGCGATCCCGAGAACATCACCACGGCCGTGGCCGGGCGTATCGCGAGGACCCTCGCGACAGCATCGGCGCCGGACATGCCGGGCAGACCCTGATCCATGAGCACCACGTCGGGCGATCTCTCGCTCACGATCCGCAAGGCCGTCTCCGCGTCGGGCGCGATCTCCGTCAGCTCGAACTCGCGCTCGCGTGAAAGAAGCGCGTGCATGCTCTCCGCGACCGCGACGTGGTCATCGACGATGAGGACGCGGATCTTCGGCTGGTTGGTTGTCACGAGTGACTACCCGGGACACTGGGCGGTGGCGAGCCCCACATTGATACCCCGCTCTGCATTGCTGACTCCGTGCGCCGTACTTTACGTGCCCCTCGGGGTGGTTCACGCGCGTATGCCTGTACCCCGCGGCTGTGGTGGGAGGGGCACCGGACGCGGGCAGGACCACCCGGTCATGTCCGCGCCGCAAGGGAGCCCGTAACGTGGCGTCATGACACCGGCGGTCAAACCGCCCAAGGCGACCGTTGTCGATCTGCTCATGCGCGCCGCCGAGCGGCTCATGCTCGCCGCGCAGGATGAAGGGGCCGTCCTCCGCGGAGCGATCGATTTGCTCGGCGACCGGTTCGGCTACGAGATGCGCTACGTCCTCCTGTGGCGTCCGGAGCGAAAGGTCCTCGAGATGGCCGTCGTGGGCGGGCCGGCAGCGGACCGCCCGGAGGTGCGCGCCTTCACGACTCGGCTCGGCGTCGGCCTCACCGGGCGGTGCGCCGAGAGCCTCGCCACGGTGTACGCGCCCGACGTGAGCAAGGACCCGCGGTACGTCGGCCTGGTCGGCGAATGCGCCTCGGAGCTCTGCGTCCCGATCGCCGTCGGCGACACGCTGCTGGGCGTCCTGGCGCTCGAGAGCGGCGGCCTGGACGCGTTCACGCACGAGGACGAGATCGCCGTCGAGGCGTTCTCGAAGCTCCTCGCCCTCGCGCTGACAAACGCCCGCGCGAACGACCGGATACACAAGGACATCGAGGTCCTCGAGGCGCTCAACGACGTCGCCGAGCAGGCGGCCTCGCTCGATCTCGGCCAGACCCTCGACGCAGCGGTCCGGGCATTCCAGCGGCTCACCGCGAGCGATTCGACGGCCATCCACCTGTACCGCGGCGAGCGGCGTGAGCTCGAGGTCGGTGCGCTCGTCTTCGACCCGAGCCTCTATCCCGCCGACTACGAGGAGACCGTCCGCTCCAGAGGCCTCGCGCTTGGCGAAGGCTTCGTCGGCTGGGCCGCCCAGCACCGGCAGCCCGCGGTCATCGACGACGACTCGAAGGACCCACGACGGGAGTCCCCCGCGGGCTTCGCGCCCGAGGTGAAGTCGGCGCTCGCGTTCCCATTGATCGTCGAGGACCGTCTCGTCGGCGTGATCAGCGCGGTCAAGATGGGTGTCGGAAGGTACCGACCCGAGCATGTCCGTCTCGCGCAGACCCTTGCCCACCAATCCGCCCTGGCCATCGCCGCGGCCCAGGCGTATGCCGAGATCGCACACCTTTCGCTCACCGATGAGCTGACCGGGCTTGCCAATGCACGCGCGCTGAAGGCGCGGCTCGACGCGGAGATCGTCCGCGCGGTGCGCTACAAGCGCCCGCTCTCGCTTCTTCTCATCGACAGCGACGCACGCGCCGCGGCGCAGATCGCTCGCCGCTTGCTCAGCCTGCTCGCCACACCCGACGAGGCCGGCCGGCTCTGCACCGTGTCGATCGGCGTCGCCGCGGTCGAACCCGGGATCTTGACCGGCGAGCAGCTCTTCCGGGTCGCTGACCGAGCGCTGTACCAGGCGAAGCGCCTTGGGAAGAACCGGGCCGAGGTCTCGTCGCTCATCGAAGCCAGCTAAGCCTCTCGCGGCCCCGGGCGCCCTCGTCGCGACAACGTAGAATACCTAGCTATTCATGGCAGCCGCACCCAGTAAGCCTAGGAACGAGTCCATCCGCATCGGCGCCGCCGCCGAGCTGCTCGGCGTCTCGATCGACACGCTACGCCGCTGGGAAGCGGCGGGCACGTTACCCGTGCGCCGGTCGCCGGGTGGCCAGCGGCTCGTGGATCTCGCCGCTCTGCGCAGGCTTCAGGCCGAGCGGCGCGCGAGGGCACGGCCCCGGCGGATCGTGGCGCAGTCCGCGCGTAACCGGTTCCCCGGGATCGTCACGCGCGTGACCAAGGACCGCGTGGCCGCGGTGATCGAGGTCCAGGCCGGCCCCCATCGACTCGTCAGCCTCATGACCGCGGAAGCCGCCACGGAGCTTGGCCTTCGCGCCGGCAGCCCCGTCGTGTGCGTGATCAAGGCGACGAACGTCATCGTCGAGGTCGCGGCTTCGCGATGACCCGCGCCCTGCTGCTCGCGCTCGTCATGATCTTCGTCACGTGCGGACCGGCGGCTGCGTCGCGAAGTCTGCTCGTCGGGACGACCACCACCACACAGGACACCGGACTACTCGACGCGATCGGCGCGGACTTCACCCGGCACACCGGTCTGCGGGCGCGGTTCGTCGTCGCGGGAAGCGGCCAGACCCTGCAGACGGCCGGCCGCGGCGACGTCGACGTCGTGCTGGTGCACTCGCCCTCCGACGAGCTCGCCTTCATCGGCGACGGCAATGGCATCGATCGGCGCTTGGTGATGCACGACGACTTCATCGTCCTGGGGCCGGCGAGCGATCCGGCGCGGATAAGAGGCCTCGCGGCCGTACCGGCCTTCCGGGCCCTCGCGGCCTCGGCGGCGCCGTTCGTGTCGCGCGGCGACGGCTCGGGGACGAACGTCAAAGAGCTCGCGCTCTGGAAGGCCGCGGGCGTCGATCCGAAGGGAAAGGCGTGGTACGCCGAGTCGGCGGCCGGCCAGCTCGCGACGCTCCAGCTCGCGGCACAGCGCCGGGCGTACGTCTTCGCCGACCGGGGCACGTGGCTCGCCAACCAGAAGCTGCTCCTCGACCTCGCGGTCCTTGTCGACGGCGGGCCTGAACTTCTGAACGTCTATCACGTGATCCGAGTGAGTCCGATGAAGTTCCCGAAGGTGGACGACGCGGGCGCGAAAGCGTTCGCGGATTACCTCACCGGGGCAGACGGCCAGCGGTTCATCGCGACCTTCGGAGTCGACCGATTCGGCGTGCCGCTCTTCACGCCCGACGCTGGGAAGAACGAAGCGGACCTCCGCTGATGGAGTTCCTCGGCCAAGGCCTGGCCGAAGCGATCCATCGGCTCGTGACCCTCGACGCGGACGTGGTCGAGGCGCTCTCGGCCTCGCTCGTCGTGAGCGGCACGGCCACCGCGCTGTCGGTCGCGATCGGCGTCCCCGCGGGGACGGCCCTCGGTCTCGCGCGCTTCCGCGGACGCGGCCTCGTGCTCACGCTCGTGAACACCGGGCTCGGCCTTCCGCCGGTGGTGGTCGGGCTCTTCGTCGCGATCTTTCTCTGGCGGAGCGGCCCGCTCGGCGACCTGAACCTGTACTGCACGCGGCAGGCGATGGTCATCGCGCAGCTCATCCTCGGGGCGCCGACGGTGCTCGGTCTCACCGCGATCGCGGTGCAGAGCGTCGACCCGATGCTCCGGCTGCAGCTCCGCGCACTCGGCGCGACGCCGACGCAGGCGCTCTGGCTCTTCGCGCGCGAGGCGCGCCTGCCCATCCTCACCGCGGCGATGGCCGGTTTCGGCGCGGTCATCAGCGAGATCGGCGCGTCGCTCATGGTCGGCTGCAACGTGAAGGGAGACACGCGCATCCTCACGACCGCGATCACGCTCGAGACAGGGAAGGGCGAGTTCGGCACGGCCATCGCGCTCGGGATCATCCTGCTCGCCCTCGTCTTCGCGGTGAACGCGGCGACGACCTGGGCACAGCAGCGATCTCGCGCGTGAGCATGCTCGAGGCGTCCGACCTCGTCGTCGAGCGCGATGGCCGAGCGGTGGTCAGCGTCGCGCGGCTCGCCGTCGAGCGCGGCGAGACCGTCGCCCTGCTCGGACCGAACGGCGCCGGCAAGACGAGCCTGCTCCTCGGTCTCGCGACCCTCGTCCCCACCCACGGATCCCTCCTCGTGGAGGGCCGCGCCCCATCCGCGGAGTACCGAAGACGCATCGCGGTCGTGTTCCAGCGCGCGCTCCTCCTCGACGCCTCGGTACGCGCGAACGCCGAGCTCGGGCTCTCGATCCACGGCGTCGCGGGACCGATGCGCCGGCGCCGTGCCGACGAAGCCCTCATCCAGCTCGGGGTCGCGCACCTGGCCGATCGAAGGGCGCGCTCGCTCTCGGGCGGGGAGGCGCAGCGCGTGTCGATCGCCCGCGCCCTCGCGCTCGACCCCGACGTCCTCTTCCTCGACGAGCCGTTCACCGGGCTCGACGCGCCGACACGCGAGTCGCTCATCGCCGACCTCGCGCGCGCGATCCGCGGTCGCGCCATCACGACACTCTTCGTCACGCACGACCGCGAGGAGGCGATCTCGCTCGCGGACCGGGTCGGCATCCTCCTCGGAGGTCGGCTGCGGCAGGTCGGGACGCCCGAGCAGGTGTTCGCGACACCGGCGGACCCGGAGCTCGCCGCGTTCGTCGGCGTCGAGAACATCCTGCCGGCACGGGTCCTCGGCAGCGACGACGAGCTCACCCGCTTGCAGCTCGCGTCGAGCGTCCTCGAGGTCACCGCGACACCGCCACCCGGCGAGGATTTCCCGCTCGTCGGCATCCAGCCCGACGACATCGTCATCGCGCACGACGCGCCGGCCACGAGCGCTCGCAACACGTTCGGCGGAGTCATCGTCCGCATCGAGCCGATCGGACGGCGCGTCCGTGTCGTCCTCGACTGCGGTTTCCCGTTGGTCGCGCACATCACACACCAGTCGGCGCGCGACCTCGGACTCCGCGTCGGGGAGCACGTCGTCGCCACGTTCAAGGCGACGACGCCCCACCTGCTGGCGCGTCACCGCCGAACCTAGACTTCGCTTCGTGCCCATCAGCACGACCTCGGCGCGGCCCGCGCAGCGGCTCATGAGCGCGGACGACGCGCTCGCCCGCATCCTCTCCGGGGTTCCGGCCCTTCCCGCGGTCAGCGTTCCGCTGCTCGACGCGCTCGGCCTCGTCCTCGCGGAGGACGTCAGTGCCGATCGCGACGTGCCGCCGTTCCGCAACTCGGCGATGGACGGCTACGCGGTGCGTGCTGACGACGTGGCGCGCGCGCCGGCGCAGCTGCGGGTCGTCGGGGAGATCGCGGCGGGCGGCTTTCCGGACCGCGCGATCGGACGAGGAGAGGCGATGCGGATCATGACCGGCGCGCCGATGCCCGACGGCGCGGACACCGTCGTGCGCGTCGAGGACACCGACAACCGAAGCGACGTCGTGACGATCACGGCCGCGACCCCCAAGGGCCTCTCGGTCCGCCAGGCCGGCGAGGACCTGCGAAAAGGAGAGACGATCCTGACAAGCGGGACGGTCGTGCGCGCGGCGGAGATCGGGCTCCTCGCGTCGGTGGGGAAAGCGATGGTCCGCGTGTTCAAGCGCGCGCGCGTCGCGGTCCTTTCGACGGGCGACGAGATCGTCGACGTCGACGCGCCCATCGCGCGCGGGCAGATCCGCGACGCGAACCGCTATTCGCTCGCGTCGGCGATCCGCGCGGCGGGAGCGGAGCCGTGGGTGCGCGGGATCGTCCGGGACACGCCCGACGCCCTCCGCGCGGCGCTGCGTGAGGCGATGTCCGCGGATGCGATCGTCACCAGCGGCGGCGTCTCGGTCGGGGACCACGATCACCTGAAGCCGGTGCTCTCGGAGCTTGGCTCGATCGACTTCTGGGCGATCGCGATCCGCCCTGGCCGGCCGCTCGCGTTCGGAGAGCTCCGCGACGGCGAGCGTCGCGTTCCGATCTTCGGCCTGCCCGGCAACACGGTCTCCTCGCTCCTCACCTTCGAGCTCTTCGTCAGGCCCGCGCTCCTGCGCATGCAGGGCCGGCGCAACGTGACGCGGCCGCGCGCGAGAGCACGCCTGCTCGAGCCCGTGGACAAGATCAAGTCCCTTCGGTTCTTCGCGCGGGGCATCTACGACGCGGACGCGGGGACCGTCACGACGACCGGTCCCCAGGGGTCGGGGATCCTTCGCTCGATGTCGCTCGCGAACTGCCTCATCGATCTCGGCGAAGGCCGCGAGCGATATGACGCCGGCGAGACCGTCGACCTCATCCTCACCGAGCTTCCGGAGCCACGGTAGTGGCCGAGCGGAAGCGGCTCACGCACGTCGACGCGAAAGGCGCGGCACGGATGGTCGACGTCGGAGCGAAGGCGGTGACGGAGCGCCGCGCCGTCGCGCGCGGTCTGCTACGCGTCTCGCCCGAGACGATGGCGCTCGTTCGCGACGGTGGCACGCCCAAGGGCGACGTCCTCGCCGCGGCGCGGCTCGCGGGGATCATGGCGGCGAAGAAGACGAGCGAGCTCATCCCCTTGACCCACCCCCTGCCGATCACGCACGCGACGGTCGAGCTGACCCTCGAGCGTGAGGGGATCGCGATCGAGGCGACCGTCGCGACCGCCGCGCAGACCGGCGTGGAGATGGAGGCGCTCACCGCGGTCTCGATCGCGGGGCTCACCCTCTACGACATGCTGAAGTCGGTGGAGCGCGGCGCCCAGCTCACCGACGTGCGCCTGATCGAGAAGACCGGAGGAAAGTCGGGGACGTTCAGGGCGAAGTGACGGTGCGCGCGGGCATCATCACCGTGAGCACCAAGGGCGCGGCCGGCGAGCGCACCGACGAAAGCGGTCCGGCGCTGCGTGAGGGCCTCGCGGCGGCGGGGTTCATGGTCGTGTTCGAAGCGCTCGTGCCGGACAGCGTCGAGCGAGTCGCGACGGCCATCCTCGGCGCGGTCCACGCCGGCGCGAACGTCGTCCTCACGACCGGCGGCACCGGGCTCTCGCCGAACGACCTCACGCCCGAGGCCACGCGGCGCGTGATCGACCGTGAGGTGCCGGGCATCGCCGAGGCCCTCCGCGCGAAGTCGCTCGAGAAGACGCCGCATGGGATGCTCTCGCGCGGCGTGGCCGGCACCGTCGGCGGCGCGCTCGTGGTCAACCTGCCGGGTTCGCCACGCGCGGTGCGCGAGTCGCTCGAGGTCATCGTGCCGGTGCTCCCGCACGCCGTAGAGCTCCTTGCCGGAGAGACCGGTGAGCCGGGTCACGCGACCGGCCGCCGATGAGGATCACCGTCGCGTCCGAGGTCCAGAAGGCGCTCGCGGCGCATGGCCCAGTCGTCGCCCTCGAGTCGACGGTCATCGCGCACGGCTTGCCGCGCCCGCGGAATCTCGAGACCGCCCACGCGCTCGAGGCGGATATACGCGCCCTGGGCGTGACCCCGGCGACGATCGCGCTTCACGACGGTCACGCGATCGTGGGCGCCGGCGACGTGCTCCTCGAGAGGCTCGCGAGCGAGGACGGTGTCGCGAAGGCCTCGCTCCGCGATCTCGGGCCCGTGCTCGCCGCACGGACGCTCGGCGCGACGACCGTCGCGGCCACCGTGGACATCGCGGCCCGCGCCGGTGTGCAGGTCGTCGCGACCGGCGGGATCGGCGGCGTCCACCGCGGCTTCGAGCGCAGCCTCGACGAGTCCGCGGACCTCGAGGCGATCGCGCACAACCCGGTGTGCGTCGTGAGCGCCGGAGCGAAGCTCGTCCTCGACCTCGCGCTCACACTCGAACGTCTGGAGACCCTCGGCGTGCCCGTCGTGGGTTACGGCACCGACGAGTTCCCGGCGTTCTACGTGCGCTCGAGCGGCTTGCCGCTCGCCCATCGCGTGAACGACGCGCTCGGCGCGGCCCGCATCGCGAAGGAGCAGCTCGCGCGCGGCGCGGGAATGCTCGTCGCGGTCCCCATCCCCGCCGCCGCGTCGCTCGATCACGACGAGATCGAGGACGAGGTCATGCGCGCGATCGGCGCCGCCGAGCGCGCGGGGGTCCGCGGCGCGGAACTCACGCCATACCTCTTGCGCGCGCTCGGAGAGGCGACCGGCGGCCGCGCGCTCGAGGCGAACGTCGCGCTTCTCCGGGCGAACGCACGCGTCGCCGCGCAGCTCGCGCTCGCGCTCTGCGCCTAGGTCCGTCCGCCGCTAGAGTCGCGGCGGTCATGCGGATCCTGACGGTCCCGCCGTCGCAGGATGAGGTCGCGCGCGCGGCCGACGAGATCTCGGGCGGCGCGCTCCGGAGCGTCCGCGTCGAGCTCTGGCCGCGCGGCCGCTCGCATCACGCCTACGTCCTCACCACGCCGACCGGCGAGCAGTTCCTCTTCAAGGTCCACCGCCGTCCTCACGCCGGCCGCATGCGTCGCTTTCTCCACCTCGCCGAGCTCCTCGCGGCGCGCGACGTCCCGCACGCCGCGGTCCGCTGGCACGACGTCGAGCGGCGGACCCTCGAGGTGCCGTACTACATCCAGGACTTCATCGCCGGCGAGGACGCGGCGCGCTCGAGCGGCTCGCTGTCGTTCACCGACCAGCACCGCGTCGGGACGGAGCTCGGCGTCGGCCTCCGAACGATGCATCGGGTCGAGTACGTCGACACGCCCATGCCCTGGGCCACCGAGCTCGACGACCGGCTTCGGACGCGCGCCGCGGAGTGCCGCTTCCTCGACGCGCTCGATCAGGAATCCAACGCGACGGTGATCTCGTTCTACGAGGAGCGACGCGAGTCGCTCGAGGGCGTGGAGCGCCGACTCACGCACGACGACCTCAACCTCGCGAACCTCCTGCTGCAGCGCCGTGGCGATGGGTGGCATTTCGCCGCGTTCCTCGACTTCGAGCGCGCGCGCGGCCGCGATCCGCTACTCGATCTCGTCCGCCTGCAGTCGTGGACGCTGCCAGCGCTCCCCGCGATGGGCGCGCCGTTCGCGGACGCGTACGCGCACGTCGCCGACGAGCCGGCGCGGGCCCGCGCCGAGATCTACGAGGTGTATCTCCTGCTCGCCGGGATCGTCTGGTACCGGCAGAACGAGCTTGGGGAGCGCGAGCGGTTCTGCCGCGACCGCCTGGTGGAGTGGCTGCGCGCGCGATAGTCGCTCCCTAGATCATCGGCCAGAGATCCGGACCGGCGCCGTCACCCCACTCTCGTATGAGGCGATCCCCGCGAGTGCGGCGGCGACCGCGGCTCGACCGTCCAGTCCGCTCACGGCCGGAGGGCGGCGCTCCGCGGTGCCCTTGACGAAGTCGGACACCTCCGCGCGGTAGGCATCGGCGAAACGCTCGAGGAATCCCGGAAAGAGATCGTGCGACGCGCCAGCCGGCGTGTAGACGTCAAGCGAGGTCCGCCGCTCCGATCCGATCATGGCCGTTCCCTCGGCGCAGACGACCTCCGTGCGAACGTCATACGCGTAGAGCGCTCCCCAGTAGGTCTCGATGTCCGCGAGCGCGCCACCCGCGAACCGGACCGAGTTGAGCGCGGCGTTCGGTGCGTGCCCGTGCGCGCCGCGCGTGTGGCAGAGCACCGCCGCGGTCGTCGTCACGCTCGCGATCTCGTCGCCAAGGAAGAACCGCGACAGGTCGAAGTCGTGGATCGTCGACTCGAACATCATGTCCGTAACGCCGCTCGCCGCGGGCAGGTGGGTCGCCTCGCGATCGCGATGGACCGCGCGCACGAGCAGGGGTTCGCCGAGCGCGCCGGAGGCGACAAGCCGCTTCGCCTCGGCGTAGGCGGGGTCGTAGCGGCGCATGAAGCCGATCTGCAGGCGAGCCGATCCCCGCTCCGCGGCCGCGATGACGCGGTCGCAGTCGGCGAGCGAGTGCGCCATCGGCTTCTCGAGCAAGACGTCCTTGCCGCGGGAGAGCGCCGCGACGGCCTGTTCGGCATGGAACCGCGAGGGCGAGGCGATGATGACGGCGCGGACGTCATCCCGATCCAGCAGCGCGTCGAGCGATGCGCACGCGACCGCGTCGAGCTCCTGGCCGACGCGCGAGGCCAGCTTCTGGTCGGCGTCGAAGGCCGCGGCGAGGCGTGCCTCGGGTATCCATCGGGCGACGTTCTCGGCGTGCCGCCGGCCCATCAGGCCGGTCCCGACGACGCCGACGCCCACCCGCTCGTGGGTCATCGGAGCGTCGCGGTCACGAAGTCGAAGCTCTTCTTCGCATCCACCTTCGGCTGCCGAGAGGAATTCGGCCGTATCTGGATGTCCTGCTCGACGATCAGCCAGCCGTCGTACCCGGCGTCGCGAAGCGTGCGCAGGATCGCCGCCATGTCGATCGCGCCCGAGCCAACGGGTGCGAAGACGTCCGTCCCGACCGCGGCAGTGAAGTCCAGGCCGTCTGCGAGAGCGCGCGCGTACCGGTCACGATGGACGTCCTTGAGGTGCACATGCCGCACGCGCGAGCGCTCGCGGCGGGCGAGCGCGACCGGATCTCCGCCACCGTAGAAGACGTGACCGGTGTCGAGACAAAGGCCGACGAGCGAAGCATCGGTGCGGCGCAGCAGCTCGTCGATCTCCGCCGGCGTCTCGACGTACGTGCCGGCATGGGGATGAAAGGCGGTGACGAGTCCCATCTCCTTCGCGCGACGCGCGATCTCGTTCGCGCCGTGCGCGAACCGTTTCCATTCGTCCTCGGAGAACCGCCGATCGCCGACGGCTACGCGTCCGGCGATGCGCTCGCGGTGGCCGTCGCCCGCTTCGGCAAGCACGAGGACCGGCGCAGCCAGCTCCGCGAGCAGCCGGCACGTGTCCATCGCGTACGCGAACTGTTCGTCGTAGCGCCGCGGATCGTGCAGGGCGACCGGACAGAACGCGCCGGCCATCGCGAGCCGCCGCTTGCCGAGCTCCTTCGCGAGGACCTGGGCATCTTTTGGCAGGTACCCCCACGGTCCCAGCTCGGTCCCGGAGTAGCCGATCTCGGCCATCTCATCGAGTACCTGCGCATAGGGCAGCAGCGTGCCCCAGTTCGGCAGCTCGCAGACGCCCCAGGTGATCGGCGCGGTGCCGACTTTCATCGCAGCCAACGTTCGAGGACCTCCGGAAGTTCGGCCAGAGACTCTATCTGGGCGTCGGGCGTGACGGCGAAGTCACTCGGCTCGCCGACCGGAATCGGACGAGGCCCCGGCGGCCGCAGCCAGACGCCACGCATCCCCAGGCGCTGCGCGCCCGAGACGTCCTGGTAGGGCTCGTCCCCCACCATCACGGCGTCGCGCGCCGCCACGCCGGCGATCGCGAGCGCGCCCTCGAAGATCGCGGGGTGTGGCTTGCGATAGCCGACGCTGTGCGACGTCACGACACCGTCGATGAGGCCGGCGAGACCGAGCGACCCGAGATCGGAAAGGAAGTCCTCGGCCGCGCTCCAGAGCGTGTTGCTCACCAGGACGGTCCGCAGCTCGTGCTCGCGACACCACACGAGCGCAGCCCCCGCGCCCGGCGCGAGCTCGCCCGAGACGCTTCCCGGAACGACGCAAACCCGGCGCAGCTCCTCGAGATCGATCGCGTCGTCCGGGACCGCGCGCTCCCTGAGCCAGCGGCGCACCATCTCGAGCGTCCGTTGGCGCAGGGGCTCGGCGGGATCGTCGGCGAGCATCGAGGTGAGCAGATCGGCGTCGAGCAGCGGTCCATACCAGTCACGCTCACCGAATCGCGCCGCCAGCTGCGCGAGCGAGCGCTCGCGAGGCGACACCTCCGGGCGGCCCCGCAGCAGCGTTCCGCCGACGTCGAAGAGCACCGCGCCTAGCAGCGATTGTTTCCTTGACGGCTCACGTCGCCGCTCCTAGCGTAGGCGCCTCGATAGGCACCAGGGGGAGGCGGACAGCATGAAGCGTTGGCTTCGTCCGATCACACCGATCGTCGCGGCGCTCATCGCCGTGACGGCCTGCGGCGGAAGCGCGCCGAACGCGGGCGTGAGCGATAGACCGAGCGCCGCGGCGGAAGACAAGGAGCTCGTCTTCTATAGCGGCGGCGATACGAACGTTCAGGACCTGCACGTCAAGCAGATCATCCCGGCATTCGAGAAGGCGACCGGGATCAAGGTCACGTTCACGTTCCTCGAGCACGGCACCGGCGCGCAGGGCATCTACGACCGCATCAAGGCACAGAGCGACGCGGGAAAGACACAATGGGACATCGATCTCTGGGAGTCGGACACCGGGTACTACACCAGACCGGACAACCTCTTCTTGCAGGTCGCCGAGAAGGACATTCCGAACCTCGCCAAGGTGCCGAAGCCGACGCTCGACTTCGTGCAGAACAAGGCCGTCCCCTACCGTGGCTCGAGCGTCGTGCTGGCGTACAACTCCGAAAAAGTCCCGAGCCCGCCGCAGACATATGACGATCTGCTCGCCTGGATCAAGGCGAACCCGGGCAAGTTCGCGTACAACGAGCCGTCCACCGGCGGCTCCGGCGACGCTTTCGTCATCTCGATGATCTACAAGTACAGCGACTACCAGAAGTACGTCACCCAGCCGTTCAGCGCGGCGAACGAAAAGGACTGGGATGCGGCCTTCGCGGCGCTGAAGGCCCTCGCCCCGTCGCTCTACAGCAAAGGCGTCTACCCGAAGGGGAACGCGGGAACCCTTGACCTGCTCAACCGCGGCGAGATCTGGATGGGCTCGGTCTGGTCGGATCAATCGACACAGGCTCTCGCGGCCGGCCAGCTGCCCAAGACGGTGAAGATCACGCAGATCAATCCGGCCTTCAACGGTGGCGCGGCGTACATCGGCATCACCAAGAACGCCACGCACAAGCAGGCCGCGATGAAGTACCTCAACTTCCTGCTCGACCCGGCGCAGCAGTCGTTCATCGTGACCGGAGCGATGTCCGGATACCCGGGGATCGACTGGCAGTACATGCCTTCCGACGCGCGGAGCCGTTTCTCCGGCGCCGACAAGGAGTACCGCCTCTGGCCGGGTGGCACGTACGGTCAGGACATGCAGCGGCTATGGCACGAGAAGGTCGCGCAGTAGCGAGGGGCTAGGTCCGGAGGGGACGGCGTGGCGGTCGTGACGTCCGCTCGCGCCGTCCCGCGCCGGCGGCGATTCGACCGTTCGCGCGCGGCCGGCGTCCTGCTCGTCCTTCCTTCGCTCGTCTACCTCACGCTCTTCGTGTTCATACCCGTGATCAAGGCGTTCGCCACGTCGTTCACGGTGCGCGACCGCGACGATGCCGGCAACTACACCTACCGCGTCGGGCTCGATAACTACGCGCAGCTGGCCACCAGCGACACGCTGCGCGCCAACGTCATCTTCACGGTCTTCATCGCCGTGACGTCGGTCGCGATCGTCTTCGTCATCGCGTACGTGATCGCGCTCGCGCTGCGGTTCGGGAAGGGTCCGACCGCGAAGCTCCTCGGCCGGATCTACATCGTCCCGCTCTTCATTCCCTCGGTGATCGCGAGCTACGCGATGATCACCTTCCTCGCGAACCACGGATTCGTCGACGGCATCCTGCAGGCGTTCGGGTTGCCGGACGGCGCCTTCCCGAAGATCGTCTTCGACTGGAAGGGGATCGTCATCACCCAGGTCTGGCTCTCGCTCCCCTTCATGACGGTGCTGCTCTCATCGGTCCTCCTCGAGATATCCGACTCGCTCATCGAGAGCGCTCGCGACGTCGGCGCATCCTCGTGGCAGATCTTCCGGCACATCGTCCTACCGCTTTCCGCGCCGGGCGCGCTCATCGGCGTGACGTTCATGTTCCTCGGCGTGATCGGCGGCTTCACCGTCCCGTACCTGCTCGGGCCGAACGCGCCGCAGATGCTCGGCGTGTCGATGGTCTACTACATGACGAACTACTTCGAGCCCTACATCGCGAGCACGCAGGCCGTCGCCATCTTCATGTTGTCGCTCGTCGCCGCGGTCTACTACGTGCGGCAGCAGTTCAAGCGGGAGATCCGCTGATGGCCGCGCAGGCGCCGGCGATGCCGGCGATCCGGCTCTCGTGGTGGATCGACGATCCGCGGATGCGCCGCATGCTGCTGCGGCTCTTCGGCGGGGCGCTCGCCGTGTTCATCGGCATCCCCCTGCTCACGCTGGTGCTCTGGTCGTTCGCCGGCGAATGGTTCTGGCCGAACCTCATCCCGACCCAGTGGTCGCTCCGCTGGTGGCAGGAGGTCCTCGAGAACCCCCGAGTCATCGACGCCATGGTCCTGTCCTTCACCATCGCCCCGGTCGTCACGTTCCTGACGGCGGTCGTCGCGATCCCGGCCGGATACGCGTTCGCGCGTCTCGATGTCCCTTACCGGCGGACGCTCCTGCTGCTCTTCCTCATCCCGAACGCGTTCCCGCGGATCGGCCTCTACGTCTCGCTCGCGGTCCTCTACTACCAGATCGGCCTCATCGACACGTACTGGGGTGTCGTCTTCCTGCACATGATCGGCACGCTCGTCTACATGACCTGGATCACGACCGCGACCTTCCGATCCATCGACCCGCACCTGGAGGAGGCCGCCCGTGACGCGGGCGCGTCGCCGCTGCGCGCTTTCTTCTCGGTCGTCCTTCCGCTCGCGCTGCCCGGGATCATCGTCGCCTCACTCTTCAGCTTCCTCGCCTCGGTCGACGAGGCGCAAGGGACGCTCATCGTCGGCACGCCGCACTACATCACGATGCCCGTGCTCCTCTACACGCTCATCTCGAGCTTCCAGCGGCCCGTCGCCGCGGTGTTCAGCGTGCTTCTCGCGTTGCCATCGCTGCTCCTGCTCGTCGTCGCCCAGCGTTATCTCCACAGCGAGTACGTCGCCGCGGGACTGGGACGGGTGTAGCGATGGCCGAGGTCGAGCTCCGGCATGTCACCAAGGGCTACAAGGACACGACCGCGGTCGACGACGTCTCGCTCGCGATCAAGGATCGCGAGTTCGTCGCGCTTCTCGGCCCGTCAGGCTGCGGGAAGACGACGACACTGCGCATGCTCGCGGGATTCATCCGGCCGGATGCGGGCCAGATCCTCATCGACGGAAGGGGCGTGACCGACCTTCCCCCCGAACACCGGCCGACGGCGATGGTGTTCCAGAGCTACGCCCTCTGGCCACACATGACCGTCGCCGACAACATCGCGTTCGGCCTCCGGCTGCGCAGGCTGCCGCAGGCGGAGGTCGCCGACCGCACGGCGCGGATGCTCGACGTCGTCGGCCTCCCCGGCGTCACCAAGCGGTACCCCTCGCAGCTCTCCGGTGGCCAGCAGCAGCGTGTCGCGCTCGCGCGCGCGCTCGTTCTCGGACCGAAGATCCTGCTCCTCGACGAGCCGCTCTCGAACCTCGACGCGAAGCTGCGCGTGCGCATGCGCGACGAGATCCGGCGTATCCAGCAGGAGCTGCAGATCACGACGGTGTACGTGACGCATGACCAAGAGGAGGCCCTCACGATGGCCGACCGCATCGCCGTGATGAACAGGGGCGTCCTCCAGCAGGTCGGCGACGCGCTCGACATCTACGATCGGCCCGCGACCGCCTTCGTCGCCGACTTCATCGGCTCGAGCAACCTGTTGACCGGCACGCTGCGCCTCGCGGGCGCGAGGCCCGTGGCGCAGGTCGGCGACGCGCGCATCCCGGTCGAGGCGGACGGTCTCGCCGACGGGGCCGCCGTCACCGTGTCGGCCCGGCCCGAGGACATGGAGGTGCTACGCGAAGCGGCGCCGGACGCGTTCCGGCTCGACGACACGCGGCTCGTGAACTTCGGCGCGTACAAGCGCCTCCTCGGGCGTCACCCGGCCTTCGGCCAGCTCGAGGCGCGGGTGCCAAAAGCGTTCCGGCTGGGCGACGAGCCGGTGTACCTGCGGTTCACGAGAGCGCGCGCGTTCGCCGGCGACGAGAGGCCCCGAGGCTAGGCGAGCTTCCGGCCGGCGGCCGCCAGGGCCGGCGCGGTGTTCGTCGTGACGATATCCACGCCCCCGGCGACGACCCGAGCGAATCGTTCGCGCCAGCGCGCCGTGCCCGCGTCGAGCGTCCAGACGTCGAGCTTCACGTCGAAGGCGTGGAAGATGTCGGCGGCCGTCGGGACATCCTCGAGCATGCGCTCGAACATCCGTGAGCGGACGTGCACCTCGCGTATCCCGGGGACGAGGCGCAGCACGCCGCCGAAGCGATCCCGCAGGTAATCGGCCGCGCTGGTGAAGCGGCGCCCCGCCAGTGGATGCGCATCCTGGTAGCCGTACGCGCCGCGCCGCAGATGGCCGCCGCGCTCGCCGAAGTCGATGTAGCTGTGTGGGTTGAGGCTCACGGGAAGGGACCGATCGACCGCGAGGAGCCTGCGCAGATTCCAGTCCGCCGGACTGCCGAAGACGACGCGCGCCTTCACGGGCTGCACGAGCCGCGCGAGCTCCTCGATCCGCGCCCATGGGAGAGGCTCCTCGTCCTTCATGTCGAGCTCGACGAGCCGCGGGTACGGTGCGCGCGCCAGGACCGCGACGAACTCGCTGAGAAGCGCCGGCCGCTCGTCGGTCCCCTTGAAGCGCACGCGGCCGAGCTCGGCGGCCTTCGCGGCGCTCACCCGGCCCCGACCCGTGGTGCGTTTCTCGAGGCGATCGTCATGGAGCAGCGCGAAATCGCGATCGCGGAGCATCGCGAGATCGATCTCGGCGCGGATGACGCGCTCGCGCGCGCACTCGCCGAGCGCCGAGAGCGAGTTCTCCGGGTGGTCACCGCTCCACAGGAGCCGATGGACTTTGAGCTCGACGACGCGGTCCCGCACACGAAAGAAGGAGTCGGGATTCGGAGGTGGGCTCACCTGCCCTCGCCGGCCGCGGTCTTCGTCGGTCGTTAGACCGACGTGCTCGCGGGCGATCTCGTCGGAGCGGCCGCGAGATCGGCGGCCAGACACGTCCAGGCGAAGTCCTTCGCGCCCTCGCCCTCCGCGGTCCGCGGGTCGAAGAACTCGCGGACGCCACCGCG
>VBFI01000137.1 GCA_005889275.1 Chloroflexota bacterium | reverse complement strand
CGACCAATGGACCCAGTTCGAGGACTTCCCGCCATTCATGGAAGGCGTCGAGTCGGTAAAGCAGCAGGACGACAAGCGTCTGCACTGGCGCGCCAAAGTCGGGGGCAAGGTCCAGGAATGGGATGCCGAGATCTACCAGCAGGTGCCCGATCAGGTGATCGCCTGGCGGAGCATCGCCGGAGCGCGAAACGAGGGCACCGTCCGCTTTCAGCCGCTCGGCCAGGACAAGACGAGGATCGAGCTCGAGCTCCATTGGGAGCCCGAGGGTGTCATCGAGCGTGTCGGAGACGTGCTCGGCGCGGACGACCTCCGCGTCCAGGGCGACCTGAACCGCTTCAAGGAGTTCGTCGAGTCGCGTGGC
>VBFI01000136.1 GCA_005889275.1 Chloroflexota bacterium | reverse complement strand
TGTTCGCGACCGCGGATAGCGTCACGTCGGCGCGGCTTGACGCGGTCTGCCCGCGGCCACTGATGGAGGACCCCACGCTCGACGCGAAGGTCTGGGAGGCCCTCCATCTCGCGAACGCGTTCGAGCATGCCGGCGCGCTCGACCTTGTCCACAACCACTACGACTTTCTTCCGCTGACGTACTCGCGGCTCATCTCGACCCCGCTCGTGACGACGATCCACGGTTTTTCTTCGGATCGGATCCGCACCGTTTACCGACGCTACGACGACCGCGTCGCGTACGTCTCGATCAGCGACGCCGACCGCGACCCCGATCTGAGCTACGCCGCGACCGTTTATCACGGCATCGATCTCTCGGACTTCACGTTCCGCGACGGACCTGGCCGCCGGCTGGTGTTCCTCGGTCGCATCCATCCGGACAAGGGCGTCGCCGACGCCATCGCCGTGGCCGAGGCGGTCGGGCTCCCGCTCGTGATCGCCGGGATCGTGCACGACCGCGAATACTTCGACCGGGAGATCGCCCCGCGCCTGGACGGCGAAGCCGTCCGTTATGTCGGTCCGATCGGTCCTCGTGATCGCGACACACTCCTCGGTTCAGCGGTAGCGCTCCTGCACCTCGTCGAGTTCCCCGAGCCGTTCGGCCTCTCGATGATCGAAGCGATGGCCTGTGGGACGCCGGTGATCGCCCGCCGTCGCGGGTCGGTGCCCGAGGTGATCGACGAGGGCGTCACCGGCTTCGTCGTCGACGACGTCGCCGGCGCGATCGCGGCGGTCGATCGCGCCCGCTCCCTCGACCGGCGCGGCGTGCGCACGCGGGCCGCCGAACGATTCAGCCGGGATCGGATGGTGGACGACTACCTCCGCGTCTACGAGCGGGTCCTCGCGGGCGCCCACGTCGTGTGAGCGGGAGCTTCCGCGTCGGCGTGAACTACTGGCCCGCCGCGACGGCGATGCGCTGGTGGCGCCGCTTCGACCGCGAGCAGGTGTCGCGCGACTTCGCCGAGATCCGCGCCGCCGGCGGCGACACGATCCGTTTCTTCCTGCTGTGGGAGGACTTTCAGCCCCGATCCGACACGGTCTCGGAGGCGGCGCTCGCGTTGCTTCGCGCCGTCGCCGACGCCGCCGGCCGGCAGGGCCTGGTGATCATTCCGACGCTCTTCACCGGTCACATGAGCGGCGCGAACTTCATCCCCGAGTGGGCGCTCGGCGCCGCCGGTTCCGGGCGATTCCGCGTCGTGTCAAAGGACCGGGTCGTCGGGCGAGCCATCCGCAACTGGTACGCGGACGAGCTGGTCGGCGATGCTCAGGCGCTGCTCGCGCGCGAGTGCGCCCGCGCGCTCGCCGGCCATCCCGCCCTCTGGGGCTGGGATCTTGGGAACGAAAACTCGAACTGCTGCGTCCCGCCCACGCGCGAGGCGGGCAGACGCTGGCTGGACCGGATCGCGGGCGCGATCCGCTCGGTCGATCCCTCGTGCCATCTGACGCTCGGCCTCCACATGGAGGACCTCGAGGAGGACCGGAAGATCGGACCTGCGGAGGCGGCGGCCGTGTGCGACATCCTCTCGATGCACGCCTATCCGATCTACACGTCATGGTGCGCGGGGCCGGTCGACGACGCCCTCCTCGGCTTCGCCGCCGACCTCACGCGATGGCTCGGTGGGAAGGACGTGCTCTTCGCCGAATTCGGGGCGGCGACGAAAGGCGACGATGAGGAGGCGGCGCGCGTCGCGGGCGCGATGCTCCTCCACGAGGGCGACGCCGCGGAGTACACCACGCGCGCGTTCGGGCGCTTGCGCGGCGCGGGAGCGATCGGCGGTCTGGTGTGGTGCTTCAGCGACTACCCGCGAGCGATCTGGCACGAGCCGCCGCTCGACGCCGCGCCGCACGAGCGCCACTTCGGGTTGTGGCGGGCGGATGGCAGCCCCAAGCCCGCGGTGACTGCGCTTGCGAGCGCTCGCGGAGCTCAGCTGCCGATGACCCGGCCCGCGTGGGCCGAAGCGCCCGCGCTCGAGCGCTTCTACCAGGCGCCGCGCGAGAACCTGGCGCGCCTCTACGCGGCGGCGCGTGCGGACCCTTCGCTGGCACGACCGGTGCTCTAGAGCGCGCGGCTCCGTCCTGAAGGCAGCGATCGCTTGGTGCGCGCCCCGCCTCCGCGCGGGGCGTGCGCGATGGTCAGCCCGCGCCGCCAGCGGATCGGCCCCCATGGCCGTTCCGCTGACCCGCGAGCACGCGCACCGCCGCCGCGGCGCGCTCGCGAAGCGGTGAGATCCCGTCCTCCGCGGCGGTGAGGCTGTCGGTCTCGGTCGGGCTGAGCCGCAGCCGGACCTGCAGCAGAAGCCGGTAGAGGATCTCCCACTCCTCGAAGTCGAGGTCGGCTGTCTTCAAGACCGCGCCGATCGCATCGAGGTCGTCCGCTCCCCTTGCGGCGTTGGTGATGCGGTCCTCGATGATCTGGGCCTCCTTCGACCAGGTCTGGTACGCCTCGGTGAACGTGAGCTCGCGCACGATCGCCGCGCGCGCGTGCGAGAGGATCCGCGATCGGCCGAGCAGCGAGAGATCTGTTGGATGGAGGGTCATCTCGAATCCATCGCCCACGAGCCGCCAGAGCCTTTGCGGGACGAGCGCGCGGACGGCATCGCCGCCGAGAAGGGCAAGGACTTTTCCGGGTAGCTCGTACGCCCATGAGGCACGGCGCCGGCGTACCGCGATCCCCGCGCGGCTGAGCGCACCTGCGAGATCGTTCAAGACGACGTCGTAGCCGCCGGGCTTGACCGCGATCGGAACGTGGACGGACTCCCATCGCTTGATCAGCGCGCGGATCCTTCCGAGCGGCGCGACGAACATCATCCACACGATGACGACGAAGAGCGCGAGTGAGTTCGGATACCCGCGCGCGATCGCGCCGACGAGATCGCGCCCGCGCGGGCGCGCTCCCTCGTCGGGAAGGCGCGACGACAGGAACCCGGCGATCAGTGGAAGGATCACCGCGAGCACGAGCATCCCCAGACGCACCCACGGATGGAGCCACTCGGGGACCGTGACGAGCCCTAGCAGGAACGTCGCGAAGGACGGAAACGCGATCCCCGCGATGACGATCGGCCAGGCCACCGCCGCTCCGGCCATCCCGGACAGGTAGAGCTCCCTACTTCTCGGGACGCGCCCGAAGAGGACGATCGTCGCCCAGTTGAACGCGAGCGTGAGCACGCGGCCGAGCTGTCGCCCGATGAAAGCAAAAACAAAACCGATCGGCAGCACGACCACACTCCAGCACGCACCGTGCCCTTCCGTCCATGCGTGGCTACGCGCTACGAGGGGCGGCGCGTCCTGCGAGAGCTCATCGCGCGGTCGTCGCGACGCGGATCCCGAACGCGACAAGCACGGCGCCGGTGAGCCCCTCGATCGCGCGGCGCACGGCGGATCGGCGCAGCACGTCGCCGGCCCTCGCGACGACGACCGCGTAGGCGGTGAGCCACGCAAGGGTCATGACGCAGAACGTCAGGCCGAGCGCGAGCAGCACGAGGAACGGCGCGCCGCCCGGCGACACGAACTGCGGGAGCAGGCTTGGAAAGAAGACGGCCATCTTCGGGTTCGTGAGATTGCTCACCAGCCCTTGACGGAATGAGGTGCTCGCCGCGCGCTTTGCCGGCTCATCGTCCGCGGCGCGATCGGGGCGAGCGTCGGAGCGGATC
>VBFI01000135.1 GCA_005889275.1 Chloroflexota bacterium | reverse complement strand
CTTCGGACGGAGCAGACGCTTCTCGTCTACGCCGCCTACAACCTCGTCGCGGCGCTCGTGTCCTATCCCATTGGACGGCTATCGGACCGGTTCGGGCGCAAGCGCCTTCTGGTCGCCGCGTTCGCGATGCTCGCGCTCGCTTTCGGCGGGTTCGCGACCACCACGACAGGCGCGGCGTTCGCGCTGCTGTTCCTTCTGTATGGCATCTACCAGGGCGCGTTCCGCGCGCTGGGCAAAGCCCTCGCCGTGGACCTCGCTCCCGACACGCTGCGCGGATCGGCGGTCGGCCTCTTCGGTACGGTGGTGGGACTCGCCGCGCTCGTCGCAGGCACCGTCGGCGGGCAACTGTGGGACCGCGCCGGACCGGGAGCGACGTTCGCGTACGGCGCGACCTTCGCGGTCCTCGGCGGCGCACTGCTATCCGTCGTCTTACCCAGACAGAACCCACGACGGGGTGAGCCGATCTCCTAGCGGGCCGTCCGACTCCCTGCGTGCTGGCGCGAAATAACCGGGGCTTCGTGCCGAGGCGAAAGAGCCAGCAGAAAAATGGACCGCCCCGCCGCGTCTTTCGTCCGGCGCCCGTCCTTCGCTGTCCTTACTCGGTCTTGCGCGTCCGCACCCGTTCGGCCTCACGGATCAGCCGCCAGACTCTCTCCGGCGTCGCGGGCAGTTCGCGCGGGAAGATCCCCAGCAGTCGTCCGATGGCTGATGCGGTCGCGCTCCCGACCGTGTTCCCGGCACCCTCGCCGGCGCCCTTGGCGCCGAACGGGCCGGATCCATCAAGGCGTTCGGCGAGCAGGTGGACCATTTCGTCGGGAATGTCGCTGAAGCGCGGCACTCGGTAATCGACGACGTTCGGATTCACGAGCTGCCCGCCCTCGTAGATGAGCTCCTCGTGCAGCGCCGCGCCGAGACCCATCATTGCGGCGCCGGCGTCCTGACCATGGACGAGCGCGGGGTTGATCGCGAATCCGACGTCGCCCACGGTTGTGAGCTTCGTCACGTGCACTTGACCGGTTTCGCGGTCCACCGAGAGCTCGAGGCCAGTGCAGCCGATCTCGTAGAAGGGTGGCATCTTCGCGAAACCCTCCGCGCGCCGCACCGCTCCGTGCCCAAGGACCTCACCGCCCGCACCGAACCACTTCTCAATGACCTCGCCGTAGCTGAACCCACGGCCGCGCGCGCGGATCCCGCCTGCGGTGTCCTCGATCTCGCTGGTCGGCAGGTCGAACGCTTGCACCGCGAGCTCGCGCACGCGCCGGCGAGCGTCGCGACACGCTTCCTGTACCGCTCGGCCGGTGATCGTTGTCGTCCGGCTCGCGCCCGTCGTCCGCTCGTAGGTGACGACACCGGTATCGCCGTTCACGACACCCACGCTCTCGAGCGGCACGCCGAGCTCTTCCGCGACGATCTGCGCGAGTACCGTCCGGGAGCCTTGCCCCAGCTCGGTCGAACCGGTGAAGAGCGTGACCGACGTATCGGAGTGGATGCGCACTGCCGCGGTCGATGTGGGATACGCGCCCGCGTCCGACGCTGACACGCCGAGTCCGATCGAGCGCCCGATCCTCGTTCCCGGCCACTCGAGCGCCGACGCGAGGCAGCGGAGGTCGTCCTTGAGATCCGCGTCGAGCGGCCGCTTACCGGGCATGAACTCCTCGCCGGGCCCGACGAGGTTGCGCAGCCGCAGCTCGACCGGATCGAGGCCGAGCTTCGCCGCCGCCTCGTCCATCTGCAGCTCGCCCGCGATGTTGCCCTGCGGCGCGCCGAAGCCGCGCAGCGAGCTCGACGGCACAGTGTTCGTGAAGACCGAGCGCGCGATCACGCGCAGCGCGGGTATCCGGTACGGGCCGAAGCAGCGGTTCGCGGTCTTCGAGTTCACGAGTGGTGTGTTGTCGGTGTAGGCGCCGTTGTTCATCACGATCTGAAAATCGCGCGCCAGGAGCATCCCATCCTTCGTGAACGCGGAGCGTGCGCGGATGTGCGCCGAGGCGGAGCGTGTCGTGAGCATCGCTTCCTCGACACTGAGGTCGAGCTTCACGGCGCGGCCGGTGAAGAACGCGGCCGCGGCGGTCATACCTTCGACCTTGGTGTACGACTTCGTGCCGTATCCGCCTCCGACATACGGCGCGCTCACGCGAACGCGCGCGAGCGGCAGGTGGAACATCCGCGCGAGGTCACGGCGGACCATGTAGACGTGCTGCGCGGTCGAGAAGACGACCAGATCGCCCTGGTCGAAGAACGCCAGCGCGTTGTACGGCTCCATGGCGTAGCCGTACAGCATCGGATAGCGGTACTCGCCCTCTACGACGAGATGCGCGCGCGCGAGCGCCTCGTCGATGTTGCCCCACCCGACACGCGCGATCGCGCACACGTTGCCGACAAGGCCTTTCTCGCCTTCGTCCATCCCTTCGTCCCCGACGCGCTCCCCACGGCGCTCGTGGAGGACGGGCGCGTCCGGCTTGAGCGCCTCGTCCGCGTCGATCACGGCGGGGAGATCCTCGTACGAGACGTCGACCAGCTCGGCGGCCTCGGCGGCCTCGCGCTTGGTCTCCGCGACGACGACCGCGACCGGCTCGCCGTGGAAGCGGACCCGCTCGATCGCGAGGACCGGGTGATCGAGGACCACATGGCCGTAGTACGGAGTCAGGCCCGCGGCCAGGAGGTCATCTCCGATCAGGACGCGGATCACTCCCGGACTCGCGGCGGCCGCCGTGCGGTCGATGCCCGTGATCTTCGCGTGCGCCCGCGTCGAGCGGACGACGGCCGCGTACGCCATCCCCGGCACCGAGAGATCGACCGCGTAGCGCGCCGCGCCGGTCACCTTGGCGACGCCGTCCGCGCGCCGCGCGGGCGTCCCGACGACGCGGTGCGCCTGCTTCACGGGGCGCCCCGCATCTGCTCGGCCGCGTCGAGCACCGCCTCGACGATCGTCTGATAGCCCGTGCAGCGGCAGATGTTGCCGTCCATCCAGTGCCGCACCGTCGCCACATCCGGCTCGGGATACGCGTCGAGGAGCGCTTTCGCCGAGACGATCATCCCCGGCGTGCAGTAGCCGCACTGGAAAGCGAACCGTTCGATGAACGCTTCTTGGAGCGGATGGAGCTTCGCCCCGTCCGCCAGCCCCTCGATCGTCACCACCGGCTTGTCGTCCGCCTCGATCGCGAGTGTCGTGCACGAGCTCACTGGACGGCCGTCGAGGAGCACGGTGCACGCGCCGCAGACCTGGGAGTCGCAGCTGAGCTTCGTGCCGACCAGACCAAGGCTGCGGACGAGCTCGATGAGCAACGTCTGATCCTCGATCACGACGCGCCGCTCGCCGCCGTTCACCCGGAGATGGATCTCGCGGCTGCCCACCGCTACGACGCCTGCGCTGCGAGCGTGGCGCACACACGCTGAGTGAAGACACCGACGAGGTGCCGCTTGAACTCGACGCTGCCCGCCAGGTCCGCGGTGGGCTCGACCGCGGCGCGGGCCGCCTCGGCGATGGCGTCGAGCGTCCGGGCGTCGCGCGCGTCCGCGCCGGCGAACTGCGCCGTCGGCACCGCCCGCGCCACCTCGTCCACCGCACCGACGACGACCGTTGGCGCGCCGACGAAGCGGCCGTCACGCACGGTCCCCAGCGCGGCGACACCAACGCTCGGTCGCTCGAGGATCTGGAACTTCACGTATGCGACCCGCACGTCCTTGGCAGGAAGCGGGATGTCGATCGCGACGATGATCTCGTCCCCCGCGAGGGCGGTCTGGTACATGCCCGTGATGAACTCGTGGACTGCGACCGAGCGCGTCCCGGACTTCCCCTCGAGGACGACGCGCGCGCCGAGCGCGATGAGCATGGAGGGCGGATCGGCGTGCGGCTCGCCGAACGCGAGGTTTCCAGCCAGCGTTCCGGCCGCGCGCACACGCACGTTCGCGACGTTCGCCTCCAGCCGGGCGAGCGCAGGCAACGCGCCTCCGACGAGAGCGTTCCGCTCGATGTCCCAGTGCGTGGCCGTCGCGCCAATCCGCAGGGCGTCGTTCGTCGCGGTGATCCGGCCAAGGGCGGGTATCGCCTTCACGTCGATGAGATGCGGCCATCGCGCGACGCCCATCTTCATCGCAAGGAGGAGCTCGGTGCCGCCTGCGTAGATCGCGGCGTCCTCTCCAAAACGCTGCCGCGCATCCACCGCCTCCGCGATGGAGGTGACTCTATGGACGTCGAAGCGTCGGAGCATCGATCGCATCGATACGTGGCGTCACGACGGCGACTCTACCGGCTCGATCGCGGGCCCGCGACCGCCGAGCTCCGTACCAGCGTTGTCGAAGAACTCCTGCAGGATGCGGTCACCCTTCTTGCGGATGGCGCCGGCGCCGACCGTCGCCACGCGGCCGGTGACCTCGAACCGACCGGTCACGCCGAGCGACGTTCCTCCGTCGTCGGGCTCGACCACGATCTCGATCGTCGCCGTGATCCGCGACGCCACCTGGCGATCCTCGCCTGCAGCGCTCACGCGCATGCGTCGCGCGTCACGCTCGACCACGAGCTCGAGTCCCACACCGCATCGGGAGTCGCGGCAAGATGGATCGTCTTCGCGAATTCCTGCAGCACGCGGCGCCTCCTCGGGGCACCGATTATTTCATCGCGATACGATGGACGCGCGAGTGAGTGTGCGATGACATCGGGCAAGCGAGAGGTATGAAGATGACCGAGACCACCCCCGCCACCAGCAAAGAGCAGCAGCGCCCCTCGTTCTGGGGACGCGGCGCGTACGAGCTCTTCCTCGAGACCGAGGGCATTCCGGTCTACACCGGGGTCGCGGTTGCCGATCTCCGCAAGGCCGAGCTCGTGAGGTGGCCGAGGCTCGACGCGCGCGGTGCCTACATCCGTCTCGGGGGCGCCGAGGACACCGACAACGCATACCTCATCGAGCTCGAACCGGGCAAGTCGAGCGCGCCCGAGAAGCACCTCTTCGAGGAGTACTTCTTCGTCCTGAACGGCCGCGGCACGTGCGAGGTGTGGAACGAGGGCGAGAAGCCAGCAAGCTTCGAGTGGCAGGAGGGCAGTCTCTTCTCCGTCCCACTCAACACGATCCACCGCCTGCACAACGGATCGGGCTCGTTGCCCGCGCGCCTTCTCGCGGTGACGACGATGCCGATCATGATGAATCTCCTCCATAACAGCGACTTCATGTTCAACTGCCCGTACGTCTTCAGTGACCGCTATGACGGGCGCAAGGAGTATTTCGACGGCGCCGGCACGCTCTACACCGGCCGGGTCTGGGAGACGAACTTCGTCGCCGACGTTCGTCGCTTTCAGCTCAAGGACTGGCTCGAGCGCGGCGCGGGCGGCAAGAACATCCGCTTCGAGTTCGCGAACAACACGATGGTGTCCCACGTCTCCGAGTTCCCGGTCGGCACGTACAAGAAGTGTCACCGGCACGGGCCGGGCTATCACGTCATCCTTCTGAACGGGTCGGGCTACTCGTACATGTGGCGCGAGAACGGTGACGAGTGGACCGAGGTGGACTGGAGGACCGGCACGCTCTTCGTTCCACCCGGACGCTGGTGGCATCAGCACTTCAACACCGGAAACGATCCGGCGCGCTACCTCGCGATCCGCTGGGGCGGCAACAAGTGGAAGCTGGCCGAGTACCTGGACAACCAGGGCGTCGACAAGGACGTTAGTGAGGGCGGCAACCAGATCGAGTACGAGGACCAGGACCCGAAGATCCATCGCACCTACGTCGAGCGCTGCGCGGCGAACGGCGTGCAGGTACGGATGGACGGGTTTCCGGTCCGCGTCTAGCTCCCGCTGAGCCCGGCGCATCCGCATCGCGCGGATCATCACGGTCACGGGCACGACCCTGATGACGAGGCCGGCAACGTTGCGACCGAGCGCCTGCGCCTGCGGACCGTCGGAATCGACATCGGCACGACGACGTCGCACCTCATCTTCTCGGAGCTCGGACTAGAGCGTCAGGGCATCCGTTTCTCGAGCGCCTACGCCGTCGTCGAGCGGAAGGTCGTTCACCGCTCCGACGTGATGCTCACCCCGTACGTCTCTGAGCGCCGCATCGACACCGATGCGCTCGGCACCTTCATCGAACGCTCGTACGGCGAGGCGGGCTGGTCCCCGGACGACGTCGACACCGGCGCGGTGATCACGACCGGCGAAGCCGCGCGGAAGGAGAACGCGTCCGCGATCGTGCAGCTCTTCAGCGGTGAAGCTGGGAAGTTCGTCTGCGCGACAGCGGGCCATCACCTTGAGAGCCTGCTCGCCGCGCACGGATCGGGCGCGGTCGCGCTCTCGCGCGACGCCGCGACGCCTCTCGTGCTGAACGTCGACATCGGCGGCGGCACGACGAAGCTCGCACTCTGTCGCAGTGGGCGCGTCGAGGAGACGGCCGCCATCGACGTCGGCGCGCGCCTGCTGTCGTGGGACGGCGCCGGGAAGATCCGCGCCGTCACTCGCGCCGGCGCGCGGGTCGCCAAGGAGGCCGGCGTGCGGATCGCCGTTGGCGACATACGCGACGAAGGCGCCCTGGACGCGATCGCCCGACGGATCGCGGACCTGGCGCTCCGCGTGCCGCTCGGCATGCGGTTCGACGACCCCGCGCCGTGGCTCACCGAGCCGCTGGTCGCGCGCGGACCGTTCCACGTGCTGGTCTTCTCCGGCGGGGTCGGCGAGTACATCAACGGCTGGGAGACGAACGAATTCGGCGACCTCGGCCTCCGGCTCGGCCGCGCCATCGCGCGACGCCTCGAGTCGTTCGAGGTCCTGCGTCCGGTCGAATCGATTCGCGCCACGTGCATCGGAGCGTCGCAATACAGCGTGCAGGTGAGCGGCGACACGCTGTTCCTGACGGATCCGGGACTGTTGCCGCTACGCGATCTCGCCGCCGTCGCGGTCCGGCCGGAGACCGCCGATGCTCGGGCCATCGCGGACGAGATCCGCCGCGGCGTGGCTCGTCTCGATCGCGAGGACGGCCGCTTCGCTCTCGCGGTGCGCTGGCGCCACGGGCCCGCCTACGGTGCGCTGCGCGAGCTCTGCGCGGGTATCGCCGACGGGACCCGGGATCTGCTGGCGGCGAGTCCGCTCGTCGTGGTCCTCGATGCGGACCTGGCCGGGATCGTCGGGCAGATGCTCAAGGACGAGCTCGACGTTCCCTCACCGCTCGTGTGCGTTGATCAGATCGCGCTGTCGGACCTCGACTTCATCGACCTCGGTGCGATGATCCCGGAGAAGCTCGTCGTTCCGGTCGTCATCAAGAGCCTGGTGTTCTCCGAGCGGTAGCGCCGGGCCGACGGCCGCTGAGGAACGCCGACACAGAGACGCTCGTCCCACAGCTGCGCTTCCTGGCCGACTTCGTTCAGGCCGAGGCCGACGCAGGCGATCCTGGGTTCGCGAAAGCTCGCGGCTTGGGACGCACCCGCGCGTAGCCGGGAGCACGCACGCTCCTCCGCGATCAGACGCACCTCTTGCTTGACGCGATCGACTAACTGGATCCAATCCAGCCTCGGCGTTACCGAAGAGGCTGGTTGACGGAGGCCGCGATGGAGCGGTCGGGATGAGCGCCCAGTGGGACCGCTTTCGGGCGCTCCTGGTCGCAGAGATCCATCGCTATGCGCGCGTAGACGAGGGCGGCATCGGTCAGGTCCTTCAGCTTGAATGACTTCGTCGTGGCGTGGCTTGTTGCCCGGGGTGCGTAGCTGATCGCAGGTATCCCGAGCTCGTTGAAGGCATTCGTGTCCCGCCACATGCTCGTGACGGGATCGCCGACGATCGCAGGCGGCGTCGGGAATGTCTGCGCGTGGCAGCGCTTGATCGTATCGATGAGTCGCTCCGCACCCTTCGCCTCGAAGCCCGGGCGGTAGACGAAGAGCTCCACGGTCCCTTCGATTCCGACCGTCCGGAGCACCGCGCGCAGCTCGTCGCGAACGTCCATCGGGTTCGCGCCGGGAAGGATCCTGGTGTCGACGTAGAACGCGGCCACCTGCGGCGCACTGGTGAGATTGAACGGATAGCCGCCGCGTATCGCGTTCACGCTCGCCTTTGGGACGATGGTTCCCATCGCGCCTCGGTAGGTGTTCCGCTGCTGGTAGCCGTACGCCCACTCCTCGAACGCCGCGATCGCGGCGCTCGCGCGTACGATCGCGTTCGGCGCATCGGCAAGGCCGGTCGGGCGCGGAAGGTACGGCGTGTAGTAGCGCGGGGTGTCGGTAAGGATCGTGACCTTGAAGTGCGCCTTGCCCGGCTCGATGCCGACGATGCCGAAGCCCGTGCCTTCGGCGACCAGCGCGTAGTCGGCGACGACGCCGTGCGTGACCATGAAGCGCACGCCGAGGTCCTTGCTCATGAAGAGCGGCCCCTGCCATTCCTCGACCGGCTCGCGTGAGATCTCGCCGCACACCGCGCTCACGATGAGATCGCCCTTCAGCGACTGACCCGATTCCTTGATCGCCTTCGCCGCGACGAGGAACGCGGCCATCGGGCCCTTGTCGTTGACGACGCCGTCGCCATAGATGCTGTCGCCTTCGACCCAGGCCGAGTGGTA
>VBFI01000093.1 GCA_005889275.1 Chloroflexota bacterium | reverse complement strand
AAATTCTGCGGGTCCTGTAGAGAGTCGACGACGAGAACGAGCGCGGGGTCCGAGCTCGTCTCGATGTGCAGGAGCAGCTCGTCGAGCTCGACACCCGGCTTGCCTTCGACGATCGCGACGACGCCCTGATGGTTCTCCACCGGCGAGAGCCGCGCGATCTCCATCTTGTCGACGTACCGCACGAAGATGCGGCGCTGCTGCGCCTCGGTGATGAGATCGTTCACGGCGCCTGTCCGAAGGCTGCGGTCCTCCGAGACGTAGAGCCGTCGTACGTTGCGCCCCGCGCGGATCGCTTCGAGGATCGCGTGCGGACCGGCGATGGGCTCGCCGGCTGGAGCATGCGACGGCGCCGTCGTGCGCGGGCCCGAGGTGACCCGCCGGATCGTCTCCGCGTAGCCCTGCTGCCCGCCGCGTGGGCCCCGCCAACCGCCGGCTCCGCGCGGTGCCGAACCGCCGCGCAGCCAAGGCTGGCCACCGCGCTGGCGCTGCGCCTGACGCCGCTCATACGCACCAAGCTCGCGGGCCTGCTCGCTGTCTTCGCGTGGGAACTGCTGCTGGGGCCGGAACTGCTGGCCACCGAAGGGCGGGCGCTGCGCGCCGAACTGCGGTCGGGGCGCGCCGAACTGGGGTCGCTGCCCGGTGAATCCGCCGCCACCGCGACCGCGCCGCCCCCGGCGTCCGCGCCGACGGTTCGGATCGAAGTCGCCGCCTCCGCCGGGGGACTGCGGCGGAGGGGGCGTCCCGCCACCCTCGTTCGCCGCCTTTGGCGGCTCGTGGGCCGCCTCGGGCTCGCCTTCGGTGCGCTCAGACTCGTCCATGGTCACGCTCCCTCGGGGCGACGCGCTCCCAGCGCGTCCCATCTTTTGTGTCCTTCACCTGGATGCCGTGTCGCTCGAGCAGCTCGACACGCAGCCGGTCGCTCTTCGCGTAGTCGCCGGCACGCCGCGCGTCCTCGCGCTCGTGCACGAGGCGTCGTGCCTCTTCGGTGAGCTCTTCCTTCGTCGCCGCCGACTCTTGCAGCGAGAGCCCGAAGACCCTGTCCATGTCGAAGAGCAGCCAGAGCGCGCGCTCCCGCGTCGCGACATCGTCCGTTCCGGCGAGCTCGAGGGCCATCTCCGCGGCGGCGAGGGCCTTCGGGGTGTTGAAGTCCTCCGCGAGCGCGCTCGTGAATCCCGCACGGACGCCGAAATCGGGCTCCGGCTCGGTCGTCTTGCCGCCCGTGGCCGTGTAGGCGGCGGCGATCGTGCGCCGCCAGCGCTCGAGCCGGCTCTGCGCCGCGTCCATGCCCGCCCGGGTGAAGTCGAGCGGCTTGCGGTAGCCGCTGCCGAGCGCGAGCAGCCGGAACGCGAGCGGGTCGTAGCCCCACTCCTCGATCTGCGACAGGAGATACGTGTTCCCGATCGACTTGTGCATGCCCTGTCCCTCGACGCGCAGGAAGCGGACGTGCATCCAGTAGTCGACGAACCGCTTTCCAGTCGCGGCCTCCGACTGGGCGATCTCGCACTCGTGATGCGGGAAGAGGTGGTCCTCGCCGCCGGAATGGATGTCGAAAGTCTCGCCGAGGTACTTCATCGACATCGCCGAGCACTCGATGTGCCACCCCGGGTTGCCGCGGCCCCAGGGCGAGTCCCACTGCTGGAGATCGTTCGGCTTCGCCGCCCGCCAGAGCGCGAAGTCGAAGGGGTGGCGCTTGTTCGCGTTCACCTCGACGCGCGCCCCGGCCTTCCGTTCGTCGGGGGGCTCGGCGTTGAGGCGGGTGCCGTAGCCGGGGAAGGTCGTGATGTCGAAGTACACGCCGTCCGCGGCGACGTAGGCGTTCCCCTTGTCGAGGAGACGCTGGATGAGCTCGATCATCTGCGGAATGTGATCGGTCGCCTTCGGCATCACTTCCGGATCGAGGATGTTCAGCTTGTGCCGGTCGACGATGAACTGTTTCGTGTAGGTCGCCGCGAGGTCCAGCGGGTCCTTCCGCTCGCGCTTCGCCGCGATCTCCATCTTGTCTTCCGCCTCGTCGACGTCGTCGACGGTGTGACCGACGTCGGTGATGTTCATCACCTGCTTCACTTCGAAACCGAAGTACTCGAACGTCCGGCGCACGACGTCCGCCACGATGTAGCTGTAGAGGTTCCCGATGTGCTGCCAGTCGTAGACCGTCGGTCCGCAGTTGTACATGCCGACCCGACGCGGCCGAAGCGGCTCGAACGGCCGGATCGTTCGTGATGCGCTGTCGTACATGCGTATCTGCGGGAGGCCGGACCGCTGTATCTCGTTTCTCCCTGGCGCCACGTGGGCGCTACTTCGTCGCGAGTGCCACCGCGAACGCGGCGATCGCTTCGCCCGTTCCGATCGGGCCCACACCGTCATTCGTCTTCGCCTTGACGCTCACGTTCTCGTCCACGAGAGCGAGGCCGGCGGCGACCGCCCGACGCATCGCGGGGAGGTGCGCGACCAGGCGCGGCGCCTCCGCGACGACCGTCGCGTCGATCGACACGACGCTGTAGCCCGCCTCGCGGACCTTCGACCCGACCTGGCGCAGCAGCTGTGCGCTGTCCACGCCCGCGAACCGCGGGTCGTCGCTCGGGAAGTGCGATCCGAGATCGCCGAGACCGGCCGCTCCGAGGACCGCGTCCATGACCGCGTGAAGGAGGACGTCACCGTCGGAGTGGCCCACGAGCCCCGTCGGGTGCTCGATCGCGACACCGCCCAAGACCAGGCGGCGGCCCGCCGCGAGACGGTGAATATCGTACCCGAGCCCGACCCGCGTCGTCTGGCTCATCGGGGTTGCAGCGCGGGGATCCCCACGAGGCCCTTGGCGACGAGCTCGCGGGCGTAGCCGAGGTCTTCGGTGGTGGTGATCTTCAGATTCCGGCGCTCTCCCAGGACCATGCGCACCGGGAGCCCGGCGGCCGCAACGGCCGCCGCGTCGTCGCTGAACGTCCGATCTCCGGCGGCGGCGCGGGCGCGCTCGAGCAGGTCGCGCCGGAACGCCTGGGGAGTCTGCGCCGACCAGAGCCCCTCGCGCGCGAGCTCCTCCACCGCGGCGCCGGCCTCATCGGCGCGACGCACGGTGTCCGCGAGCGGCAGACCCGCGACGGCGCTCGATGACCCTCGCGTCCGGCGCGCGTGGCCGCACGATCGCCTCGACAGCGGCAACCCGATCGGCCCTCGTCACGACGACGATGCGGGAGAACGACCCTGACGCGAGCGCCGCGGCGAGCGACCACGCAAGGACCGGCTGCCCGCCGAGGTCCGCGCCCACCTTATCGGTCCCGGCGCGGGTCGAGCTCCCCGCAGCGAGGATCGCGCAGCCGGCCGGCATGCTAGCGATCGATGGCGCGCGGTCGGCGTGGCTCCGCGAGCTCGCCCTTGGGCTGCGCGAAGATCATCCGGCCGCCGACGGTCTGCAGCACGCGCATGACGCTCACCGTGAGCTCGCCCGAAAGATGCCGCGCGCCGTTCTCGATGACCACCATCGTGCCGTCCTCGAGGTATCCGACACCCTGACCCTGTTCCTTGCCCTCCTGGATCACCCGCACGGTGATCTCCTCGCCGGGGAGGACGACCGGACGGACCGCCTTCGCGAGATCGTTCATGTTGAGCACGGTGATCCCCTGGAGCTCCGCGACGCGGTTGAGCCCGTAGTCGTTCGTCGCGATCGGCACGCCGAGTGTGCGGGCGAGGGTCACGAGCTTTCCATCGGCGCCCGCACCCGCGGGGTCGTCCTCGGAGAGCTCGACCTTCACGGTCGCTTCCTTCTGCATCTTCGCGAGCATCTCGAGTCCACGCCGTCCACGTTCGCGGCGCGACGAATCGGAAGAGTCGGCGAAGTACTGGAGCTCGGCGAGGACGAAGCGCGGCACGATGAGCGTCCCGCGGACGAACCCGCTCCGCACCACGTCCGCGATCCGTCCGTCGATGATGACCGACGTGTCGAGGAGCAGCCGCGCCTCGGACGCGCGCTCCCTTCCCCGCCCGCGCACCTCCTGAACGAAGGACGCGAGGTCGTTCCGCTTGATCGTCCCCGCCGCGGCGCCGACCAACCCGAGGATCACCGCCCCGATGATCGGGGCGTAGCGGCCTAGCTCGCCGGGAAGGAACGAGAGCGGAAGCGCGAGGAAGAGCGCGAGGATGAGCCCGAACCCGCCGCCGAGCGCGCCGCCCAGAAGATCTCCGGCCTGCGCCGCGCGGATGCGCGCGACGATGAAACCGGCGGGTTTGACGGTGACGTAGGGAGCGCCGAGCCAGCCCAAAATCGCGCACGCGGCAGCGAGAAGAAGGACGACGAGGACCTGATTGCTGACCGGCGTGACCTGGGTGACCTGGAGGAGCGAGGCGCCGAGGAAGAAACCGAAGACGAAGCCGATGAGAGCTGCGATGAGACGGATGAAGGCCACGATGACCACTCCTTTCTTTGAGGATGCGGCGAGCGGACGGTCCGACCGATGAAGATGTGGTCGCCGACCGTGCGCGAATGCCGAGATTTGAGGAAGAACATGCGCGTGAGTCTAAGGGCGCGCTGCTAGCGTTCCTCGGGTGGACGACCGCGCGATACGCATCGCCGTGCTCCTCGCGGCGCACGTGGTCTTTCTGTCGGCGGGCGCCCTACGAATCATTCGCGGAAGTCGCGGCCACCTTCTCCGTTCGGACGCGCCGTGGTTCCTCCAGTACTACCCGCCACTTGTCTGGGTGCCGTTCGTGCTCGCGTACTTCGTCCCCGTACAGATACCGATCGCGTTCGAGCTACGCCTTGTCGGACTGGCGATCGCGATCGCCTCGGCGCTGTTCGCGGCCTGGGCGATGTGGTCGCTCGGGAAGAGCTATGGCATCCGGATGGATCTCTTCGAGGGCCATCGCCTGATCACGACCGGCCCGTACCGGTTCGTGAGGCATCCCATGTACCTGGGGATCGCGACGTTCCATGTCGGTGCGACGCTCGCGATGGAGAGCCTCGTGCTGCTAGGCGTGACCGTCCTCTACGTGGTTCCCTTCACGCTCGCGCGCATCGCCGAGGAGGATCGCGTCCTCGCCCAGGGATTCGGCGACGACTACCGCGCCTTCGAGCGGCGCGTTCCGGCGCTCATCCCAACCCCGCGATAGCTATCGGTCCGCGACGCCGGCGCGCTCGAGGGCCTCGCGCAGCGTACTGACGCCGATCACCTCGAGGCCCGTGCCATTCCTGTCGGAGAGGCTGGCCGACGGGACGACCGCGCGCTCGAAGCCAAGGCGCTCCGCCTCCTTCAGTCGGGCGGCGAGGCGCTGGACCCGCCGGAGCTCGCCCCCGAGACCGAGCTCGCCGACGAAGACGGTCCGCGGGTCCGCCGGACGATCGCGGAGCGCGGAGGCGACCGCGACGGCGAGGCCGAGGTCGGCGGCGGGCTCGCGGATGCGGAGGCCGCCCACGAGATTGACGTAGACGTCATGGCTCCCGGAGTTGAGGCCCGCGCGCTTCGCGAGCACCGCGAGGAGGAGCAACAGGCGCTGCGGGTCGGTCCCGTTCACCGTCCGGCGGGGCAGCCCGAAGCTCGTCGGCGTGACCAGCGCCTGGACCTCGACGAGGAGCGGCCTCGTCCCCTCGACCGTCGGCACGACGACGCTTCCGGCGACGCCGCGGCTCCGCTCCTCCAAGAAGACCTCGGAGGGGTTCAGCACCTCGCGCAGTCCGTTCTCCCCCATCTCGAAGACGCCGACCTCGTCGGTCGAGCCGAAGCGGTTCTTCGTCCCGCGAAGGATGCGGAACGCGTGAAAACGCTCGCCTTCCAGGTACAGCACCGCGTCGACGATGTGCTCGAGGACGCGTGGCCCGGCGACCGCGCCCTCCTTGGTCACGTGGCCGACCAGGAAGATCGGAACGTCCTCGCCCTTCGCGAGCTCGAGCAGCCGCGCGGCGCACTCGCGGAGCTGCGAGACCCCGCCCGCGGCCGAGGCGATCGCGTCCGAGTTCATCGTCTGGATCGAGTCGATCACCGCGAAGATCGGCCGCGTTCGGCGGATCGCCTCGATGACCGATCCGAGATCGGTCTCCGCGAGCAGCAGGATGTTGTCGCCGGCGATGCCGAAGCGGCGCGCGCGGAGCTTCACCTGCGCCGCGGACTCCTCGCCCGAGACGTAGAGGACCGTTCCCTTCGCGGCGAGGGCCGCCGATACCTGCATGAGCAGCGAGCTCTTGCCGATGCCCGGGTCGCCACCTAGGAGGACGCACGAACCCTGGACGATGCCGCCGCCCAGGACGCGATCGAATTCGCCGATGCCGGTGGCCAGGCGCTCCTCGGCGTCGGCCGGCACGTCGCCGAGCGCGATCGGCACGCGTGGCGCCCGCGCGAGACCGCGGCCCTTCGGAGGCGCGACGACGCGCTCCTCGACGAAGGTGTTCCAGCCGTCGCACGAGGGGCAGCGGCCCGTCCACTTGGGCGACTGGAAGCCGCATTGCTGGCAGACGAAGGAGGTCTTCGGCCGAGGGGGCATGCATCCAAGTATCGGCCCGCGTTTGCTTTCGCCCCCGCCGGGGCGTACCTAGCCGGCGAGCTCCATGTCCGCGGGGACGATGTGGATCCAGGTGCGGCCCTGCTTGAGCGTGATCGCGGCGCCGGCCGCGTCGGTGAAGCGGTACATGCCGGTGCCTTCACGGGACCACTTCCCGTCGAAGCGCTTCCCCTCCCGCAGCACGACGACGGTGCCGCTGCCCGTCGCGCGGTAGTCGACGGACGGAGCGCCGGTGACGTCCGCGGTGCCGGGAATCTCCTTCACGTCGGTCTTGATGACGACGACGTTGTCCGGCATGACCTCGCGCTTGGCGTCGGCGTCCATCGTCGGCTTCCCGTCCTGCGTCCGCCGATACGCCCCCGCGCTCTCGTCATAGGCGTACGCGACGCGGCCCGCCCCGACGTACGGGATGGCGAGGGCCTGCCCCGCCGTGGAGGCCGCGTGCGTGAGCGCGTCGTACTGGAGGGCGGGGACGTCGACCCGGTCGCGTCCGGCGCTCCCCGCGGCCTCGCGGACCTTGGCCACCGACGTGTATGCGTTGTACGGAGCGACCTTTCCCGCGACGCGGTCGAAGGCCTCGGGGTGCTGGAACTCGTCGATGTCGATGAAGGATCCGTCCTTCGCGGCGTCGCGAACCATCTGTGTGACGGACTCCGACGCGCCGACATGCGCGAGGATCGCCCGGAGCGTCGAGAGGTAGTTGAGATCCGACTGCCGCGCGCTCCGCACGGGCCCCACGCTCGTCGGGTCCTCCGACTGGAAGACCAGCGCGTAGCGGGTGAGCCCGCCCTCCACGGGGATCTCGAGGACGAGGTCCGCCTGCGCGAGGCCGGACTGCGGCCGGGCCGCCGGATCGTTGGCGACCTTGACCACGACCGGCCGCCGATGGATCGCGTCGGCGTCGGGCGCCGCCGTTCCGCGGAGCGGCCACCACGCCGCGGCGCTCGACGAGCCGCCGGCCCCGGGCTGCGGGGCCGCGCCGCCGCAGCTCGCGACGATGAGGGCGGCGAGCAGAAGGACGGTCGGCCGCATACACGCGAGGGGAATGCAACCGGGATGCCGCTGGGGCGGATCGCGAGGTCTAGGGTGCGACCGGCTCCGGCTTGCGCTCCTCGGCTTCGGTCTTCTCGATCACGAGCTTGCCCTCGACCGGGTGGATGCGAACGCTGTCGCCCGCGTGGAACTTGCCCTGGAGGAGCATCTCCGCCAGCGGATCGGCGATCTCGTTCTGGATCGATCGCGCCAGCGGGCGCGCGCCGAAGTTGGAGTCGTACCCCACCGAGGCGATGTGGTCCTTGGTCTCGTCGGTCACGATGAGCGTGATCTCCTGAGAGGCGAGCTGCTTCCGGACGCCGACCAGCTCCAGATCGACGATCTTGCGGATCTCGTCCTTGTTCAGCGGCTGGAACACGACGGTCGCGTCGATCCGGTTCAGGAACTCCGGACGGAAGAACCGCTTCATCTCTTCGGTGACGCGTTCCTTCATCCGCTCGTACGCGGCGGCCAGGTCGGGATCGTCACCGCCCGCGGTCTTGCCACGGAATCCGAGCGCGGCCTCGCTCTTCAGCATCTTCTGCGCGAGGTTGCTCGTCATGATGATGATCGTGTTGCGGAAGTCGACGCTCCGGCCCTTCGCGTCGGCGAGGCGGCCTTCGTCGAAGATCTGCAGCAGCATGTTGAAGACCTCGGGATGGGCCTTCTCGATCTCGTCGAGCAGGATCACGCAGTACGACTTGCGCCGCACCGTCTCCGTGAGCTGACCGCCCTCTTCGTACCCCACGTAGCCGGGCGGTGAGCCGACCAGGCGCGACACGTTGTGTCGCTCCATGTAGTCGGACATGTCGATCTTCACCATGTTCTCTTCGCTACCGAACATGAACTCGGCGAGCACGCGCGCGAGGTGCGTCTTGCCGGTGCCGGTCGGGCCGACGAAGAAGAACACGCCGATCGGCCGGCGCGGGTCCTTCAGACCGGCGCGGGCGCGCCGCACGGCGCGGGCGATCGTCGTGACGGCGGGAGCCTGGCCGATGACGCGGTTGTGGAGCGCCTCCTCCATCTTGAGGAGCTTCTGGGTCTCCTCTTCGGCGAGGCGACGGACGGGAATGCCGGTCCACATCGAAACGACCTCGGCGATGTCCTCGTCGGTCACCTCGGGACGCTTCTGGGACTGTGCGAGGAGCCAGTCGGCCTTGGCCTGCTGGAGCTTGTCCTGCTGTTGGCGCTCGGCCTGGCGCAGGGTCGAGGCGAGCTCGTACTGCTGCGCCTCCATGGCCTGTTCCTTCTCGGTCACGACCCGATCGAGCTCCTTCTGCGCTTCCTTCACGTCGCTCGGGACGGTCGAGTAGCGAAGGCGGACGCGGCTGGCGGCCTCGTCCATCAGATCGATGGCCTTGTCCGGCAGGAAGCGGTCGGTGATGTATCGGGCCGAAAGCTCGGAAGAGGCCTTCACCGCGTCATCGGTGATCGAGACCTTGTGGTGGTCCTCATAACGCGAGCGGATCCCCATGAGGATGGCGACGGTCTCCTCGATCGAGGGCTCCTCGACCATCACGGGCTGGAACCGACGCTCGAGAGCCGCGTCGCGCTCGATGTACTTCCGGAACTCGTCGAGCGTCGTCGCGCCGATGCACTGGAGCTCACCACGCGCGAGCGACGGCTTCAGGATGTTCGCCGCGTCGACGGCGCCTTCCGCGGCGCCCGCGCCGACGAGCGTGTGAAGCTCGTCGATGAAGAGGATCACGTCGTGGGCGTGGCGGAGCTCCTCGATGATCTTCTTGAGGCGCTCCTCGAACTCGCCGCGGTACTTGGTTCCGGCGACGAGCGAGCCGATGTCGAGAGTAAGCACTCGCTTGCCCTGGAGCGTCTCAGGAACGTCCCCCTTGACGATCCGGTGCGCGAGGCCCTCGGCGATCGCGGTCTTTCCCACGCCCGGCTCGCCGATGAGCGCGGGGTTGTTCTTGGTGCGCCGGCTCAGGATCTGGATGACCCGCTCGATCTCCTTCTCGCGACCGATGACCGGATCGAGCTGGCTCGCCTTCGCCATCGCGGTGAGATTCACGCCGAGCTGGTCGAGCGTCGGCGTCTTGGAGCTCGCCGACTTCCCGCCGGCCGCCGCGGCCTCGGCCGCCTGGGGGTGCTGCTGGCCGAGCGTCGCGATGACCTGGTGCCGGACCTTCTCGAGGGAGACTCCGAGCGACTCCAAAACCCCGGAGGCGATCCCCTCGCCCTCGCGGACGAGACCGAGGAGGAGGTGCTCGGTGCCGACGTGGCTGTGCCCGAGCTTGCGCGCCTCGTCGATCGCCAGCTCGATGACCTTCTTCGTGCGCGGAGAGAGGGTGATCTCGCTCGGAGAAGTCGTCGAATCGCCGCGCCCGATGATGAACTCAACGGCCGTGCGGACCTTCGACAGCTCGACGCCGAGCGAGTCGAGAACGCGAGCCGCGACCCCTTCGCCCTCGCGGACCAGGCCGAGGAGAAGATGCTCCGTTCCGATGTAATTGTGGTTGAAACGGATCGCCTCATCCTGGGCAAGCGCGAGGACTCGCTTGGCGCGGTCGTTAAAGCGGTCGAACGGTCCCATTTGTCGCGTCTTCTAAGGGTATATCGGCTTTGGCGTCATCTTGTTCCGATTATATGGACGCATCGCCGTCTGACCCCGTTTCGTACACGACATTTCCTGAGGCTTGACGTATCGAGAGCGACAAACGTCGCCGCTCCGGGTCAATCGCCACCACACGGACACGGACGACATCCCCCGAATGAACCACCTCGCCTGGGACCCCGACCCGCCGCGACGCGAGCTCGCTGACGTGGATGAGGCCTTCGATACCGGCCGGCACACGAGCGAACGCGCCGTAGGGCATGACGCGCGTGATCGTCGCGGCTGACTCGCTCCCGACCTCAAGCTCTATCGCCGCCCTGGCCCACGGGTCCTCCTCCAGCCGCTTGATCGAGAGCGAGATGCGGCCGCGATCGCGGTCGATACCGCAGACGAGCACGCGCACACGGTCACCGGGCTTGTACAGCGCGGTCGGCTCGGTCCCCTTTTGCCAGGTGATCTCCGACCGGTGTACCAGACCATCGGCGACGCCGACGTCGACGAAAAGGCCGAAGGTCGTCACGCTGGAGACCGTCCCATCGAGGACATCGCCTTCGCTGAGCTGATGGGAAGCTTCCTCCTTCCGCCGCCGGCGGACGGCCTGCGCCGCCGCCTTCTCCGAGAGGATGAGGCGGTCGCGGCGCGGCTCGGCCTCCATGACTTTGAGCGGAAGCCGCTTGCCGACGTACGCGCGGAGCGCGAGCGGTACGCCGCCCTCCTCCTCGCCTGCCGCGGGACTCAGGCTGCCGACCGATGACAGCTGGGACAGCGGAACGAAGCCACGGAGCCCGACGTCGACGACAAGGCCGCCGCGGTTCGCTTCGACGACGCTCGCGTCGATGACTTCGCCCGACTTCGCGAGCTCCTGCATACGCGTCCATTGGCGGCGACTCCGCGCGCGGCGGAGCGAGAGCACCGCCCGACCGTCGGGTCCTTCGGGTTGCACCACCGCCGCGAGCACGCGATCACCAACCGCGACAGCGATTCCTTCGGCCGTCGCCTCGCGCGCGGAGATCATCCCCGCGGAATGTCCTCCGAGATCCACCAGCACTTCATCGCCCGAGACGGACGCGACGGTTCCTTCAACGACTTCGCCCGCGCGAAGCGGCCGGAGCGCGTGCTCATCAGCGAGGCTTTCAGCGAGCAGCTCCTCCATCGTCTCCGCCTCGTGGGCAGGGCCCCCCACCCCTGGGTCGATGGCCACCCCGAGCAGGCGGGCAAACGACATGCCACCGCCCTGCATACAATCCGGCAAACCGGGGGCGCGAGGGAGGGACAGGTCAACTCGGCTGCACGCTGGCCCGAGCGACTTTCCCATATCACCGCTCTTCTCCGCGCGGAGGGGGCAGCCGTGCTAACCGCCACCGGCGACACCCTGAGCACCATCTTCGCCCACGAGGTTTCGCCCGATATCGACTGGCGCGGGATCTTCGACGCCGACGTCGTCGTTCGCGCGCTCGGGGGTACACCGACGGGAACGCCGGTTGCGGCCGGTCGCTGGGACGAGCAGGCGGCATATGCGCTGATCACGCGGCTCGACCTGCCCGACGGCGAGGCGCTCCTCTGCGGGCTGCGCCACAGCGTGCCGTTTGACACCGTCGAGCTCGCGACGGCGGGATCGGCGGCCGAGCTCCTGGCGATGAGCGTTGCTGATGGCCGGCTGCTCGCCGAGGCGCGCCGCGAGACCGCCGAGCAGGTCGACCGGGCCGGGCTCCTCGAGCACCTTCTGGCGGGGCTGCACGAGACCCAGGGGGCCTCCGCACTGCTCGCGCGCGCCGCCGAGGAGATCGCCGCTCGGGTCGGCGCCGGCGGCGCCTCGATCATGCTCGTCGAGGGCAACGAGCTCCGTGTACGCGCCTCGGTCGGGCTCGAGGTCCCCCTCGGGCACGGTCAGCGAATGGACGAGGGGATCGCCGGTTGGGTCGCCAGCCGGGGCGAACGGGTAGTCCTTCACGGGCCGGTCGACGAAGCACGGTTTCGCGGGAGCGACCCGCTCGCCGGCGAGGCCGTCGTCATCCCGCTCCGGTCCGGCGACGAGGTTATCGGCGTGCTCAACGTCAAAAGGCCGACCGCGGGCGGCGGTTTCGACCACAAGCTCGACACGCTCGAGACGATCGCCGGCGACGTCGGCCGGGCCCTGAGCGCGGTCGCGCGGATCGACACGCTCGACCGTGCGCGACGCTCCGAGGTCGCCCTCGAGGAGGTCATGAGGCACGCCGCGGCGAACGACGCCGATGCGGCCGCCCGCGCCGCCGCGGCCGCGTTCGACCACCACGCGGTGGCCGTCCGCGCGCTCGATGGGCACCTCTTGGGGCTACACGCCGACGACCGCGAGTGTCGCGACGCTGCCCTCGACGCGAGCGCCAAGGTCGCCCCGGCCGAAGGCGGCGCCGTCCGGGTGGGGATCGCGCGGCACGGTCGGGCCTATGCCGAGGAGGAATCGCAGTTTGCCGAACGGACCGCCGATGCGTTGGCGCTGCTGGGGCACGCCGAGCGCGAGGGGGTGGCCTCGCGCGGCGCCGGGATCCGGGTACTCGCCGTCGAAGACCATCCGGTGATGCGCCTCGGCCTGCGTGCCCTTCTCGAGCGGGAGGGCATGCTCGTCGCGGGAATCACCGCGACCTGCTCCGAGGCGCTCGACCTCGTACGGGAGGAGGAGCCCGACGTGGTGCTCCTCGATCTCAACTTGCCCGATGCGATCGGCACCGAGGCGGTCGACCGGATCCGGGAGGTCTCGGCGAGCGTTCCGATCATCGTCTTCAGCGTCGAGCGCACGCCCGAGCTCATCCGGGCCGCCCTGCGCGCGGGAGCGAATGGGTATGTCTCGAAGGACGCGCCCTCGTCCCAGCTCGTCGCGGCCCTCCAGGCGGCCGTCGCGGGACTCACCGCGCTCGGTCAGGCCGAGGCATCGGCGCTGAGCCGTTCGATCGAGATGCGGGCCCCGGTCGTGCCTCCCGAGGAGCAGAACGGAGCGGACGCGGAGGTCATCGAGGAGGCCAGCGAGCCCGGGGCTCCCGTCCCGGTCCGCGAGCCACTCACCCCGCGCGAGCTCGAGCTCCTTCGTTACCTCGCGGAGGGGTACACCAACAAGGAGATCGCGCGCGCGATGGTGCTCGCGGAGGACACCGTCAAGAAGGGTGTCCAGACCCTGATCGCCAAGCTGGGCGCGACCGATCGGACCCACGCCGTCGTCCTCGCGTTACGGCGCCACCTCATCGAATAGCCCTAGCCCATCCGTACCCGCTCAGAACGGTGACGACGGGACATCCGAGGGCGTTCTTCCTGTAGGCCTTTCCACAGGGGCCTGGCGACGACCAAGGCCCGACCCGTATGGGTACCGGACATAACGTCGGTCGCTCGCACGCCCACATGAAGGCCAGATTGGGGTGCGCCGAGTGGGTATCCCAAATGGACCTGAACGGGGATTAACCGTTCGAGCCTGCACGCGCACAGTTCGCCCGCCGCCGCGCTCGGAGGGGCGAGATCTGGACGAGGTCTCCGGTGGAGGCGCGGCGGGGCGGAGGGGGACCTTGGCGGAAGCGGCCTCGCTTTGGGCACTCTGTCGGGCGGGTGATCCCGCGGCCCGCTGCGCTCTGGTCGAGCGCTACGCGGCCCTCGCGACACGGATCGCCCACGGGATGAACGTGCCCACCGGCGCGGTCGCCGGCACCGACGACCTCGAGTCCGCCGCGGTCATCGGCCTGATCGACGCGGTCGACCGCTTCGATCCGGCGCGAGGGGTTCCCTTCGAGGGATACGCCAGTCTCCGTATTCGGGGTGCCGTTCTCGACGAAGTCCGACGGGTCGACGAGCTTGGGCGGACCGACCGTCGGCGCCAGCGCGAAGCGCAGGCGCATGGTGTGGAGGGCTCCTACCAGGGGACCACGTCGCTCGATGAGCTCATCGAGCGCGGGTATCACGGTGAGGAGCAGCAGGACGAACTCGCGGAGCGCTACGACGCGGAGGATCTCCGTATGCGTGTGCGCTCCGCGATGGCCTGCCTCCCGCCGCGTCAGCGCGAGGTCCTCGAGCGCTACTACGGTCAGTCGCTCACGCTCCGTGAAGCGGGACTCCGCATGGGCATCAGCGAGGCGCGCGCGTGCCAGCTGCACGGGCGCGCGATCCAGAACCTACGGCGCGAGCTTCACGTTCGGGCGCGGATGCCGGTGCTGTCCATACCCGCGACCCACGTTCCCGCCGCCGCTGCGTAGCCGGACCTAGGGCGCGCGAGGGGACTTACTTCCGCAACAGTCCCATCGTGGCGAGCTCGCGATCGGTGAACGTGGTCCAGTCGACGCCGGGAAAGTCGACGTACCAGTGATCGTTCATGATCCCCGGCGTCGGAATCCCCGCGGTGTACCAGTGACCCGTCTTGTCGGTCCCAGACTTCGTATAGCAGCACCAGATGTGCGCGATCTCGTGCGTGGCCACGAGCGCGGCGTCAACGTTGCGATCGAAGGCGACACCTCGGTTCGTCTCGTAGACGAACTGATGGTTGACCGGAACACCCTGGACCCACTCGACGCTGTGGTACGAGATTCCCTCGCCCGCCAAGGCGAAGACCTCGACGTCGACGCCCGCGTCCGCGATCTCGATGGTCCCGAGGCCGCGTGTGGCCGAGTGCCACGTGGCCGGGAGCGTGCCGCGGAGCTGCGAGGCCAGAGTCTCGGACGAAAGTGCGGTCACTTTCACGCGCAGGCGCGCTGCGCTGAACATCCAGTACGCACCGTTCTGGTACGGCACCTCCGGACCGACCTGGTAGATGACTCCGTCCGTCCCCAGGTACTGATGGGGCTCGTCGTACACGTGCGTGAGGACGTTCATCCAGCCGCCCGACCTGTTCTCGATCCACGGCGATTGGGGTGGGTTCGCGCCTGGATCGGCGGACGCGGCGATCTCGCTCCCGAGAAGGATCAGCGCCGTCGCGATGCCCGTCAGCCACCGCGAGGGCATCAGTCGCTCCGCCAAAGACCGCGCGGCTCATTGGGTCTCACTCACCGAAGGTATCAGCCGCCACCGAACCGACCGGGATGGCGGGCTCAGCTCGCGAGTGCCAGCTCCCGTTGCTCCGGAAGGAACTCGCCCGGGCGCAGCTCGAGACGTCCGACGTCCGCGAGCCACACCGCGAGACCGAGCGGGCGAAGCAGCTTCGCGACCGCGTCGCGCCGCGCGTGGCCCATCCCGCCTCCGCCGCGGAAGAGCCGTGCGACGTCGTCGAAGATGGGATGTGCCACGGTCTCGAATCGGAGGGCGCCGGCGCGCTGGGCGGGCGGATCGGCGGCAAATGTCGCGAGGCGGTCGTACTTCCACCACACATAGTCGTGCCGGTCGGCTCGGTGCACGATGCGCATCCGGCGCTCACCGGGAAGCCCGACGAGCCGCGCATCCCCGAGCAGCGATCCGAGGATCACCTGGAACTGCACGGCGTCGGGGGGAAGGCGTCGCAGGACGCTTCGCGGATCGGCCGCCACGTGAACGTGATCGGCCCCGCCTTGCGGCGTGCCGCTAGGACGGCCTGGCCTGGGACCTCCCAACTTCCGTACGCGGAAGCGCGTTCCGGAGGCGCATGCCGCTGAACTCGAGCGTCGACGCGACGACCTCGTCCCAGAGCGGCCAGACGTTCGGCACAGTCCGCAACGGGATCCCGGCGGCCTCGTGCCGGTCGATGAGGTGATCGACGGCGACCATGCCGGCCGGTTCGACCGCGATGCGGCTCACCCAGTATCCGGCGACCTCGGGATGTTCGCCAAACGAGGCTTCGGGCATCCGGTAGACGTAGATGCGCGCGTCGCGGACACGTTCGAGCCAGCCTTCTTCGATCACGTGGACGCGGCGTTCGCCGTCGCCGCCGAGGAAACGCTCCGTATCGGCATTGGTCGTCCGCGGGCCTGCCCAGTACGTGCACCGTGGGCACTCACGTGGGAACCAGTAGAGCGGCAGGTGCCGCGTGTCGATCGCCCACACGAGAGGCTCATCCGTCAGCGCCGTCGGCGCGCGATGCGGGGCGAAGCGGGTGATCGATGGATCCTCGCTGACATGCCACAGCGCACGCGGACCTTCGCCGCGGTACGGAGGCGCTGGGGCGCGCGTCACCACCTACAGAAAAACAAAAGACCCTGGCGCTTTCGCGTCGGGGTCTTTTTATCCCGGCCCTGACCTATTTTCCCGGGGACCGACGTCCCGAGTATCTTCGGCGCTGGTGGGCTTAACTGCTGTGTTCGGGATGGGAACAGGTGTGACCCCACCGCTCCAAGGACCGAGGCCTCAATTTTAGCGCGGCCGCTCAGGGCGTCAACGCGCTTGCGCTCCGGCCGCCGCCTTCTCGACGTAGGGCGCCCGCCAGGCCGGCGCCTCGAACGGCGCGGCGAAGTACGAGGTCAGCTTGTTGATCTTTCCGTCACGGATCTCGATCAAAGAGATGGCGTGCCACGTCTCGCCGTTCGGGTATTTGATCTGACCGGTCGCCGTGAACCGATCCCCAGCACCGGTGATCACCGGTGGTTTTGGGCTGGGCCCGCTCTCGCTCGCCTCTTGCGGTGTCCCGCCGGGATAGTTCTCGATGATCCCGCGCCGATTGTCCTTACCGCGGATGCGCTCACCTGACTGCGGGTACTCCTCGACAAAGTCGTCCGAGAGCAACCGTTCCTGTGCTTCGATGTCGTTCTTCGACATCGCGAGTAGGTACTGCTCGACGATCGTGCGGTTGTCTGCCATCCGTTTTCCTCCCCGTTTGCGATGCGCTTGGCGCGTCCGACCACGGTACTCCCCGAGATGCGGGGTCGCGCCGGAGCGTGTTTCGCAAATAGAAAAGAGGCCTCCACAAAAAGCGGAGGCCTCTCGAGCTTCACGGCGCGAGAAGAGGAAGACGAACGAATTGTTCGTACCGCACCGGCTCTCGTCGAGCCGGCTGGGTGCTGGTAATTAGGTCAAGCCCTCGACCGTTAGTGCGGCTCAGCTCCAGATCTTGCGATCCTTCCACCCGCCGTCTATCAAACATGTTCTCTACATGCGGTCTTACCTGGTTGACCCAGAGGGTGAGCTCATCTTGAGGTCGGCTTCCCACTTAGATGCTTTCAGCGGTTATCCGGAACGGACATAGCTACCGAGCGGTGCCCTTGGCAGGACAACTCGTACACCATCGGTCCGCTCACCCCGGTCCTCTCGTACTGGGGGCAACTCCTCGCAACTCACCTGCGCGCACACTGGATAGAGACCGAACTGTTTCACAACGTTCTGAACCCAGCTCGCGTACCGCTTTAATGGGCGAACAGCCCAACCCTTGGGAGGTACTGCCCCCCCAGGATGCGACGAGCCGACATCGAGGTGCCAAACCACGCCGTCGCTGTGAACGCTTGGGCGTGATAAGCCTGTTATCCCCGGGGTAGCTTTTATCCGATGATTCCTGACTCTTCCACTCGAGATCAGAAGGTCACTAAGCCCGACTTTCGTCCCTGCTCGGCTTGTATGCCTCACAGTCAAGCACCCTTATGCCTTTGCACTCTAAGGCTGATTTCCACCCAGCCTGAGGGTACCTTTGGGCGCCTCCGTTACCTTTTAGGAGGCGACCGCCCCAGTCAAACTGCCCACCTGGCAATGTCCGGCTGCCGGATCACGGACAGCCGTTAGAGCCGAAGTTCCGCAAGGGTGGTATTTCACTGTTGACTCCACCGAGGCTAGCGCCCCGGCTTCAAAGTCTCCCACCTATGCTACACATGCGAAACCCCAGTCCAATGCCAAGATGCAGTAAAGCTCCACGGGGTCTTTTTGTCCAAGTGTGCGTAACCCGCGTCTTCACGGGTATCTCAGTTTCGCCGGGTCCCTCCTAGAGACAGCGGCCAAGTCGTTACGCCTTTCGTGCGGGTCGGAACTTACCCGACAAGGAATTTCGCTGTTCGGTTGCCTAGTTTCGTCAACTAGGTGGACACATGGTGTTGTCCCTGCACGTCGCCGTGCAGCACGGACCATCTCTTTATCCGCT
>VBFI01000132.1 GCA_005889275.1 Chloroflexota bacterium | reverse complement strand
AACAACGGCGAAGACAAGACCGAGGGCGCGGTGCAGGGCAAGGTGATCGGCTGCTACTTGCACGGCTCATGTCTTCCGAAGAATCCGTGGGTCGCCGATCGGCTCCTCGGCTGGGCGTTGTCGCGTCGCTACCCCCAGGCGAAGATCGAGCCGCTCGACGACCGCGACGAGGCGGCCGCGCGCGACCAGGCGATAGCGGTCGCACGAACTCGAACGTGATCCTTGGCGAATTCCCGTTAGTCGTGACCTCCGGCCGCGTCGCGCGTGTGGGCCTAGATCTGAGACAGGCGATTCGTCAAGAGGCGCCATGCCTGGACATCCAGGGCACCCAGCGCATCTTTTTTCGCCCGCATGTATCACCGACGCGGATGCAGTCCCCCCAATCGTGGCCACTGCAGGCCGGCCGGCGCTCCGTCTTTCTTTGGTCCACCCTCGTTGCTGAATTGAACAGGAGACGTGGCGATTGGGGCGCAACTCAGCCAGCGAGGCCCCGCGTTGTAGGTAAAACGGCCAAACCTCTTGTCCGGCGCAGGCAGAATACGCGTAGCCCAAACGGCGGAGGTACGACCTTCCTAGTTGTCCAAATACCCTCTGCCGGGCAGGCTGGCGTCCTAGAACGACAGAAAGGGGGCCCCGAATGCTGGCGTTCTTACGCGACGACGAAGGCCAGGGCTTGGTCGAGTACGCACTCATCATCGCCGTCATCGCCATTGCCGTGATCGTCGCGATGATCTTCCTGCGCGGTCAGATCCAGAACATCTTTAGCAACATCGGCAACAACCTCACCTAGCGCTCGCGAACAGCGGAATACACGTGACCGGGCGGCGCACGGAACGCCGCCCGGTCCGTTTCTCGAAGGGGCGTGATCACGGACAACCTGCGGGTGCTCGAGGACCTTGTGCTGGTGGCCTTCGTGGTCACGATCATCTACACCGACTGGCGGTTTCGGCGCATCCCCAATGTCCTCACCTTCTCGGCGATGGCGCTTGGACTCGCCTTCGGTGTCGCGGAGGGGATCCCTGGCAACCTCTTCGCTCGCGGCCTCGCCGACCATGTCGCTGGGCTGGTCATCGGGTTTGCGGTCGCCTATCCCTTCTACGCCGCCGGTGGCCTCAAAGCGGGCGACGGAAAATACCTGATGGCGGTCGGCGCGCTGCGCGGGCTCGGGCTCTTGCTCTACGGCGCCGCGTACGGCGCGCTCCTCGGCGGCCTCATCGCGATCGGCTTTCTCGCGGCGCGGCGTCTGCGCACCGCGGATGCGTCAATGGGCAGCGTCATGAAGACGTGGATTCCGTACGGCGTGGCGCTCGGCCTGGGGACGCTCGCGGCGCTCGCGCTGGAGGTCTCCGGACGGCTCGTGGGTGCAGCTACGTGACAGACCTCGCGACACCTGTCGATTGCACCGACTACTTGCCTGTATATTCCCGAACGGGCGGGATTCGCGAACAACGCGACACTTCAAGGGGGCGTTAGTCAGGGCATGGCCGACGGAGAGAAGATCCGCATCCTCATCGTCGACGACATCGCCGACACGAGGGACAACCTTGCCAAACTGATCGGGTTCGAGCCCGACATGGAAGTCGCGGGCACGGCCGACGGCGGCCAAGCCGCGGTGAACATGGCCAAGAAAGAGCGCCCTCACGTGATCCTCATGGACATCAACATGCCGGACATGGACGGGATCACGGCGACCGAGATCATCAGCAACACCGTTCCTGAATCGCCGATCATCATGATGAGCGTCCAGGGCGAGCAGGACTATCTCCGCCGGTCGATGCTCGCCGGCGCACGCGAATTCCTCGTGAAACCGTTCTCCGCCGATGAGCTCATCAACGCGATCCGTCACGTCCACGAGCTCGAAAAGGTCAAGCGTGCCCGGTACGCGCAGGCCGCCCCGGCGGCCGCGAGCCCGCCGGGTGCCGTCGGCGCCGCGACCCCGGCGCGCGACAACGGCAAGATCATCACGTTCTTCTCGCCGAAGGGCGGCGTGGGCCGGACCACGATCGCGACGAATCTCGCGGTCGCGCTCCATCAGACCACGCAGAAGCCCGTCGTCCTCGTCGACGGAAGCCTGCCGTTCGGCGACATCGCGGTCATCCTGAACATGAGCCCGAAGGCCAAGACCATCGCCGATCTCGTCGGCAGCTTCGATAACACCGACTCCGACGTGCTCGAGTCGGTGCTCGTATCGCACTCCACGGGGATCAAGGTGCTCCTCGCGCCGCCCACACCCGAATCCGCGGAGCTCATCACTGGTGCGAACGTGAAGCACGTCCTTGAGCTCCTGCGCGAGCGCTACGCGTACATCGTCGTCGATACCTGGCCAAGCTTCCAGGAGCAGGTCATCACCATGCTCGATGTCGCGGACGTCGTGCTCACACTGATGACGCTCGAGATCACCTCGCTCAAGAACGTGCGCGTCTTCATGGAGATCGCGGAGAAGCTCGGGTACGACGATCACAAGCTTCAACTCGTCGCGAACCGCAACGACAGCTCGGGTGGCATCAAGGCATCCGACGTCGAGGCAAGCCTCGGCCGCAAGATCCCGCACACGATCGTTTCCGACGGCCGCACGCTCGTGCTCGCGGTGAACCGCGGCGTGCCCTTCGTGATCAGCCACCGCGAGAGCCAGGTCGCGAAGGACATCTTCACCCTCGCGCAGCGGCTGACCGCGGACGCGCCGGAGGCCGCCGCCGCGGGCGCCCAGAAAACTCCCGCGCGCGCTGGCGGCATGCGTCTTTTCGCCCGATAAAAGCTCGCTCGCTCGGTCCGGTCTGATCCTCGGTTGATGTCCCAAACGTCTGTAGTACGGCCGTACACTCCGTCGCCAAGGGAGCAGGCGCCCGAATAACAGGCGCCAGAAGGCAGGGTTAAACAGGCACACATGTCGCTTCTGAGACGGATCGAAGGCACCCGCCCCGCGGGCCAACCGGAGCAGCCCCAGCAGCCCGGCGCGCCGGGCCAGCAGCCGCCCAGGCCGCCCGCCGAGGGGCCGCTCTCCCAGACTGCCACCCCTGCGCGGGACGCGCAGCGGGACGTCCGCGTCCGCCTGCAGACGAAGATCATCAACAACCTCGATCCGAGGCTCGACCTCTCCGACGCGAAGGCGGTCCGCTCCTCGATCGAGGAGATGTTCAACAAGTTCATCGATGAGGAAGGGATCGTCGTCACCCGCGTCGAGCGTCAGCGGATGCTCGAGCAAATCATGGATGAGATCCTCGGATTCGGTCCCATCCAGCCGCTCCTAAATGACGACACGATCACTGAGGTCATGGTCAACGGACCGTTCCGCACGTACGTGGAGCGCAAAGGCAAGCTACAGCTCTCCGACGTGACCTTCGTGAACGACGAGCACGTGATGCGGGTGATCGAGCGCATCATCGCGCCGATCGGTCGGCGCGTCGACGAAGCGAAGCCGTACGAAGACGCGCGTCTGCCGGACGGCTCGCGCGTGAACATCATCATCCCCCCGCTCGCGCTCAACGGCCCGGTCGTGACGATCCGGAAGTTCCCCAAGTACCGCATCACCGTCGAGGACTACATCAAGTTCGGCACGGCGACCGCCGAGATGATGGAGTTCCTCCGGGCGTGCGTCGAAGCGCGCCTCAACATCTACATCTCGGGTGGCACCGGCTCAGGCAAGACGACGCTCCTGAACATCCTCTCCGGCTTCATCCCGGAGGACGAGCGAATCATCACCATCGAGGACGCCGCGGAGCTGAAGCTCGTCCAGGACCATGTCGTGCGCCTCGAGTCCCGCGCGTCGAACATCGAAGGCAAGGGCGCCGTCACGATCATGGATCTGGTGAAGAACTCTCTCCGTATGCGCCCTGAGCGCATCGTCGTCGGCGAGACGCGTGGTGGCGAGGCCCTCTCGATGCTCCAGGCCATGAACACCGGCCACGACGGCTCGCTCTCCACGGGTCACGCGAACTCGCCCCGCGACATCCTCGCGCGTCTCGAGACGATGTGCCTCATGGCGGGGGTCGAGCTCCCAGCGCGCGCTATCCGTGAGCAGATCGCCAGCGCGCTCGACCTCATCATCCAGATCTCCCGTCTCAAGGATGGCTCGCGCAAGATCACGAACATCACCGAAGTGCAGGGCATGGAAGGCGAGACGATCGTGCTCCAAGACGTGTTCGTCTTCGAGCAGACGGGTTACGTCGACGGCAAGGTCCAGGGTCGCCTGCGACCCACCGGAATCCGTCCGAAGTTCTCGGAGAAGTTCGAGGCCGCCGGCATCAAGCTGCCGCAGAACACCTTCGGCGACCTTTCCGCCAACCTGCGGTGATCCCGCTCGAGTACGTCTTACCGGCGACCGCGTTCCTCGGCATCCTCCTGTTCTTCTGGGGGGTCTCGTCGATGATGGGCGGCGCCGGCCCGGAGACCCTCGAGTCGCGCATGGCCCGATACGCGGGTGGGCCGCAGGTCGCCCAGGAAAAGAAGCAGACCCAGAAGAAAGAACGCCGCGAGATCGACCCGTTCGCGACGCTCTCGAGCGACGTCGCGGACAAGCGATTCGCTTCTCGGGTCGCATTTGGGTCGGCCGGCGCATCGGCGGCCGCCTCAACGCCTTCAACAAGCAGCTCCCCGACACGATCGTGCTGCTCTCGAACTCGCTTCGCGCCGGCTCGAGCTTCCTCCAATCGGTCGAGCTCGTGTCCCGCGAATCGCCGGCGCCGATGGGCCCGGAGATGGGCCGCGTGGTCCGCGAGGTCAACCTCGGTCTCGGCATGGAGGAGGCGCTCGCCAACATGGTCCGACGAATCAAGAGCGATGACCTCGATCTCATGGTGACCGCGATCGGAGTCCAGCAGCAGGTCGGTGGGAACCTCGCCGAGATCCTCGACACAATCGCGTTCACGATCCGCGAGCGCGTTCGCATCAAGGGCGAGATCCGCACGCTCACCGCGCAGGGCCGCTACTCCGGTTACCTCGTCGCGTTCCTGCCGGTCGGCATCGCGGTCACGCTCAACTTCATCAACCCCGAGTTCATGCAGCCGCTCTTTACCGAGACGCTCGGCCGAATCCTCCTGGGCACCGGCCTGGTCATGATGTTCATCGGCTTCACGGCGATCCGCCGCATCACGGACATCAAGGTCTAGTCGATGGATCTCATCGTCCTCGTCCTCCCCCTCGTCGTCGCATCGGGCGTCTTCCTCGTGTTCGCGTCGTTCCTCATCGGGCAGCAGCTCGACCCGGTGCAGGCGCGGCTCCAGCAGATCTCGGTCCGGCCGAGAACGCTGGAAGAGCTCGAGCTGCAGCGACCGATCGCCGAGCGGACCATCAAGCCGATCGTCCAGGGCCTCGCCTCGATCGTGTCGCGGCTCTACCCGGCGAACACCGCGCGCTCGCTGCAGGTCCGCCTGAAGCGTGCCGGCATGGAGACGACGAGCGTCGAGTTCTTCCTCGGCGTGAAGGCGTTTGTCGCCATCGTCGCCGCCGTCGGTATCTCGTCGCTGCTCAACCTGCTGACCAACGACAGCCTCTACACGATCGGCGGCCTCCTCGGCGGAGCGATCGTCGGCTTCATGGCTCCTGATTTCTACCTGAGCAACCGCGCGAACACGCGCGGGAGCCAGATCCTCGAGCAGCTCCCCGACGCGCTCGACCTGCTGACGATCTCGGTCGAGGCCGGCCTCGGCTTCGACGCCGCGATCGTCAAGGTCACGGAGAAGCTCAAGGGGCCGCTGCCCGAGGAGTTCAAGCGCGCCGCCGCCGAGCAGCGCGTCGGCAAGTCGCGTCAGGAATCACTGCGCGGCATCAGCGAGCGCGTCGACGTCAAAGAGCTGCAGAACTTCATCTCGGCGATCATCCAGGCGGACCAGCTCGGCGTGTCGATGTCGAAGGTCCTCCGCATCCAGTCCGAGACGCTTCGCACCGAGCGCCGCCAGCGCGCCGAGGAGAAGGCGGCGCGTGCCCCGATCCTCATCATGCTGCCCACGGTCGGCTGCATCTTCCCGTCACTCTTCATCGTGATCCTCGCGCCCGCCGCGCTCTCCGCGATGAAGTCCTGCGGTTCGTTCTAGATCAATCTCCGGGCTCTGCCCAGGAGACACGCTCAAGGCTGAAGGATTCGCTCATCGCGGCAAAGCCGCTCGTCGCTCAACTCGTGCCTAGCACGATCCGCGGCCCGCTCCTCGTCCGCAATCGCACGCGTGGGTCCGTGCTCGCCACGCGTTGCGACGTCGCCAACAATCCGCTCACGCAGGGTCTTGGACTCATCCCACGCGGCCGCCTCCACGACGGCGAGGGACTGCTCATCCCTTCGACCTCGTCGATCACGATGTTCTTCATGCGCTTCGCGATCGACGCCATTTTCATCGACCGCGATTGGCGCGTCGTCCGCGTCGCGGGCGGTCTGCGCCCCTGGGTGCCAGCGGTGTTCGCCCGCGGCGCGCACAGCGTCATCGAGCTGCCGGCTGGGACCGCGGACCGCACGCGCACGCAAGCGGGTGACGAACTCATCCAAGAGCCAGTCAGCCGGTGATCGATGCGCTCCGCGATGTCGTTCTGGCGCCGCGCTGCGCCGGCTGCGGCGAGCCCGGCGCGTGGTTCTGCATCACCTGCCGCGATCTGTGCGAGCCGGTCTCTCGCGTCCGGCCGCTTGGCATTTACGGCGCCGGTGTTCACGCGGGACCACTCCGCGACGCGATCCACCGGCTGAAGTACCGTGCCGAACCCGGCCTCGCCGAGGAG
>VBFI01000131.1 GCA_005889275.1 Chloroflexota bacterium | reverse complement strand
GTAGGGGCCGCTGGGCCGGCCGGGGGCTGCTGCTTTTTGTTCTCGCGTTCGCGAATCTGAACGACATCCGGAGCGACTCGACCGTGCCGCCCGGCGAGCCCGCCGGCCTCTGGTCACCAGACGTGTTGCCGAACGCGCTCTTCGCGTGGACTGTGATCAAGGAGCACAACGTGAACTACGACGAGTTCACTGTGCTTAGCGGCACGAGGGCTCCCGCGACCACGCTCGATCGGGAGGCCTATTTCTTCCGCGCGTGCGGTGAGTCCACCGCGACGGCGCCGCCGACAGCGAAGCGGAGCCTCGGCGGTCCGCCCGCGCCGGGCCCGAACGATCACGTCTGGTCGGTCTTTCCGCCTGGCATGGGCATCCTCGCGCTCCCGTTCTTCGCCCCGTTCGTGCTCACGGGAGCGAACCCGCTCGACCTCGGCCTCCTCGTTCACGGCGGTCACGTCGTGGCCGCCATCGTCGAAATACTTGCCACGCTCATCCTCTGGTCCGTCCTGCGTCGCTT
>VBFI01000092.1 GCA_005889275.1 Chloroflexota bacterium | reverse complement strand
AGTACGCGCGCAGGCTCGCGAGCTGTTCCGGCGTGAGCGCGGTGGAGGTCCCGAGTCGCGCCGCGATCGCGTCGCCGGGAATGAGCCGAATGAAGAGGAATGTGAGCACCGAGACGCCGAGGAGCGTGGCGATGCCGCCGAGGAAGCGCTTCGCGAGGTAGCGGCTCACGGGTCAGCGATCGGCCGCGGGAGGCGCGTCCCCCCGCGGCCGGCCGTCATTTGTCCAGCCAGGTCTGTCGTAGATAGATGATCGAGCCCGTCGGTAGGTGGATGAACCCCTTCGTCGTGGGGAGCGACGCGTTGTAGTCGCGACCGACGAAGAGCCAGATGAACGGGACGCCGTTCACGAGCTCCTTCTGTGCCGTCGTGTAGAGATCCTTGCGCTTCGCGGTGTCGGTGGTCGCGCGCGCCTGCTTGATGGCGTCGCTCGACGTCGGGTTCTTGTAGCTCGTGACGAAGTTCAGGTTCCCGTCGTCGGTGAAGTAGCGGAAGACGTAGAAGTCCGGGTCCGGCCCGCCGCCGTTCAGTCCGGTCGCCACGTCGAAGTCCGCCTTGAGCCAGCGGTCGACGTACTGCGTCAGCTCCGTCGTCTCGATCTTCACCGTGATGCCGGCCTCGGCCAGCTGCGCTTGCACCAGCTGCGCCTCGTCCTTTCCGTACGCCGGCTCGGTGGTCGAGGTCAGGATCGTGAACGAGACCGGCCCGACGTTCGCCTCCTGCAGCAGCTGCTTCGCCTTGGCGACGTCGCGGGTGTAGAGCGGGTACTGCGCCGTCGGGAGCGCATAGTTCGCGAGCGCGGGGGCGATCGGTCCGGTGACCTCGCCCTCCCCGAAGGCGACCGCGTCGATGATCGCCTTGCGGTCGATCGCGTACGCGATGGCCTGCCGGACCTTCACGTTGTCGAACGGCTTCCGCTTCGTGTTCACGAAGAGAAGGTTGTAGCTGAGGCTCGGCTTCGCCGAGAGCGTGATCCCGGTTTCCGCGCGGAGCGTGCGCGCGACCCTCGCGTCGGTGACGATCGCCATGTCCGCGGCCTTCGTCCGCAGCGCCGCGGTGAGCCCCGTCTCGTCGGGCACAACGTTGATGCGGATGCCATCGAGATAGGGCTGCCCCTCGACGTAGTAGCTCTTGTTGGCCTCGAACCGCATGAAGTTGTCAGGGACCCATTCCGCGAGCTTGAATGGACCGCTGCCGATGGCCGTCTCCTTCTTCGAGAGGTCGGCGTTGGCTTCGCCGATCTTCTTCGAGACGATCCCGGTGTTCGGGTGCGCCATGTAGGCGAGGAGTGCGGCGTTCGGGTTCTTGAGGTTGAAGATCACGGTCGCGTCGTCTGGCGCCGTGATCGTGTCGACGTCAGTGAAGAATGACCTCGCCACCGCCGCGGTCTTCGGGTCGATGATGCGATCGAAGGTGTACTTGACGTCGGCGCTCGTCAGCGGGTCTCCGTTCTGGAACTTCACGCCCTTCCGGAGCTTGACGGTGACCTGCTTTCCGTCCGACGAGGTCGTCGGCACGGATTCGGCGAGGTCCGGCTGGACGCCCAGGTTCTCGTCGAGACGCATCAGGTAGCTGTAGACGAGCTCGAAGACCCGTGCCGAGGTGAATGCCGGGACCTTGTGTGGGTCGAGATTCGTGACCTCGCCGGATCGGGCGAGCACGAGCGTGCCGCCCCGTTTCGGCTGGCCCGTGCCGGTCGATGGGCTCGCCGGGGCCGCCGGCGCGCAGGCTCCGACGACGATCGCGAATGCCAGGATCGCCCCGCCGCTGAAGAAAAGACGATGGCGCATCGCGCACCCTCCCTCGCGTGTCGAGCGAAGTATGCGGCGTCAACCGTCGGTCCGCCGCATCCCTATCGCTTCGACCGAGAGCCTCCCCCGTACGTATCGCGAAGCGCCTCCTGGAGACCGCGCGGCACGGTGTCAGCTCGGACCGCGCCTTCGTGTCGTCCGCGCAAGAGGTCAGGCCGTCGGCGGAGCGCACGACCTCTCGCAACGATGTCGGGCCGCTCGCGATGGCGCGAGCGCTCGAGGCGATGGCGATCCTGAATATCGCGCTCCAGATCCAGCATGGCTGGCCATGGCAGAGCGCGTTCAAGCTCGTGGGTCCGGGCCCCGACGGCAAGCGCGCCTAGCAGGCGGGCGCGACGGCGGATCTGGCGTGGTCAGCGAAGGACGAATCCTTCGGAGAGCGGATCGCCCGGGGCGACAAGGAGCTCGTTGCGCCCGGTGATCCAGGCGCTTCCCTCCACCTCGGGGACGACGGCGTCGTGTCCCTCCCAGCGCAGCGCGCGCAGCGCGCGGCCGACGAAGCGCGTTCCGATGATGCTCTCCACGACGAATGGCTCATCGATCCCGAGCCGGCCGCGGGCGCGCTCGATGGCGACGCGGGCGGAGACACCGGTGCCGGTCGGAGAGCGATCGACTTCCCCTTCGGCGAACACGCAGACGTTCCGGGACTGCGCGCCGGCTCCAAGCGCTCCTCCGGTGAAGATCGTTCCGTAGAGGAAGGAGAGGTCCGGCTCGGTGGGGTGGGGTATCGGTCGCGCGGCCGTCACCGCGCGTTTGATCGCGATTCCCGCGACGATGAGGTCGCGGAAACGGTCGGGCGTGAGGGCGAGCCCAACGCTCGCAGCGTCAACGAACGCGTAGAAGGCGCCGCCGAACGCGAGGTCGTAGCGCACCGCGCCGATGCCTGGGACGTCGACCGCCGCGTCGAGGGCGAGGACGAAAGAGGGCACGTTCTCGAAGAGCACGCCAAGGTCGCCATCCGGCGTCACCGACTCGGTCGAGATCGCCCCGTACATATCGGCGTGGCCCCGCGGCTCGAAGATCAGCGTCCGCCGAAGGTCGTCGAGGTGCTCGCGCGCGAACCGGCGCTTCTCGAGGATCGTCGCGCCGGGGATCGGAGGGATGCCCTCGACGACCACGCGCAGCGGCTCGCCGGCGGCGTGCGCCTCGATCGTGCGCACCCTCCGCCAGGACTCCGGAGCGCGCCACGCGCGGGCCCGCTCGAGCCTGAGCGGCATCCCGGCGACGATAGCCATTTGACGTAGGCCACCTTGCGCATTGACGGGCACGAAACACTTTCACGGATGAGCGACGATCCGCGCCTTGTCGCGCTCGGGCTCCAGCCCGAGCCTGACCCGGACGAGTCCGTTGCGCCCGAAGATGGGCGCAACCGCTCCGACATCGAGGCGCTGAAGGACGGCGCCGCCGTGCTGACGCAGGCGGGCAATCGCGTGGCGGCACTCGCGCTCATGTGGTCCGCCGTTGCCATCGATCCGCTCGACCTCGGCGCCCACCGCCGGCTCGCCGCGATGCTCGCGAACGCCGGCGACCTCGACGGCGCCGCGAATGAGTACGCCCGCTACGTCGAGTTCCTGCTGCCGGTGGGCGAGCTTCCGCGCGCCGCGATGGAGCTCGCGTACGGAGCGCAGATGCTGGGCGGGCACAAAGCGCTGCACGACGCCGCGGAGAAGATCGCGAACGCGGTGCGCGCGCTCGTGCCGGCGATCTTCGAGGCGCCGCAGCTCCCGGCGCCGCGCCTCCTCCCGAAGATCCCATTCCGTTTCTGCATTCACGACGACGGCGATCGCCACTGGATGCAGCTCGAGGGCGGGACGACGGAGCTCATCCCGAGCGCCGTCCGCCTACTCGATGACGAAGACAACGTGATCGAAACCCGGCGATGCATCCCGCTCGCCGCGGGCCAGAAGGGACACGCGCGGCTCACCGAAGGCGACGCGCCGAGCGCGGCGTGGGTGGTGCTCGGAGTGTCTGGCGACGTCGTCACCGCACTCGACACGGGCCGACCGGCGCCCTTCCGCTTCCAGGCGAAGGTCGGTGAGGAGTGGCTCTCCGTCGAGCTCGCCGACACCGGCTGCCGGCTCGGCCGCAAGATCTCCCGGGTCGCCGTCTCCTAGAGCTCGACCTCGCGCCCGACGCCATCCCGTCGCGCCGCGGCGAGGATCAGCGCGGCAGCGGCCGCGTCCTGCACGGCGACCCCGACCGACTTGTAGAGCGTGATCTGCGCGGCGTCCGTTCGTCCCGGTCGAGTGCCGCTGACCAGTTCGCCGAGCTCGGCGTGGACGTGCGTGGCGGTGACGAGCCCTTCGGCGATCGCGAGTGCGATGTCGTTCGAGCCGGTGGGGGGCGGTGCGAGCGTGCCCGCGCGCGACTCGACGACAAGGAGCGCGTCGCGGATCGTGGCACCGTCGATCTCGCGGCCCGCGGTGTTGTATCCGACGGAGTTGACGTGGCTCCCGGGCGCGAGCCACTCGCGGCGGACGACGGGGTCGGGTGAGTGGGTCGTCGCCGCGACGACGTCGGCGCCGGCGATCGCCTGGGCGTAGCTCGTCATGGTCCGGATCGTCGCGCCGCCCAGCCACGCGCGGGCCTCCTTGCCGAGGGCCGCGGCCTTGGCCGCGTCGCGTCCGGCGACGCGGACCTCCCGAAACGCGCGCACCCGCGCCAGCGCGCGCAGGTGTGCGCGCGCCTGGACACCGGTGCCGATGACGGCGAGGACCGCCGCCTCCTTGCGCGCGAGCAGATCCGTGGCGAGGGCGGAGCCGGCGGCGGTGCGGGCGGCGGTGATCGCCTCGCCATCCATGAGGGCGGCCGGAGAACCGTTGTCGGGGTCGAACGCGACGATCACCGCCTGATGCGTCGGCCTGTCGGTGTTGCGCGGAAAGAGCGAGACGAGCTTCGTCGTAAGGGCATTCGCCGACGGCAGGAACGCGGGCATGGCCGCGAGAAGCCCGTCGCGCTCCGCGACGATCGCCGCGATCCGCAGGGGCATCGAGACGCGGCCCGCGGACAGATCCGCCATCGCGCGTGCGATCGCCTCGCGGAGGGCATCGGGATCAAGGAGACGCTCGACGTCGGAACGCGAGAGGATGAGCACCGGCGCGATGTTAGGTCGCGGGCGCTTCCTCCTCGCGTCGCACGACGATCGGCCCGACGCGGATGCGCGAGCCGAAGACCTCCGTGCTCACCACGAAACCGCCGAAGATCAGCAGGACCCCCAGAAGCTCGCCGAGGAAGAACGCCCAGGTCATGCCGAAACGGTTCAGCCCACTCGTCACGCCGGGGATGAATCCGCCGAGCGCGATGAGCAGCGTCGCGGGCACTCGTGAGTGGAGCTCGCCGCGGGCGAGCGCGACCGCGGCCCGCGGGAGCGACGCGCCGAAGTTCACGACCACCGCGATCGCGCCGTAGAGCTGCGCGACCACCGGCGGCAGCGCGCGCCGTCCGAGGACGCGGTTCTTCGGCATGAACACATAGGCGCTGAAGAGCGCCCCGACGACGAGGGAGATCGCCCCGATGATGTTGAACGGCCCGGCGAGGATCCGAACGTTCCCGGGGATCGCCTCGCCGACGGGCACGCCCGTCTTTGGGTCGAGCGCGTAGGGCGCGTCGAGGGTCGCGCCGACGACGGCGAGTGTCGCGATGAGCGATCCGGCGACGAGGACCCCGACGACGATCGGCGCGACGAGCTGGCGTGCCCGCCAGGTGGCGACCGCGACAGCGATGCCGGCGCCGAGGCAGACCAGGAGCACGACCGCGAACGCGAGCGTGTCGCTTGGATAGCGACCGCGGATCGCGAACGCGTAGAGCGCGCCGATGAGGAAGCTCACCCCGACGAAGTAGCCGAAGCGCGTCCGCGCGAGCAGCACGACGGTCCCGGCGCCCAGGTACGCGGCGACAAAGAACGCGCCGATGAGGTACCACGTCCGGTAGAGCGGCTCCGTCCAGCCGAAGGCCGAGCCGAGAAATTCGGTCCCCGCGCTGATCCCGTACCAGAGGAGGCCGACCGCCCAAACAAGCTGGAACGCGCGCCGCCGCGCGGACCACTGGGCCAGGACCGCGGCCGCGAAGACGAAGCTGACGATCGAGGAGCAGAGCGGGAGCACGACGTTCGGGCTCATGGCAGGAACATCCCGCCTCCGGCGGTGCTCGTCAAGCGCGATGCCCAGCTTTGCCGAGGAGCGTTAGCGTTAAGGGATGTGCCGTTCCATCAAGACACTCCGCCGCCCCGAAGGCAGGGCGACCGACGACGAGATCGCCGCGGCGGCCCTTCAGTACGTCCGCAAGGTGAGCGGTTTCCGCGCGCCGTCGCAGCGCAACACCGAGGCGTTCGACGCGGCCGTCCAGGAGATCGGACGCGCGTCGCGGCACCTGCTGGAGTCGATCGAGGCGCGGCCCCGGCCGTCGGTACGGAGTTCGCGGGCACGGGCCTAATCCAACTGCGCTAGGGGCCGCTCCACCAGCGGGCCGATTTACTCGAGCCTCGGCCCCGAGGACACTCTGCTCGCGCATTCGGCAGGGAGAGCGGCCGGGCACGGTCAGGGCTGAGGGGCATCACCACCCGTGCGAAGGTCCTCTCCCTTTCTTTTTGGCTAGACCATGGCCGCCAGATACCGCGTGAGCACGTCCCGGAGCGCGGCGGGGTAATACGGCTTCGCCAGGAACGCCGTACAGCCGGCGGCGATCGCCTTGAACTCGTCGCCAGGCGTCGCCGACGCCGAGACCGCGATGATCGGGACGCGCGCGGCCCAGGGCTCCCCGCGGAGTTCGCGCACGACCGTCCACCCGTCGAGCTTCGGGAGCTGCAGGTCGAGCAGGATGAGCTCCGGATGGATCCGCCGCGCGAGCTCGAGCGCCGTCACGCCGTCGGTCGCCACGGTCGCGTCGTGGCCGGCGTGCCGGACGATACGGAGGGCGAGCTCGAGGTTGTTCGGCTCGTCCTCCACGACGAGGATGCGCGACATCCCCTAGCGGCGAGTGCTCAGTGCAGCGGCTCGGCGAGGGGCAGCTCGAGCACGAACGTCGAGCCGAGGCCCAGGCCGACGCTCGACGCGGTGATGGTGCCACCGTGCGCCTCGGCGATGAGCCGAGCGACGTAGAGCCCGAGGCCGACTCCGATCCGCTCGCGGTTCTCCGGAATCTCGACGCGGCCGTACTTCTTGAAAAGGACGCCCAGATGGGACCGGGCCAGGCCGACGCCCTGATCCTTTACGGTGACGCGGGCGCGCGCGTCGCGTCCACTCACGGTGAGATGCACCGTCGAGCCCGGCGGGGAGAAACGCAGCGCGTTGTTCAGCAGGTGCTCGATCGCGGTCCGCAGCCGTTCGGGATCGGCCTCGACCCAAACCGGGTCGGATTCGGAGACGAGCTGCAGCCGATCCTTGTCGGTCTCGCGGGCCAGCGTCGCCACGAACTCGCTGAGATCGAAGCGGCCGCGGTTGAGCCGGAAATGTCCGGTCTCCAGCTGGCCCACCTCGAGGACGTCCTCGGCGAAGCGGTTGAAGTTGCGGCTCTGGCGGCGGAGGTCGAGGACCGCGTCACGCTCGGCGGCGCTGAGCGCGGGCGCGTTCGCGAGATCGGGAAGCGCCGCCTCGATCTCGCCGGCCGATCGGCGGAGCGTATGCGCGACGAGCGCCAGCGATTCCTCGCGGTGCATGTCGACGCTGCGGAGCGCCGTGCGCTCGCGCCGTACCTGATCGATGAGCAGCCCGAGCATGATGAAGATCGCGGCTCGCGTGAGGCCGTTCCAGAGCACTGCCGAAAGCGGCACGCTCACGCGATTGGCAGCCTCCGCGAAGATCCACGCGACCGTCGAGAGCAGCGCGATGATCATCGCCGGATAGCGGCCGAGCCACCAGCTCGCGAGGCCGATCGGGATGAGGTAGAAGATCGCGAATCCGTATTCGGGGCCGGTTGAGACGTCGACGAGCCAGATCGCTCCGACGCCGAGCGCCGCCACGAGCGTGAGCGGGATGACCTGCCGCTGTCCTCGCAGATCGATGTCGCGAAGACCTCGCGCCGGGGCGCTCTGCGCACCCATCGCGGCGCTCCTTTGTGTCATCGGGCCGAGTATTACTCCAAAGCGACCGCTTTTGGTGCACTCGCGGTCTCGGCTACCGCATTTGCACTAGGCCTGCTCTATCCCAATGTGTAACGCGAATCCGCCGTCAGAGGGATAGACCACGCTATACAAAGGTCAGAGACTAATGTCTCGATTCAGCCCATGAGGAGGGCACGAATGCGCTCTTTGCGCACAGTCCTGGTCACGATCATTGCCGCCGGGTCAGTCGCCGCCTGCGGTGGCGCCGCGCTTCCCGGAACGACCCAGCCGACGGCCGACCCGATCGCCGGCCAGTACATCGTGAACGGCGGCGGCGGTGCCCTCGACAACGTGAAAGCCCTCACCGACGCCTTCCAGAAAGCCCACCCGACCATCACGTGGCAGGGCCTCGCCGACGTCGGGTCCGACGCCGGTGTGAACCTCGTGCTGAGCGGGGAGACCGATCTCGGTTACATCAGCCGCGACCTCAAGGATCCCGAGAAGGGCAAGGTCGAAGCGCTCTCGATCGGCGCGAGCGGCACCGCGGTCGCCGTGGCCGCCACCAATCCCGTGAAGTCGCTCACCAAGGACCAAGTCGCGAAGATCTTCACCGGACAGATCGCCGACTGGAAGGACGTCGGCGGGACGCCCGGCAAGATCCGGCTGCTCATCCGCGAGGCGGGATCCTCGACGCGGAGCGCGTTCGAGGCCTACTTCTTCGATGGCAAGAAGCCGACCTACGCGCCGAACGCGGTCGAGGTCACGAAGATCGACGAGACCGTGAATGCGATCAACTCCTTCAAGGAGTCGATCGGCATGGTGACCATGAACGCGAGCACGTTCGGGAACGCCACGATCGCGTTCGCCACGATCGATGGAGTCGCGGCGTCGCGGGAGAACCTGAACAGCGGCAAGTACCAGGTCCGCCGGCCGCTCTACTTCGTGTACAACGCCGATCCGACGAAGCTGAAGCCCGCCATCAAGGCGCTCATCGACTTCGTGAAGGGGCCGGACGGGCAGAAGATCCTCGCGGGTCTCTAGACCGAACCGCCCCGGACAGCGTCGAGGAGGAGCGAAGGCCGAGGTCGATGAACAAGCTGCTCACGCCCAGCCTGCTGCGAGCGATCGTCAGCCGGAACGTGCTGGTGAGCGTCGTCGCCCTCGTCGTGGTCGTCGGTGTGGCGATCTACGAGTCGAACGAGCTCATCCTTGGACAGTTCGCGGACGAGTCGGCGATCCTGGCGGACGTCGCACTCAACGAGATCAACGACCAGTCTGACCTCGCGACCCGTGCCGCGCAGACGGTCGCGAGCCTCCCGACGACGCGAGACCTGACCGCGACCCGCGACGCGGATGGCCTGACGAACTTCCTGCTGCCGCTCAAATCGCGGATCGGCGTCGACGACATGAGCATCGCCGACAACGACGGCGTCATCATCGCGACCGCCCAGGAGAAGACGAGCGATACGTTCCAGCCGGAGCTCGTCACACTCGCGAAAGCCCAGGTGCAACAGTCATGGGTGCTCTTCGACGAGCCCCAGGGCCTGGTCATCCGCGCGATCTACGTGATCCGAAACGCCGAACAAGACCCCATCGGGATGATGGAAGCAGGAAACATCCTCGGCACGACCTTCCTGAAGAACATCAAGACCCGCTCGGACGCCGACCTCGCGCTCATCTGGAACGGTCAGGTGCGGGCGTCCACGGTGGACTTTGGAGCGGACGCGACGTTCCCGAGCATCGCGACGGTCGACGCGCAGCCCAACGACGTGCTCATCCAGAACACCACCGCGAACGGGACCAATTACTACGGGATCTTCAGGGTGATCCGCTCGCAGCGGCAGAACCCCGGTCTCCTCGCCGTCCTCGTGCCGACAGCCGGTGTCGAGCAGGCTCAGCGGACTCTGATCGCGATCCTCATCCTCCTCGGCGTCGGCCTCACCTTGGTGGTGACCTTGCTCGCGTACCGCACGGCCCGAAGCATCACCGAACCACTCGGGAGCCTCGCCGCCGCGGCGCAGCGCATCGAAGCCGGCGACCTCGCCGCGCGCGTCCAGCAGGTGTCGCCGCATGAGATCGGAACGCTCGAGCGCGCGTTCGACACGATGGCCGCGTCGCTCTACGAACGCGAGCGCGCACAGCGTGAGTACCTCGACGAGGTCCGCGCGGTGAACGAGGTCGCGGACGCGGTCGTCGGCGTCACGGACGCGGAGCGGATCTTCGCGCGCTCGCTCGATCGCATGGTCTCGCTGCTCGGCGCCGACGCCGGCGCGATCGTCATCCGTGAGGATCCGCCCGGGGCGCCTCCCGGATCCGGCGGTCGCCTCTCGGCCCCGGCGACGGTCGGCATCGAACCAGACAGCGCGGTCACTCTCGCGATGCGTGTGCTCGTTCGCACCGAAGGAGACGGCGACCGCATCCGTCTCTCGAGCGTTCAGGCGGGGGATCTGCGGTTCGTCGCACACGTCCCGCTCTCGGCCCGTGGCCGGACGATCGGGCTTCTCTCCGCGTACTTCCGGTCGGCGCGCGACCTCACCGACACGCAGGCGCGTGCGCTTCGGACGATCGCCCGGCTCGTCTCCGTCGCGAATGAGAACGCGGATCTCGTCTCCGAGCTCCGAGTGAACAACCTTCAGCTCGAGCGCGCGAACCGCCTGAAGAGCGAGTTCCTCGCCTCGGTGAGCCACGAGCTCCGCACACCGATGAACGCCATCATCGGCTACACGAAGCTCATGCTCGACGGGCTCGATGGCGAGCTGAGCGCACAGCAGCAGACCGACCTCTTCCGCGTCGCCCAGGCCGCCGACAATCTCCTCGGGCTGATCAACGGCCTGCTCGACCTCGCGAAGATCGAGGCCGGAAAGATGGAGTTGAACGTCGAAGAGGTGAACATGATCGAGGTGGCCGACGAAGCGCTCGAGCTGGTGCGGCCGCACGCCGACGAGAAGGGCCTCGCGGTGCACTCGGCGCTCCCGCTCAATCTCCCGAGCGTCTGGGCGGATCGCGCCCGCGTCCGTCAGGTCCTCGCGAACATGCTCGCCAACGCGGTGAAGTTCACCGAGCGGGGCTCGGTGACCGTGTCCGGAAGCGCGGCCGAGGGGTGGGTGACGATCTCGGTCACCGACACGGGTGTCGGGATCACACCCGAGGCGCAGGCGTACGTCTTCGACGAGTTCCGGCAGGCCGACAGCTCCACGACGCGGCGCTACGGCGGCACCGGCCTCGGGCTCGCGATCTCGAAGCGCCTGGTCACGCTGCACGGCGGGCGCATCTGGGTCGACAGCGAAGTCGGCAAGGGCAGCGTCTTCCATTTCACCCTGCCGATCCGCGTACGCGCCGGGAGCGAGACGGGGATGCTCATCCGCAGCGGGACGGGCCGCTGATGGCTCGCGTTCTGGTCGTCGAGGACGACGCGAACAACCTCGACGTCGCCTCGCGGATCATCCGCGCCTCGGGCCACGAGGCCCTGGTCGCGGCGGACGGCGTGGCCGGCCTCGAGCTCGCGCGGGTGGAACGGCCCGACGCGGTGCTCGTCGACCTGCTCCTTCCGCGGATGGACGGCTGGAGCCTCACGCGCTCTCTTCGCACCGAGGCCTGGGCGTCGAGCATCCCGATCATCGCCGTGTCCGCGCTCGCGCTTCCCTCCGACCGCGCTCGCGCGATCGAGGCCGGGTGCGACGACTTCGTCTCCAAGCCATTCGCGCCGGCGGAGCTGCGCGCGATCCTGCTCCGCTACTTCCCGGGCGGGCCCGCGGCCGCCGTCGCGCCGCGGGACGGCACCCCGCCGCGCCCAACGGGGCACCCGGTTGCGCCGATCGGTCGCGTCCTCATCGTCGACGACGAAGTCGCGAACGTCGAGCTTCTCGCGCGGCGCCTCGAGGCGATCGGCTGCCAGACGCAGGTCGCGAGCTCCGGGGAACGGGCGATCGCGCTCGCGAAGAGCGAGCAGCCCGATCTCATCCTGCTCGACGTGATGATGCCGGGCATCGATGGCTGGCAGACCTGCCGCCGGCTGAAGTCACAGCCCGAGACGGCCGACATCCCGGTCATCTTCGTCACCGCGCGTGACCGTTCTGAGGACGTGAGCAAGGGGTTCGAGGTCGGCGGGATCGACTACATCGCAAAGCCGTTCGAGCCGGTCGAGCTCGCGGCCCGCGTGCGCAGTGCCATCTTCACGAAGAAGCTGCAGGACGAGCTCCGCAAGACCGCGGCCGACCTCCAGCGGATGGAGCAGTCGCGCAAGGAGCTTATCGGCATGCTCGGGCACGACATCCGCAACCTGGCGAACAGCGTCGTGGCGTTCATGCAGCTCGTCCGGATGGGCCAGCTCGAGCCGGGACGACATGAGTTCAACGAGCTGCTGCGGCTCTCCGAGTCGAACATCAGCGAGCTCCTCCGCATGGTCAACGCGCTGCTCGACGTCTACAAGATGGAAGAGGGCAAGCTCGAGGCGATGCCGCAGGTCATCTCGCTCGCCGCGCTCGCCGAGCGAAGCCTGGCGCAGGTCGCGCCCGAGGCGCTCGCGAAGGGCATCACCGTCGAAAGCGCCCTTCCGGCCACCGCGACGGTCTTCGTCGACGACGGGCTCATCGTCCGCGTCCTCACGAACCTTCTCGCCAACGCGGTGAAGCACACCCCGAGCGGCGGGAGCGTCCGTGTGGAAAGCGCACGTGACAAGTCGCTCGAAGGCTCCATCATCGTGCGGGTGCGGGATACCGGCCCGGGGATCAGCGCTGAGGATGCTCCGCACATCTTCGATCGCTTTTACCAGGGGCAGGGTCGCAGCCGCGGCGGAACCGGTCTCGGGCTCGCGTTCTGCAAGCTCGCGGTCGAGCTGCACGGCGGCACGATCGTCGTGACGAACGCCGGCCAGCCCGGCGCCATCGTCCAGTTCACGCTTCCCGCCGGCGAGCGCGCCTCGGCGACGGCCTAAACCGATGCTTCGCAGGCTCTTCGCCGATGCTTTGCCGTTGCGCCGCGGAGAGCGCGGCCTCGGCCTCTTCCTCTACGGCCTCCTGACGCTGATGGTCGCCGCGGACTGGGTGGGGAAGCTCGGCGCCGACGCGCTCTTCGTGAAGCGGTATGGCGTCCAGTACGTCCCGTGGATGTACATCGTGACGCCGATCGCGATGCTCGCCGTCTCCGCGCTCATCTTCTTCTTCGTCGACCGCGTTCGCCGCCGGACGATGCTCCTCTGGTACGTCGCCGGGACGACGCTTCTGTCGGTCGCGATCCAGTTCGCGATCAGCTCCTCGGTCATCGGCAACATCGTTCAGCCGATCTCCTACGTCTTCGCGCACGGCGTGAAGGAGACGATCTACATCCTCTTCTGGGTGTACGCGGGCAACCTCTACGACGCCGAGCAGTCGAAGCGCCTCTTTCCGTTCTTCGCGGGATCGGTGCTTGTCGGAAAGATCCTCGGTGGCTTCGTCGGCACCGGGATCGCTCCGCTCATCCACGCCGAGAACTTCATCGGCGCGCAAGCCGTCGGCTTCTTCGTGTGCTTCCTCGCGCTCCTCGCCTACCGCGGGCTCCCCGAGGGCCATGGCGCCCGCGCGTACGACGACCACCGGCCGCACGGTGTGCGCGCCAGCCTGCGCGATTCGATCGACGGCTACCGCGCGGTGACCGCCGACAAGCTCATGCGGACGTTCGCCGTCGGCGTCTTCTTCTGGTACTTCCTCATGCAGTTCGCGAACTTCCTCTACCTGCTCGGCCTCGACCAGACAGCGGCCGGTACCGGGCAGAACAGCGAGGACTTCTTCAGCCAGCTCTACGCGTCGGTCTACACGAGCTCCTCGCTCGTTGCGCTCCTCATCCAGAGCTTCATCACGAGCGGCCTCCTGCGACGCCTCGGGATCGCGAAGGTGCTCTTCGCCCTTCCGCTCTGGTTCGTCGGCTCGTACGGCGCGGCCGCGTTCTCACCGGTGGGGCTCAACTTCGTGACCGGGGTCGCCCTGCAGCTCGGGGAGCGGATCTGGATCCCGGCGCTCCACCGGCCCGCGGCGGAGCTCGTCTACAGCCAGGTGGCGGCCTCGATCCGACCGCGTGCCCGGGCGTTCCTGTCCGGCGGGGTGAACGCGTTCGGGAACATGGTCGCCGCCGTCGCGCTCATCGTCGGTCTCCGATACTCCGACGTGCAGATGCTCCTCGCCATCGGGACCGGGCTCTCGGTCGTCTATCTGTACAACACGGCGCACACTCGCGTCGTGTTCGGGCGCCGGATCGCCGAGAACCTCGTTTCGGTGGAGCCGGACGTCCGCTACAACGCCGCGAACATCCTCGCCGCCGAAGGCGGGGCCGTGCCTGAGGACCTCCTCCGGTCTCTTGACGGCACGATCCCGGCCGACGTCGAGCATGGCGTCCGGCTCGCCCTCACGCGCCGGGGGGCGCTGGCGATGGCCGCCGACGCGACCGAATGACATGAAGACCCGCGGAGACAAGGTGACGACGAAGGTCGTGCCGGCGCACGAGACGGACGCCGAGCGCCGCCACGAACACCGTTTTCAGGTCAGCGAGAGCGTCGCTCGTCTTGTGATGCGCACGACGGCGAACAACCTCCCGCTGTCCCGCGACGACCGTCCCTACCAGTGGTCCACGACGACCTACTGCGACACGGTCGACTGGTCCATCTACCGGCAGGCGAAGACCGGGTCGGCCATGCAGCTGCGGATCCGGGAGTACCACCGGACCCGGCCCCGCGAGGTGCTGAACCCAGGCACCGCCTGGATCGAGTTCAAGGACGATGAAGAGGACACTTCGCTGAAAGAGCGTTTCGGTGTCCCGATGGACTCCGCGCGGTCTTTCCTCCGCGGCGAGCCGACCCTCCCGAACCTCGACCACGGCCTCGCCGAACGGGCCGCGAAGCTCCTCAAGGGCGGCGCGCGGCCCGTGGTCGTGACGCAGTACAACCGCCTCGCCTACAACTCGCTCGACTCATCGCTCCGCATCACCGCGGACCACAACCTCATGTATTTCGCGCTCCCCTGGGCGGCCGGCGACGGCGACGAGGACCCTCGGCCGCTCGGTACCCTTCTCGCCATGGAGCCGAACGTCATTGTCGAGATGAAGTGGTACGGCGAGCGGCCGCATTGGGCGCTCGACCTGCACAGCTATCTGCAGGAGAACACGAAGCAGGAACGGCCTTCGAAGTTCATCGTCGCCATGCGTTGGCTTCTCGGCGACAGCGGACCGGAGCCGAAATGAAAGCCGCGGAAGAGGCCATCCGCTCCGACGCCCCGGCGGTTCGCGTCGTCGTCGTGGAAGACGACCACGCCTCCGCCGATGTGCTGCAGCGGCGGCTCCAGGCGAACGGCATGGTGGTGTCGGTCGCGCACGACGGTCGTCAGGGCATCGCCCTCGTCGAAGAGCTTCTGCCGGACCTCGTCCTCCTCGACGTCATGCTCCCCGATACCGACGGATACGACGTCTGCCTGCGGATCAAGAGCAACGGCGCGACGGCGCCGATCCCGGTGATCTTCCTGTCGGCGCGCGGCGAGGTGGTCGACAAGGTCCGCGGTCTCTCGTGCGGCGCCGCCGACTACATCACCAAGCCGTTCCAGGCGGCCGAGCTCCTCGCACGGATCGACGCCGTGTTGGGGCAGGCGCGCAGCCCGCGCGTGCCTCGTCTCATCCGGCCCGTCGAGCGCTCGGCGGGCTCGCGCATGGTCGCGCGCGTGACGATCGCCGACCGCTCTCTCTCGGCGCACGTCGAGCAGCTCCTCGCCCCGAAATTCGACGTCGCCGACGGCGAGGTGACTCCCGACGTCCTGATCCTGGAAGGGAACGCGGCGCAGCCGGCCGACGCCCCCGAGGATGTTCCCGTCGTTCGGGTCACGGCCGCCCACGCGAGTCAGGATCGCCCCGAGCTGACCCCGGTCGATGCCCAGCTCCCTCGGATCGTCGACCTCGTGGTGCGTGAGCGCGACCTCGAGGGGGACCTCGAGGCCGCCGCCGAGGCGCTCATCGTGCTCGCGTCGGCGATCGCATCCCACGATCGGCCGAGCCAGGGCCACAGCGAGCGGGTCGCGGCGCGGGCCGTCGACATCGGACGGGCGCTCGGACTCGACGAATCCACGCGGATGACCATCCGGCTCGGCGCTCTCCTGAAAGACGTCGGGAATGCGAAGCTGCCCGCTTCGCTCCTCGCGAAGCACGGCGAGCTCACGGCCGACGAGCGCGCGATGCTCGAGCGTCACCCGCTGCTCGGCGAGGAGATCCTTGCCGGGTTCAAGCGCCTCTCCGGGCTGCTGCCGATCGTTCGGCACCACCACGAAAGGCTGGACGGGACCGGCTACCCCGACGGGCTTCGTTCCGAGCAGATCCCGCTCGAGGTGCGGATCGTCACGGTCGCGGACCGGTTCGAGGCGCTGCTCACCGATCGACCCGACCGTCCCGCGGTCGCCGAAGCGGAAGCCGTGCGGATCCTCCAGGGCGCGGTCGCGCGGGGAGAGCTCGACGCCGCGGTCGTGGCCGCGCTCGCGACGCAGATCCGCGCGGCGGGGGCCAAGTAGGTGGGCGACGGGATGATCCGCGTGGTCATCGTCGATGACGAGCGCCTCTTCGCCGAGCTCATGCGGGTGGCACTGCGCGGCGCCGAGGGGATCACCGTCGAGGCGGTCGTGCACGACCTGAAGAGCGCCATCGCCGCGCTGAACCAGCACAGGCCAGACGTGGTGCTCTGCGACTACCACCTCCCCGACGGGACCGGCGCCGACCTGGCGCGCGCGGTGCGGAACAGCCTTCCCGACACGTCGGTGCTCGTCCTGACCGCAGATCCGTCTGCCGCGACGTTGAACGACGTCGCGCGCTCTGGCGCGGTCGGGCACATGACCAAGGAGCGCGGATTCGCCGAGGTCGTGGAGAGCGTCCGCGCCGCCGCTTCGGGCGAGATCCTCTTCGCGCCGAGCGAGCTGCAGCGGCTCCTCCTCGAGAGCGCCGCCCACAAGAAGATCATCGAGCCGCTCACTGCTCGCGAGCTCGAGGTCCTGCGTCTCCTCGCGAGCGGCACGAGCACCACCGCCGCCGCGGAGTCGCTCGGCATCTCCACCGCGACCCTTCGCGCGCACGTGCAGGCCGTCCTGCGCAAGCTCGGCGCGCACTCGCGTCTCGAGGCGGTCGCCGAGGCAGCCCGCCTCGGGCTCGTCACGCTCGAGTCCTGGACCCGCGAACGGCAGGCTCCCCCGCGCGGGGGAAATGGACCGGTCGAGCGCTCGTGAAGACCATTCCTTCGGGGGGTAAGACCCCTCGGACCCATCAGTAGCATCCGGAGGCAGAAATGGCGAAATTGCTCGTGGCCGATGACCTCGTGCCCATCCGACAGATGGTCCGCATCACCCTGTCCACGCAGGGCTGGACGATCGTCGAGGCGAAGAACGGCAACGAGGCGCTCGCGCTCGTCCGGTCGGAGAAGCCCGACCTCGTCCTGCTCGACGTCGACATGGGCCCTGGCCCGAACGGCTTCGACGTGTGCCGCCAGATCAAGGCGGATGAGGCGACGAAGGACATCCCCGTGGTCATGCTCACCGCGCATGAGAGCGACAGCGACCGCGCGATCGGCTTCGCCGCGGGCGCGACCCAGTACCTCACGAAGCCTTTTGGCCCGCTGGAGCTGATCGACACGATCCGCGGGATCCTGGCCCACAGCTAGAGCCATGAGCAGCGACGACACGAAGCAGATGGTCGAGACGGTGGAGATGTCGCCGCGCGCGCCGCTGACGGCGCAAGACGGCGGCGGCCCCGACGTCTTCCGCCAGCTGCTCCACCAGGCGGTGCGCGTCGCCGACCTCGCCAACGCGCAGGCCATGCGCATGGCGCTGGACTTCGCGAAGGTCTACGAGCGCGAGCAGGGCGTGCGCAAGGAGTTCGAGACGCAGCTCCACCAGATGACGCTCATGGAGAAGCAGGCCGGCCGGTATGCAGAGGACCTCGCCCAGATGCTCCGCACGGAGCGCGAGCGCAGACAGGAGCTCGAGCGCGCGCTCGAGCAGGAGCGCATCGCGAACGAGGAGCTCCGTCGCACGGGCCTCCAGGGCATCAGCCACCTGCTGCTCGCGGCGACTTTGAAGGACCGGACGACCGGCGAGCACCTCCTCCGCGTCCGGCGGTACGTCGAAGCGATCGCGGAGCGGCTCGGTCTTCCCGGCGCGCTCGTGGAGGAGTTCGGGTACTCGAGCGTCATGCACGACGTCGGCAAGATCCACACTCCCGACCACATCCTGCAGGCGGAGCACCACCTTTCCGACGCCGAGTTCGACGTCATCAAGCAGCACTGCATCGACGGCGAGACGATGCTCGGCGAGGCGCGCTTCTTCGAGACCGCGCGCGGGATCGCGCGCGAGCACCACGAGCGCTGGGACGGCAAGGGGTACCCGGACGGCAAGAAGGGCGAGGAGATCTCGCTTGCCGCGCGGATCGTTTCCGTCGC
>VBFI01000130.1 GCA_005889275.1 Chloroflexota bacterium | reverse complement strand
GCGACCTCGCGCGCGAGCCGCTTTGCTGACCTCACCGCCTCGGGCCCGCCCTCGAGGATCGCGGCGACGACTCGCTCAACGGCCGCGTCGAGGTCGGCTGGCTCGACGAGCCGCTCGACGAGGCCGATCTCGTGCGCGCGCTTCGCGTCGATGCGGGAGCCCGTCACGAACAAGGCGGTCGCTCGCGCGACGCCGATCCTCCGGACCACGTACGGCGAGACGACCGCGGGCACGATGCCGAGCCGCGTCTCGGTGAACGCAAAGGAGGCATCGGTCGAGGCGACCGCGATGTCGGCGACCGCGACGAGGCCGGCTCCGCCGCCGATCGCGGCGCCCTGCACGCGCGCGACGAGCGGCATGTCGAGCTCATAGAGCGCGCGGAACATCGCGCCGAGCGCGCGGGAGTCCGCGATGTTCTCGGCCAGCGTGAAATCGGCGACCCCGCGCAGCCAACCGATGTCCGCCCCCGCGCAGAAGGCGTCGCCTTCGCTCGCGAGGACCACGGCCCGCGTCGCGGGGTCGATCCTCTCCACGAACGCGGTCAGCTCCGCGACGAGTGCCCCGTCGAACGCGTTCTTGCGCTCCGGGCGCGCCAGGGTGAGGCGCGCGACATGTGTTGGAGTCGTATCGAAGCGGACACTGCTCATAACGCGAACTCTAGACGCGCGTCGAATTCGGAGGAGGGATGTTTATGAGCCAGGCGGCCAGTCGGTTCCGGTTCCATCGTCCCAGCGTCCAATTGCGCTCGCCCTTCGGCGACGACTGGTTCGGCCAGCGCGCCGAGTCATTCGCGCGGTTCTTCGGCAAGCCGCGATACCTCTTGATGCAAACGGTGCTCGTGCTTTCGTGGGTCGCGCTCAACGCGATGGGCACCTTCCACTACGACCCGTATCCGTTCATCCTCCTGAACCTCGTGTTCAGCACGCAGGCCGCGTACGCGGCGCCGATGATCCTGCTCGCGCAGACCCGCGGAGCCGAGCGCGAGCGTGCGCACGCGGATGCCGACGCCGAGCACCGCGAGACGATCGCGACCTCCCAGATGGAGCTGCTCACCCAAAACACCGAGCTCACCGTGCAGGTCGCAAGGCTCGCGCAGCAGATCGAGACGCTCACACGCGAGATGCACGGACGGATCGTCGCGGATACGAAGTCCGCCGGCGTCTGAGCGCGCGGCAATCCACGCGATCTCCGGCGCCTAGACTCCGCGCGTGACCCGCTGGGCGGGGATCCTTCTCGCGGGCGGAGCCTCGCGCCGATTCGGCCGCGACAAGCTCGTCGAGAAGGTCGCCGGCGCGCCGCTGTTCACGCACCCGCTGCGCGCTTTGCTCGCCACCTGCGAGGAGGTCGTCATCGTTCTCGCGCCGGACGGCCCCGAGCCGAGGATCGAGGACCCGACGAGGGTCCGCTTCGTACGTGACGACGTCGCTTTCGAGGGACCGCTCGCCGGATGTCGTGCCGGCTTGGAGGCGGTCCGCTCCGAGATCGCGATCGTCGCCGCGGGCGACATGCCCCATCTGGGGACCCCCCTCATCGAGCTGATCGGCGCACGCGCAGCGAAAGGATCGGCCGCGGTCGTGCTCGCCGACGGCGAAACCGCCCGGCCCCTGCCACTCGCGCTAGATGTCTCGGCCGCGCTGCCCGCCGCGCGGGGGCTGCTCGCCAGCGGCGAGCGGCGGCTTCGCGCCCTCGTCGCGGCCCTCGCCGCCGAGGTGGTGCCTCTAGAGGTCTGGTCAGCTGTGGATCCCACGGGCGAGTGGCGGCGCGACGTCGACGTTCCCGAGGATCTCTCCGCGCGAGGCCTGCCCCTAGGCTGACCGCGGTTCGAGTCGATCGAAGGCCCGGCCGATGTCCTCGAGGATCTGCGCGTTGATGTCGGGGGCGAGCGTGTACCGCACGACGTTGCCGTTGCGACTCGGTCGGACGACCTCGGCCTCGCGCAGCACCCGGAGGTGCTGGCTCGTCGCGGAGCGGCTCCGTCCGAGGACCCGCGCGAGGTCGCTCGCGGCCAGCTCGTTGCCGCGCAGGGCGCGGACGATCTTGAGCCGCGTCGCATCGCAGAGGACGTCCAGCAGTTTCCGCATCCGCCGATCGTTGGGCGGTGAGAGGGTCTGGCGCTCCGCCGCCGCGACCGCCGAGGGGTCTATGGCTTCGGGGGCTGATTGCTCCATTGCTCGTACCTCAACCGAACAAGTCGTTCGCAGTGCGTCTTCTGCATCGGCCATGCCGATTCCGCAGACAGTCGTTCGCTTTTGAGCGGCGGCGAAAGTTGCCAAGTCGTTACGTCAGCGATATGAAGTATGGAGATGGCGAGGGTAGTCGTACTGGACGATGACGCGAGTGTCGCCGATCTCCTGAAGGCGCTCGTCGAGGAGTCCGGCCACACGACGATCGCGGCGCGCGATCTCGCCCAGGTGCCCGCGGACACCCAGGCCGATCTCGTCGTCAGCGACCTCCTTCCGCTCAAGGCGTACCGCCGCGACGCCGCGCTCGCCTGGGTCCAGCAGCTTCGCGACCGGTTCGCGGCCCCGGTCATTCTGGTGACCGGCCACGGCGGGGCGCTCGCCGAGCCGGACAGGCTCGGCGCCGACGAGGTCGTCGGGAAGCCCTTCGATGTCGATGCGCTGATCGAGATCGTGACGGGCCACCTGGAGAGGCGGCCGGCCCCTCACATCCTGAAGACGCCGTAGCGCACGTCCTCGATCGGCGCGTGCCGCGCCGCCGCGAGGCCGAGGGCGAGCACCGTGCGCGTGTCGAGCGGATCGATGATCCCGTCGTCCCAGAGTCGCGCGGTCGAGTAGTACGGCGAGCCCTGCGTCTCGTACTGCTGGCGGATCCGCGAGCGGAAGGCCTCGCGCTCCGCCTCGTCCTTGAACGTTCCGACGAGCGAGAGGACCGTCGCGGCCTGCTCTCCGCCCATGACGCTGATCCGCGCGTTCGGCCAGATCCAGAGCTGGCGCGGCGAGTACGCCCGGCCGGACATGCCGTAGTTCCCCGCGCCGAAGGATCCGCCGATGATGACCGTGAACCGCGGCACGCTGCTGCAGGCGACCGCGGTGACCATCTTCGCCCCGTCCTTGGCGATCCCGCCGGTCTCGTACTCCTTGCCGACCATGAACCCCGAGATGTTCTGGAGGAAGACGAGCGGGATGCGCCGCTGATTGCAGAGCTCGATGAAGTGCGCGGCCTTCAGGGCCGACTCGCTGAAGAGGACGCCGTTGTTCGCGACGATCCCGATGGGGAAACCCTCGAGGCGCGCGAACCCACAGACGATCGTCGTTCCGTACAGCGCCTTGAACTCGTGGAAGCGGGAGCCGTCGACGAGACGCGCGATCACCTCGTGAACGTCGTACTGCGTCCGGACGTCCGGCGGCACGATCGCGTAGAGGTCCTCGGGATCGTGCGCGGGCGGGAGCGGGTCCTCACGGTCGTCGCCCCAGAACGTCGGACGCTCGCCGAGATGCGCGACCATCTCGCGCGCGATCGCGAGGGCGTGCGGATCGTCGAGCGCGAGGTGGTCCGCGACGCCGGAGACGCGGGTGTGCAGGTCGGCGCCGCCCAGCTCCTCGGCGCTCACGTCGACCCCGGTGGCAGCTTTCACCAGAGGCGGGCCGCCGATGAAGATCGTGCCCTGTCCCTTCACGATGACGGTCTCGTCGCTCATGGCCGGAACGTACGCGCCCCCAGCGGTGGACGAGCCCATGACGACCGCGAGCTGCGGGATCGCGAGCGACGAAAGGCGGGCCTGGTTGTAGAAGATCCGGCCGAAGTGCTCGCGGTCCGGAAAGACCTCATCCTGGCGCGGCAGGAACGCGCCGCCTGAGTCGACGAGGTAGATGCACGGAAGCCGGTTCTCCTGCGCGATCTCCTGCGCGCGAAGATGCTTCTTGACCGTGAGGGGGTAGTACGAGCCGCCCTTCACCGTCGCGTCGTTCGCGACGATGACGCATTCGGTGCCGCTGACGCGGCCGATGCCGGTGATGATCCCCGCGCCGGGCGCCTCGTCGTCGTACATGCCGAACGCGGCGAGCGGCGAGAGCTCGAGGAACGCCGTGCCCGCGTCGATCAAGCGCTCGACGCGGTCGCGCGGGAGCAGCTTGCCCGAGCTCGTGTGCCGCTCGCGGGCGCGCTCCGATCCGCCCAGGCGCGCCTTGGCGAGACGCTCGCGCAGCTCCGTTACGAGGCCGCGCATGGAATCGCGGTTGCGTCGAGCGGCGTCGTCGCGGGTGTCGGCGATGGTCCGGAGCACGGTCACGCGCGTAGTATCGGCGGCAGCGTACGTGGGAGGGGTTGAATGACACCAGAGCTCGACCGACGCAAGTTCCTGAAGCTCGCCGGCGTGACCGCCGTCCTCGCGGCATGCGGAGGCGCTCCGAGCACGGCCTCGTCGTCGCCATCGACCGCCGCCAGCAGCAGCTCGCCGACGGCGGCCGCCACCGCGAAGCCAACCGGGCGGATCTCGATCTACTCGGCGCTGAACGAATCGACGAACAACGAGCTGTTCAAGGCCTTCACCACGGCGACCGGGGTGCAGGTCGACGTCCTTCCGCTCGCGGCGGCCGGCGACCTCCAGACCCGCATCACCGCGGAGAAGAACAACCCCCAGGCGGACATCTTCGTCGGGGGATCGAGCGAGTTCCACGACCCGCTCGGCAAGCAGGGCCTCCTCGTCCCGTACATCTCGCCGAACGCGAAGAACCTGAAGGCCGAGTTCAAAGAGGCGAACGGGAACTGGACCGGCTGGTACACCGGCATCTTCGGGTTCATCTCGAACAAC
>VBFI01000041.1 GCA_005889275.1 Chloroflexota bacterium | reverse complement strand
ACCTGGACGCACGCCGCGGCGAGCGCCGCGAACGTCTCGGCCACCGCGGCGAGAGCGGCGAGCACCTCGTCCGGGCGGCGTTCGATGTCGAGGAGCACACGCTCCTTTCCGGCGATGCGCTCGAGCACACCGAGCGGCGTGAAGATCGTCGCGAGGACCGGAACGTCGGGAAGCACCGTGCGCACCAGGCGAAGGCCGGCGAGCAGCTCTCGGAAGGCCGGGGCATCGAGCGACACCGGACCGATCCGCTTCCAGGGCTCGTCGTTCGGGAGTCCGTAGCGCGCGAGCACGGGGTGCCCGTCGGCGCGGTAGCGGTACCGCGTGCCCCATGGCTCGGCGTGGTAATGCGCACGCGGGTTGTACTTCACGAGATCGAGGCGGTGGCGGCGCGTGAACGCGATGGTCGTTTCGGCGAGCTTCGCCGCGCCCTCGTTCTCGTCAGGGAAGAAGTGCCGCCACACGGCGAAGGGAACACGGTCGGTCGCCTCGCCGCGGAGCGCCCGCGTCACTCGTTCGCGCGCGTTCACCTCGCCGCCGCGAACGTGACGAGCTCGATGCCGCCGCGTTCCAGCGCGCGGCGTACCCGCGGGTCGGTCAGCGTCGCGAGCTCGATGGGGCGCTCGCGCGCGTACGCGGACGTGGCGACGAGATCCGCGTCCGGCTCGCCGGGGTGGCACATGAGCTCGCTCACGCCGTCCTCGAGCGATTCGAGGATCGCGACGAGCGCGCCGACGTCGATGTGACCGGGGTGCTGGAAGCCGCGGATGAAGTGATCGGGGGTGCGGATGCCGGCTGCGCGGAACTCGTCACGCTGCCTCGGGTCGTGGGTCCGCGCCGCCGCGCCCGTCTCGCCCGCGAGCGCGCGGATCGCCCAGCGCAGCGCCGGGTGGTCGTGCACCCAGTGGTGGGTATCGAGGTGCGTCGGCTCACGCCCGATCAGCTCGCGGGCTCGCGCGTACTGCGCGCGGTACTCACGAAGCGCCTCCTCGCGATCCAGGTCGCGTGCGAGGAGCTCGTCCGGACGGGGGAACGAGCCGTCGTCGCGGACGAGCGACGGAACTGTTGCCGGATCCGAGAGCGGCCGCTCGTACGTCACGACGAGATGCACGCCGACGTCGAGCGCCGCCGTCTCGCGCGCGAACTTCGCGGCGTGCGTGGTCGCGGGAGCGTTCGTCATGAGCGTCGCGCTCGTCACGATGCCATTCCGATGGGCCCGCATGATGCCGTCGTCGACCCCGACGGATCGGCCAAAGTCGTCCGCGTTGACGATGAGCCTGCGCGTCACCGACCGTCGATCGCGGCGCGCACGTGCCACCCCGCGCGGACGAGGCGGGCTTCGGCGTCCTCCGCCGTCACGCGGGCCTCGTCCTGCACCATCCGGATGGCGCGCTGCCGCAGCTTTTCGTTCGTGGCGCGGAGATCGACCATGAGATCGTCGCGGGTGCGTCCGAGTTTCACCATCGCGGTGGTCGACAGCATGTTCAGGACGAGCTTCGTCGCGGTCCCCGCCTTCATGCGGCTTGACCCTGCGATCACCTCGGGCCCGACCTCCACGACGATCGCGACGTCGACGGCGCGCGCGAGGGCCGATCCCGGGGTGCAGGTGACGCCCACGGTCGCGGCAGCACCGAGCTTGGCCTTCGCGCTCGCGACCGCGTCCACGACGTACGGTGCGCGGCCGCTCGCCGAGATCCCGACGACGACGTCGCCCGGCCGCAGGTGGTCGCCGAGATCGCGGATCCCCGCCCAGCCCTGGTCCTCCGCGCCCTCGATCGACAGGCGCAGGGCATGGTCGCCACCGGCGATGATCCCGACGACGACCTCAGGGTCGACGCCGAACGTCGGCGGCATCTCGCTCGCGTCGAGCACGCCGAGGCGGCCGCTCGTGCCGGCTCCGAGATAGAGGAGGCGATGACCGCCGCGCAGCGCGGGGACGACGAGGTCGACGGCGCGCTCGATCGCCGGAATGGCCCCGCGGACCGCCGCGGGGACCGTCGCGTCCTCGTCGTTCAGGAGCTCGAGGATCTCTCGTGTCGGGAGCGCCGAGAGGTTCTTCGCCCGCGGGTTCCGGGACTCGGTCGGCCGCTCCATCAGGGTCCCCACGCGAGTCGCATCGCCAGACGCGCCGCGCCCATCGCCGGCTCCTCGCTCACCGGCTCGACCGTCGCCCGAGGCATCATCCCGAGCAGCTCGCTCCGGACGGCACGCTCGAGCGAAGGCAGCGACTCGAACGCGCCCCCCGCGAGGTACACCGGGCCGCTCTCGAGGCGCAGCTCGACGGCCACGACGGAGGCCGCCCGCGCGAGCGCATGGGCTCCACGACGAACGATCGATACGGCGATCGCGTCCGCGTCCGCCGCGGCTCGAGCGACGGCGCGCGTCGCGGCGAGGACCGCGGGCGCGGGATGCGGCCTGCCGTAGAGGTGCGCGAGGACGTCCATGAAAGCCGCCACGCCCAGCTCGCGGAGCACGTGCGCGGTGATGGCCGTCGCGGCGCCGCGGCCGTCGGTGTGGTGGGCCGCCGCGCGCAGGCCCTCGAGGCCGAGCCACACCGCCGACCCCTCGTCGCCGATCAGGTAGCCCCATCCGCCGGCGCGCCGCTCGTCGCCTTCCTCGTTCCGGCCGAAAGCGATCGACCCGGTGCCCGAGATGAGCACGACGCCGCATCCCGCGGGGTTGCCCGCGTAGAGGGCGGCGACTCCGTCGCCGGTGACGTCGACCCGCGTCGCCGGTCCGACGAGCTGCGCGAGGATGGCCCGGCCCCGCTCGCGGTCCGCGTCGCGATCGCCGCCCGCGCAGGAGAGCACGACCGCTTCCGCCGACGCGCCCGCGAGCGACTCGGCGAGCGCGGCGCCGATCGAACCGGCGGGATCGGGCGAGGACAGGAGGTTCGCGCCACCGCCCGCGCCACGGCCGATCACCGCGCCGGAACGGTCGACCGCGAACGCGCGCGTCTTCGAGGCGCCGGCGTCGATACCGACGACGACCGGTCCGGCCATCAGGGCTGGTGGATCGCTCCACCCGACGTGGCGCGCGACGCCCCCGTCGCGCTCGGCAGCGTGTTCGCGCGGCCCCACATGCGGAAGGCACCCATGATCGCGAAGGCGACCGCCTCGCGGGACGCGGACGGGACGCCGAGCTCGTCGGTCGTCCGAAGAGCCGTCGGCGCGATCGCGTCGCCAAGACGCGCGACGAGCGTCGCGTTCTGCGCGCCTCCACCCGCGATCGCGAGCTCGCGCCAGCGGACGCTCTTCGGCGTCTCGTGCGCGAGCGCGCCCGCGACCGTGCGGGCGGTGAGCGCGACCGCGGTCGCCAGGACGTCGTCGTGCGTGCCGCCGCGTTGCGCGACGCGGTCGGCGAGCTGATCGGCGAAGGCCTGTCCGAAGTCCTCGCGCCCGGTGCTCTTGGGGGCGCGTCGGCCGAAGTACGGGTGGGAGAGCGCCCAGCGGAGGGCATCCTCGTCGACGCGACCGCGCGCGGCGCCGCCGCCCGCGGCGTCGAACTGCTGCCCGCTTCGTCGCGCGATGAGATCGCTGATGATGTTCGCGGGCCCCGTGTCGAACGCGATGACGTCCTCGGCGCGATCGGTCGGCAGCAGCGTGAGGTTCGCGATGCCCCCCAGGTTCAGCAGGGCGATCGGCGCGCGATCGGCGAACAGGACGTGGTCGCCGAACGGAACGAGCGGCGCGCCTTCGCCACCGACGGCCATGTCCGCGCTGCGGAAGTCGTCGATCGTGGGGATCCCGGTGCGAATGGCGACGCGAGCGGCGTCCCCGATCTGCAGCGTGGCCTGTCGTGCGAGGTGCGCGACGGTCTGTCCGTGCAGCGCGATGAGATCGGGTTTCGTCCCGAGACCCGGGATGAAGTCACATGCCGCGGTCGCGTACGCGTCGCCGAGCGCGCCGTGCAGCGCGGCCAGCTCGTACGCGGTCATGGTCTCCCCGGCAGCCGCGCGGAGCACCTGCTCGCGGAGCTCCGGCGAATAGTCGTAGTGCGCTCGTCGCGGCAGGATGCGGACGTGCGGCTTCGGCGCGTCGTCGATCTGGATCGCGGCGATGTCGATCCCGTCCGCCGACGTTCCGGACATCATCCCGACGGCGATCACGGTGAGATTGTGACCCGCTAGCGCGAGAGCGCTTCGTAGACGGCGACGCGGAACCGGTAGAGCTCGGTGTCGTTCGTGCGCCCGAAGTAGACGCGGTTCGTCAGCACGACGAGCGTCAGCTCCTTCGTCGGATCCACCCACGCGCTCGTCCCGGTGAACCCGGTGTGCCCGAAGGCGTCTTCGCTGAAGAAGGGCAGATCGTTCGGTGGACGGAGGACCAGACCGATCCCGCGCCGCACGTCGCCGCCTTTGTAGTGCTCGGTCCGCGCGAGCGACGCGAGCTCGTTGCCGATCACCGCGCCGTCCCGGTACACGCGCATGAGTCCGGCGACATCCGCCGCGGTCCCGAAGAGTCCCGCGTGTCCGGACACGCCGCCCATCGCGTAGGCGTTCTCGTCGTGGACCTCGCCGCGAAGCCGCTTATGCCGCCACTCGCGGTCCTCTTCCGTGGCGGCGCATTCCTCGCGTGGCCGCGGCCCGAAATCCGTTCGCTCGGCTTCGACGACACCGAGGATCCGCTCGTGCACGAGGTCGCGGAAGGGAGCCTCACCTGCTCGGGCGAGACCGGCGGTGAGCATGATGTAACCGAGATCGCTGTAGCGGAACTCGCCAACGTCCTGCGCCAGCGGCTCCTTCGCGGCGAGCCAGATGAGCTCCTCTGGCGACTCGGCCTCTTTCCAGAGCGGCTTCCACCAGGCGAGGCCCGCGGTGTGGGTGAGCACCTGCAGGAGCGTCACCCGGTCCTTCGCCCCGCCTCGAAAGTCCGGCAGCAGCTCGCGAAACGGCATGTCCAGAGAGAGGGTCCGGTCGCGCACGAACGAAAGGACGAGCGCGGTCGTCGCGAGCTTCGTGAGCGAGGCGAGATCGAAGAGCGACTCGGCGGTGCACGGCCTATCGGGGCCGGCGGCCGGGTCGGGACACAACGATCCCGCGGCGTACGTGTCGACCGAGCCGGAGCGCTCGACGCGAACGACCGCGCCCGTGCAGAGGCTGCCGATCGCCGCGTCGACGATCGCCCTCGCGCGCTCGGTCGAGGCCGGCGCGCTCAGGTCACGAGCTCCATGGCGCTCGGCAGGCGGACCGGGAGGCGTCCGCTCGCCCTGCGCTCGCCCGCGAGGACCGCCGCGAGGGCATCGAGGGACACCGGCACATCGGCATAAGAGAGGAGCGCCGACTGCTCGGGGACAAGCGCGGCGTCGTACGGGCTCCGGGTCGCGCAAAGCACGCCACCGTGCGCAAGGAGCTGCCGCACGCGGGCCGCTTGCGCCTCGTGCAGGTGCGCGTTCGTCGAGCACACGACGAGCGTCCCGTCGCCCTCCGGCGCGGTGCCATCGCGGGTGAACGCGACCTCGGCGCCGAAGCGCGCGTGGAGCGCGGCCTCGAGGGCGCCCGCCGGGTCGGCGAGCTCTTCGACGGGCGAAACGGTCTTCGGGGCGAGGTAGGCGACGCGGATCGGCGGATCGAGTCGCCCGAGGGGCGGGCCAACGTGGGTGATCGCCGCCTGAGCGATCTCGCGCGCGAGCCTCCGTGCGGGCTCGTCGTCGACGTCGCCCTTTGGCAGGTCCCGTGCGAACCGCTCGCGAAAACGCTCCGCCCTGCCAAGGGCCTCGCGGATGCGTTCCGGGCGTACGCGCTCGGCGATCCACGCCGCCGCGGCGAGCTGCCGTTCGAGACCGGAGGTCACCATCATCGCGTCGACACCCGCCTCGACACCGGTCACCACGACCTCCTCCACCGGGACGTCGGCGATCCCGTTCATGTCGAGCGAATCGGTCACGCACAGTCCCGCGAAGCCGAGCTCGCCGCGGAGCAGGTCGGTGAGGATCGGACGCGAGATCGTCGCCGGAGCGCTCGGGTCGAGCACCCGGTAGCGGACGTGCGCGGTCATCACCATGGCCGCGCCAGCCGTGAAGGCGGCTCGGAACGGCGCGAGCTCTCGTCGATCGAGGGTCGCGCGATCGGCGTCCACATCCGGTCGTGTGAAGTGCGAGTCGAGCGACGTGGCGCCGTGCCCCGGAAAGTGCTTGGGCGTCGTGGCGACCCCAGCGCTCTCGGATCCGCGGACCCAGGCCGCCGCGAACTCCGCGACCCGGTCGGGATCGTCGCTGAACGATCGTGTGCCGATGACCGGATTGCGCGGCTCCACGTTCACGTCGCAGACCGGCGCGTGATTCACGGTGATCCCGTCCGCGAGCAGGCCCAGGGCGACCGCGCGCGCCGCGAGCTCGGCATTCCGCGGGTCGCCGGTGGCGGCGATGGCCATCGCGCTCGGGAACACCGCGCGATACCCGATCCGGACGACTGAGCCACCCTCCTGATCGACCGCGACCGGGACCGGCGGCAGTCCGCCGCGGCGCGCGGCCTCCTGCGCCTCGCCGAGCATCGCGCGGACCTGCGCCTTCGAGCGCACGTTCCCGCGAAAGGCGAAGAGGAGCAGTCCCCCGATGCGCCCGTCTCCGATCGCGTCCAGCAGCGGGCCCGGGACGGTCGGGCCGTCGAAGCCCGCCCAGACGAGGGCGCCGGTCCCGAGTCGGGTCATCCCCTCCGCCGCCGGCGATACCGCGCGAGCGTGATCTGCCCGAGCGGACGGCCGCGCGGAACGCGGGTGGACTTCTCGAGAATGATCCGGCGGATCTGGTCCGGGTTCGGAACGATCGGCGCGATGCGGCGCTCGCTGCGCGGGCCGGCGATGTATCCGCCGAGCGCGTCGACGACGTCGTTCACGCGCTCCTCGATGTCGAGCATCGCGAGCGGACGACTGCCGAGGTAGAGCTCGATGCGGACCTCGAGGCGGTCGTTCTCGCTGTAGCCGACGCCGCGGCCGGCCTGGGACTCGAGCACCGCCGCGTGGACGCGACGCCGCCACTCGTTCCGCGGCGGGGCGTACGGCGGCAGCGTCGCCGAGAACGTGAAGCGACGTTTCGCCACGGCGCGAGCGTAGCGCCATCGTTACCATGGGTCTCTCCGAGGAGACCGAAGCGGTGGCAGTGCTCGATTCCCAGACCCGTGCGCGCTTGCCGGATAGCTCGTTCGCCTACGTCGATTCGAGGGGGCAAAGGCGCCTTCCGATCAACGACGCGGCGCACGTGCGGAACGCCCTCGCCCGCTTCGAACAGACGAGTTTCGAGGACTCCGCCGCGCGCGAACGGGCCCGCCAGCGCCTGCTTCGCGCGGCGAAGAAGTACAACATCGTTCCGCTCGGCTTCTTCGACGGGCAGCTCCGCAAGGAGCGCCAGCAGGGCGAGATCCAGGCCCGCGCGACGAGCGTCGCGATGCTGCCGAAGGGGACCGTGTCGTTCCTCTTCACCGACATCGAGGGGTCGACGCGCCTGACGCAGCGGCTCGGCGATCGGTACGCGGCGCTGCTCCGCGACATCCGTACGCTCATCCGGAAGGCCGTCAGCGACGCGGACGGCCACGAGGTCGACGCGCGTGCGGACGAGTTCTTCGGCGTCTTCCGCGAGCCGATGCGCGCGCTCGACGCGGCGCTCGCGATCCAGCGCGCGCTCCGGAAGCGATCGTCGGGCAAGAAGCTGGAGGTGCGCGTCCGCATCGGGATCCACACCGGCCGCCCGACCCTCACCGAGACCGGATACGTGGGGATCGCCGTGCACACCGCGGCGCGCGTGTGCCAGGCGGGGCACGGCGGTCAGATCCTGCTCTCGGCGGTCGCGCGGGACTGCGTCGCGGAGACGCTCGCCGAGGGAGTCGCGCTCCGCGGCCTCGGCCTTTTTCCCCTCGCGGGCATCCCCAAGCCCGAGGCGCTCTTTCAGGTCGAGGCCGCGGATCTCGTCGCCACGTTCCCGCCGCCGCGCGTCGCGCCCGACTAGCCCCGGGCGACGTCCACGTCGACGGCGTCGTAGCCGGTCGCGCCGTCCGGGTAGGGGTCCCGAGGCACCGGCGTCTCGGTGTTGCCGGCGCCGTCCGTCGAGCGCACCAGGAGCTTCAGCTTGCCGGCGCCCGAGGGGGACCACCGGAAGCTCCAGCGGCGCCAGGTGAGCGGGGCCAGCGCCGCTTCAAGGCTCGCCGGCTGCCAGGTCTTCGCGCCGTCCATCGAGAGCTCCACCTTGGAGATGCCGCGGCTCCCGGCGAAGGCGATCCCGGCCACGGTGACCTCGCCGCCGGTCCAGTGGACGGTCCGCCCGGGAACGTCGATCCGTGAGTTCGTGTTCACGACCGCGCTGTCGGACCACCCTTGCTGCATCCAGTACCCGCGGAAGTCGTAGTCCACGACCTCGATGGTCCGCATCCACTTGACGTTCTTCATGCCGTAGATGTTCGGAACGAGCATGCGTGCGGGATAGCCGTGATCCTGCGGCACGGTCTTCCCATTCATGAGGTACGCGACGAGCGTGCGCTCCTCCATCGCCTTGGCGATCGGGATGGAGTCGGTGTACCCGTCGACCGACGTGAACACCACGTCGTAGGCGGTCGCCTTGACCTGGGCGCGGTTCAACAGATCGCGGAGCGGCACGCCGGTCCACACCGCCGTCGAGATGAGGTCGCCGCCGACGTAGTTCGAGATGCACTCGAGCGTGTGCGCCTGCTCGACCGCCTCGAGATCGAGGAGCTGGTCGTAGGTGATCGAGAACGGCGACTCGACCTGCCCCTTGATCTCGAGCGCCCAGCTGGCGACGTCCACGCGCGGCTTCACGAGCGTCGTGTCCACGGTGTAGTGATCCTCATTCGCGGTGATGCGCGGGGTGATCCCCGCGATCGCATCGACCGCCGGATCGGCGGGCGCGAGGTCGGCGCGCGTCCGCAGCCGGCGCGCGGCGGTCGGCGCGTTGCCGAGGTTGGTCGCCCCGAAACCGGTGATCCGCGACAGCGGCAGCGCGGCGATCCCCGCGAGAGCGGCGAGCGCGGCCGTGGCGACGAGGGCGCGCCGCCGCGACGGCGACGCGGCCTCTTGCCCCGCGAGCGCGGACGGCAGGAGGAAGGCCAGCCCGAGAAGGAAGACCAGCGCGCCTCCGGCCGCGTCGATGAAGCTCGTGACCGGCTCGATGCGCTCGGCGGCGAACACCCGCGCGAGCACGTACGCGGCGACCCAGGGAAGGAGCCCGATCGCGATGACCGCGCGGTCGCGGCGTCCGGGTGCCGCCGCGAGGAGACCCGTCACCGCGCCGTCGATCTCGAAGAGCACGAGCACGCCGATGCCGAGCAGGATCTTCGCCCACTGGTGCAGCGCTTCGATGAGCGGGATCGAGATGAAGCCCGGGAGGACGTCGATGATCGCCTGGCCGAGGCTGTCGGCCACGAACGGCAGCCCCGCCATGCTCAAGAGGAACGCGACGTCGAGGGCGAAGAACATCGCGAGGGCTCCGACGAGCAGTCCGGTGCGCGCCCGCCGGTCGAACCGGCTCATGTATGGCACGATACGCCGCGTTGTCTTCGTCGCTTCCCCCACTGACATCCACTGATCTTTACGAGTTCCGCTTCCTGACGGATGCGCAGATCTCGCCCGACGGGGCTCGCGTCGCCTACGCGGTGAAGGTCGTCAACGACGCCCGCGACGGGTACCGGGGCGCTATCTGGCTCGTCCCGTTCGACGAAAGCGAGTCGGCGAGTCAGATCACCTCGGGCGTCGGTCAGGATTCGTCGCCGCGCTGGTCCCCGGACGGACGGAACCTCGCGTTCCTGTCGGACCGCGGCGAGCCCGCGAAGGGAAAGAAGCGCGCGCCCCGGAACGTCTACGTGCAGGCGCAGGGTGGCGCCGAGGCCCGCCAGCTCACGACCTTCGCGGACGACTGCTCCGATCTGGTGTGGTCGCCCGATGGGTCGCGGGTGGCCTTCGTGGTGCGCGACCCGAAGGAGCAGGACGAGCCGGAGGCGATCCGCGTCTACGACCGCGCACGGTACAAGTCGGACGAGGGCGGGCTCTTCGACGGCAGGCGCAAGCACGTCTGGCTCGCGGCGCTCGACGGATCCGCCCCGCGGCCGCTCACCGCGGGGGACTGGGACGACGGCCAGCCGGAGTTCTCGCCGGACGGCGCCGAGATCGCTTTTGTGTCCAATCGCACCGACCAACGCGATCTCAACACCGTCGCCGACATCCACGTGACGACGCTCGCGGGCAAGGTGCGGCGCGTCACCGACGGACGCGGCAGCTACGGCAATCCGTCGTGGTCGCCGGACGGCGACACGATCACCTGCTACGGAGTCGCCGAGGCGATCGGCTCGGCCGCGCGGAACGTCCACCTCTGGGCGTACCCGGCCGCCGGCGGCCCGGGCCGCGATCTTCTCGCGGATTGGGACCGCACGGTCGGGTCGGCCGTGATCAGCGACATCCGTGGCCAGGCGCAGACGCTGCCGCCTGCCTGGACCGACGATGGCCGCATCCTCTTCCTCGGCTCCGATCAAGGGACCGCGAACGCGTACTCGTGCGCGAAGCGCGGCGGCGACGTCCGCGCCGAGACGCTCGGCGCGCATCAGGTCGTGTCGTGGTCGCTCGACCGGGCACGACGGCGCTTCGCGGCCGTCGTCGCGACAGCGACCGACCCGGGCGACGTCGGCGTCGCCGAGCGCGGCGGCCCGATCCGCAAAGTGTCGTGCCTCAACGACGACCTCCTCGGCGCACGCTACGTCGCGGCGCCGGAGCGCGTCGAGTTCTCCGGCGCGGACGGTTGGCAGATCGAGGGATGGCTCCTGCGGCCCCGCGGGTTCGATCCGGCGAAACGGTGGCCGCTCGTGCTCGAAATACACGGCGGGCCGCACACCGCGTACGGCTACTCGTTCTTCCACGAGTTCCAGGTCCTCGCGGGCCGCGGCTATGCGGTCCTCTTCACCAATCCGCGGGGCAGCCACGCGTACGGCGAGCGGTTCGTGGAAGCGTGCGTCGGGGACTGGGGCGGCAAGGATTACGTGGACCTCATGGCCGGCGTCGACCACGCGCGGTCGCTCGGCTGGATCGACGAGGATCGGATCTACGTCACCGGCGGGAGCTACGGCGGGTTCATGACGAACTGGATCGTCGGCCACACCGACCGCTTCCGGGCCGCGGTCACGCAGCGGAGCATCTCGAACAACATCTCGGCATTCGGGACGAGCGACATCGGCTGGCACTTCTGGGAGCACGAGATGGGCGACGCGACGCCGTGGCGTGACCAGCAGAAGCTCGTCGAGCGCTCGCCGCTCACCTACGTGACGAACGTAAAGACGCCGCTCCTCATCCTCCACGCCGAGCGCGACCTTCGCTGTCCGATCGAGCAGGCCGAGCAGCTCTTCACGGCGCTCAAGGTGCTCGGCAAGGAGGCCGTCTTCGTGCGCTATCCCGAGGACAATCACGACCTGACGCGCGGTGGACAGCCGAGACACCGTGTCGATCATTGCGAGCGCATCGCCAACTGGTTCGACGCGCACCCCTAGGGTCGTTGAGCGTTCGGCCCGCCACGGTGGACGACGCGGAGGCGATCGAGCGCGTGCGCATCGCGACGTGGCACGCCACGTATCGCGGTCAGCTGCCCGATGCGGCGCTGGACGCGATGAGCCCCCACATCGAGCAGCGCCGGCAGCGCCTCCGCGATCTGGGCGGTGCGGAGTTCTGTTTCGTCGCCGAAGCGGACGGGCGCGTCGTCGGGTTCGCCGTCGGAGGGCCAGAACGCGGCCACGATCCCGACTACCAGGGCGAGGTCGGCGCGATCTACGTGCTGCCAGAACACCAGCGCAAGGGGCTCGGCCGCGAGCTCATCCGCGAGTCCGCGCGACATCTGGCGCGGAATGGCATGACCACGCTGCTCATCTGGGTCCTTCGCGAGAACGGCATCGGCCGAGGGTTCTACGAGCGTCTTGGCGGTCGTGCCGTTCGGGAGAAGCCGCTCCTCATGCCGGGCCTGGGCGAGGGCTACGTGGAGGTCGGCTATGGCTGGCTCGACACCGCGGCGCTCCGCTAATCGGCCGGCCCGAGCTCCAGATCGGACGGGGCCTCGCCGGGCAGCACCCACTTGATGTACGGCTTCGCCCATTTGACGTGCAGCTCGTTCGCGCGGTCGGTCGCCGCCGCGAAAACGCGCTCGAAGACCGGTCCGTCGTGTGCGTCCAGCGCCGAGAGCAGCGGCGCGAGGAGATCCTCCTCGAACGCCGCGAGATCCTGGGCGTACTTCGGCCGGACCACGGCGAGCTTCCGCTGGAGCCCGCGGACCCGGCGCGCGAAGTACGCCGCGAGGTCCCAGTTGCCGCCCCGCGCCGCGTACGCGCACTTCCACCAGGCGATCCCGACCGACGCCATGAGCTCGCCGGTCCCCGGAAGGAGCTGGGCGATCTGGTCGACGCTGAGCGCCGGCTCCTTCCCGCGCGGATCGTCGGCCATCGCGCGATAGTACGAACGTGGACCGCCGAGCCCGCGGCTCGCTCGCGATGTTCGTCGAGAACTTCCGGCGAAGCGACATTCCCCTTCCGGGTCGTCTCGCCGTCACGGCCCGGAATCTCGTGCTCCGGGCGACGCTCCGACAGGGTTGCTGCGGTCACCACGGGGAGCCCGGCTGCTGAGTGACGAAACCGCCGGAGGGTCCTCCGCGCCGCTAGCATTGGCAGGCCCGTGAAAGAGCTCTTCCAGGGACGCCGCTTTGGCTTCGCCCCGCGCCCGGCGCTCGCGTTCATCGCGGTTGGGATCGGGATCGGGGTCACCCTCGCGGACCTGATGGCCTGGTTCGCCTGGGGATCCACATCGACGAACGGCTTCGTGATCGTGGCCTACTGGCTCACGATCGCGACCGCGGTCGTCTGCGCGATCGCGATGCTCGCGGCGATAGCCGAATACGTCGACACGCCCGCCGAGGAGCGCGGACTCGCGCGTCTCGATCTCGTCGCCGCGCTCGTCGCGCTCATCCTTTACGGCGGCTCGGCGCTCATCCGCTCGACCGACATCGCGGCCGCCGCCGCGGCCCCCGCGCCGTTCCTCGTCGCGGTCGCGGGGCTTGTCGTGCTCCTCGCCGATGCGTCGGTCTCGGCGAACCTCTACAGCGAGCGCGAGTGGGAAGAGCCCGAGGACGAGCCCCGCGAGCGTCGTCTGCCGCGCAGGCGCGCCGTCACGCGTTAAGCCGCGGCCCGCTCGAATCCATCCGCCACGTCGTCGCGCGGACGCTCGAAGAGCTCGAAGGAATCGGCGCAGAGCGCCCGCTGGGAGGGGGCCAGAGTCGCGAGCTGCTCGGCCCGCGCCGCGTCACTCGCCGCCATCGCGATCAGCTGCCACAGCCTCAGCATCGTCGTCCTCCCATCTCGTGATGCGCGGAGGCTGACGTCTGGCGGCCTCGGCCACCGCTGGCCGGCGAACGTCGGCGGTGTTGCGCTCGCGACACTAGCGGCGCTCGGCCAGCTCCCGGAGCCGGAGGGCGTTCCGCGGCGCGTAGCCCAGCTCGTCGTTGTTGAAGTACGCGAACACGTCGCGGCCCTCGCGGCGCCACTCATTGATGCGCCGCGCCCACTCGCCGAGCGTCTCGTCGGTGTAGCTCGACCCGTAGCGTCGCTCCGGGCCATGGAAGCGGAGGTAGACGAAGTCGGCGGTGACCGCGACGTGGGTCGGCCAGTGCTGGGTCTCCCCGATGACGAGCGCGATGCCCCGCCGCCGCATGAACGCGAGCGCGGCGTCGGTGAACCACGAGGCATCGCGCGGCTCGAGCGCGTGCCGCCGCCGTCGCGGCGCGACCTGCTTGAAGAAGCGCTCCGCACGCTCCTCGTCGAACTTCATGCGCGGCGGGAGCTGGACGAGCACCACGGCGGCCTTCGGCCCGAGGCCCGCGAGGGTCCCGTAGGAGCGCTCGATGCTCTCGCGCTCGACCTTGAGCCGCTTCACGTGGGTGATGAAGCGATTCAGCTTCACCGCGAACCGGAAGTCGCCGGGCACCGCACGACGCCAGCGCTCGAACGTCCTGCGCTCCGGCTGCCGGTAGAAGGAGTTGTTGAGCTCGACGGTGTCGAAGTACGTCGTGTAGTAACCGAGCCACTTCGCCGTCGGCAGATCCTTCGGATAGAAGCGTCCCTTCCAGTGCCGGTATTGCCAACCGGACGTCCCGACGCGGAGCTCGCTCATAGACTCCGCTCTCCTAGAGCGGCACGCCCGTCAGGAAGAAGATCACCCGCGCGGACACCTCTCCAGCGATGACGCAGCCAAGCCCGACGTAGAGCAGGCCCGTCGAGGACTGTGTGTTCATACCGGCCGTCCACCACGCCGCGAGCGCGACGACGAGCGTCATGAGCAGCCCGACTCCGACGCGCAGCGCGAGCGCGACCGAGAGCCCGGTCTCCCACGTCCCGGTGAGGTCACCGCGGAGCGCGACGATCGCCACCAGGACGAGCTGGAGCGCGACCCCCGAGACGACGAGGAGCGCCGCGCGGCGCAGCGGCCCCGGCGAGAGCTTCGGCGTGACGAGGTACCAGTGGCCGAGGAGCATCGCGCCGTCCGAGCCGCCGAGCGCGATCGCGCCGAGGGGGAGCGCGACGATGCCGAGCGGGTCGTAGGGCGACGCGGCGGCGGGCCGCGCCAGGGCGACGATGCCGAGCGCGATCGCCCCGACGACCGAGGCGAGGACCCCGGACGCGACGCGCAGCCCACGGGAAGGCAGGAACGAGGTCGCCAGCTGGATGACCGCGAGCACCAGGACGACGACGAGGACCTGGGAGAACGCGCTGAGGGGACCCGTGTCGATGCCGGCCCGCTCCGCGAGGTCTCCCCGCGGAAACGTCGGAACGAGCGCGAGGGCCGCGGCGATCGCTCCGATGTCGACGAAGCTCACGAGCTTGAGGAACCCCGCGGGGGCGCGCCCGGCGCGGTCGACGTACCACTGCACGACCGCGCCGCCGACCGCGAGCTCGGTGAGCACGACCGCCAGCACGATCGGGAGCGTCGCGATAGCCACCTACGCGAAGAGGTCGTAGACGAAGAGCGCCGTTCCCATCGGGGCTCACGCTAGCGTGAGGCAATGAGCCGCTCAAACGACCACGACCGCGAGATCACTTCGATGTTCGACGGCATCGCGCGCCGCTACGACGTCCTGAACCGGGTGCTCTCGTTCGGGCAGGACGTCTCGTGGCGCAGGCGCGCTCTCGGACGTCTCGTCCCGGGGGGCAGCGTCCTCGATGTCGGGGCGGGTACCGGCGATCTCGCGCTCGCGGCATCGGCGGCCGGAGCGAGACCGGTGGTCGCGCTCGACCTCGCGGGCGGGATGCTGGAGCGCGCGCGCCGACGTCCCGGCGGTGAGCGTCTGGAGTACGTCATCGCGAGCGCCGAGGCGCTTCCCTTCGCCGATGCGATCTTCGACGCCGTGGTCGCGGGATTCGCCGTCCGGAACTTCGGCGACCTCGCGCGGGGCGCGTCCGAGATGCGCCGCGTCCTCCGTCCCGGCGGGCGCGCGGTCATCGTCGAGCTCTCGCTCCCCGCGAACCGGCTCGTCCGCGGCGTCCATCTCGTCTACCTGCATCTGGGGGCACCGCTGATCGCCCGCGCGTTCGGCTCAACGCCCGAGGCGTACCGGTACCTGCCGGCCTCGATCGAACGGTTCCCCGAGCCCGAGCAGTTCGCGCGCGTGCTCCGCGACGCTGGTTTCGCGCGCGTTCGCTTCGAACGGCTCACGTTCGGCGTCGCGACCATCCACGTGGGCGAGGCCTAGTCGTATCGTTCGCGTCGAAACGGGGAGGGCACGTGGATTTCGAGGTCCCCGAGGAGCTGCGGCTGCTCGCGCGCACCGTGCGCGATTTCGTGGAGACGCGCCTGCGGCCTCTTGAGCAGCAGGTCGAGGAGAGCGACAAGATCCCGCCGGAGGTGCTCCGCGAGATGGGCGAGCTCGGCTTCTTCGGGCTTCCCTTCCCCGAGGAGTACGGCGGCGCCGCCGCGGGCGACCTCGGGTACTGCCTCGCGCTCGAGCAGTTCGGTCGCACCAGCGCCGCGTTCTCGAACATCGTGGGCGCGCACACCTCGATCGGGTCCATGTCGATCTTCCTGGGCGGCACCGAAGAGCAGAAGCGCAAGTACCTCCCCGATCTCTGCGCCGGTAAGCGCATCGCCGCGTTCTCGCTGACGGAGCCATCGAGCGGTTCGGACGCCGCGTCGATCCAGACGACCGCGACCTACCGGAATGGGTGCTGGATCGTCAACGGAACGAAAATCTGGGTCACGAACGGACCGATCGCCGACGTCGTCGTGATGTACGCGGCGAACGATCGCGCGAAGGGCGCCCGTGGCGGCATCACCGGGTTCATCGTCGAGAAGGGCTTCAAGGGGTTCCGCGTCGGCAAGGTCGACGAGAAGATGGGCCTGCGCGGCTCCTACACCGGGGAGCTCGTCTTCGAGGACTGCGAGGTCCCCGAGGCGAACGTGCTCGGCGGCCAGGTCGGCGCGGGCTTTCGCACGGCGCTCGGCGCGCTCGACATCGGCCGCATCTCACTCGCCGCGGGCGCCGTCGGGTCGAGCGAGTTCCTGCTCGAGCTCGCGGTCGCGCACAGCAAGCGGCGGCAGCAGTTCGGCAAGCCGATCGCGTCGAATCAGGCGATCCAATGGATGCTCGCGGACTCCGCGGTGGAGATCCACGCCGCGCGGCTCATGGTCTACGACGCCGCGTGGAAGATGGACCAGGGCAAGCGCGCCTCGCTCGAGGCGGCGATGACGAAGGTCTACGCATCGGAGATGGCGAGTCGGGTCGTCGACCGCGTCCTGCAGATCCATGGGGGGATGGGCTACATGAAGGACTCGCCCGTCGAGCGCGCCTATCGCGACGCGCGGATCCTGCGGATCTACGAGGGAACGAGCGAGGTGCAGCGGATGATCATCGCCGAGGAGCTGCTCAAACAATGAAACGAGCGACGAGCGGTGCGCTTCGCGCCCAGGGGCCCCTGCCCCTGCACGCGAGGAGCGAGTCGATCAGCCTTGAGCGCGTCTCTGGCGAAGCCAGAGATTGAGCAAGAACTAGATGGCGAACCGGATCAAGGTCGAAGCCCTGGCGCCGGCTCCCCTCCGCGGCCGCCCATGGACGTCGCAGTACGACCCCGGCGTGCCCGCGGCGATCGCGTACCCGGCGGTGCCGCTGCAGGCGCTTCTCGACGACGCAGCCGAGAGCCACCCCGATGCCACCGCGACGATCTTCTTCAACGCGAAGCGCTCGTACCGGTCGATCTCGGACGCGGCCTGGCGCTTCGCGAACGGACTGCGGAGGCTCGGCGTCGCCAAGGGCGATCGGGTCGCGCTCGTTCTCCCCAACGTGCCGCAGTTCGTCATCGCGTTCTATGGGGCGCTCCGGGCCGGCGCAGTTGTCGTTCCGTGCAACCCGCTCTACACGGCGCCGGAGCTTGGGTACCAGCTCACCGACTCCGGCGCGAGGGTCGTCGTCGTGCTCTCGCGGCTGTACCCGGTCGTGAAGGCCGCGCGCGCCGGGACAAGGGTGGAGCACGTCATCGTGACGAACATCAAGGAGGAGATGCCTCCGCTGCTGCGGGTGCTCTTCACCGTCGCCAAGGAGCGGAAGGACGGGCATCGCCAGCCGTTCGCCGGCGATCCCGGCGCGGTCGCGTTCGCCCGTGTGCAGGGCGCGCCCGCCGAGCATTTCGACATCGGCACGCGGCCCGCGGACCTCGCGGTGCTCCAGTACACCGGCGGGACGACGGGGGTCTCGAAGGGCGCGATGCTCTCGCATCGCGCGCTCGTGGCGAACACCCTCCAGTGCCGTTCCTGGTTCACGAACCTGCGGGACGGCCAGGACACGGCGATGGCGGTCATGCCCTTCTTCCACGTCTACGGGCTCACGGTCGTGCTGAGCCTCGCGGTGCAGGGTGCGGCCGCGATGGTCCTCGAGCCGCAGTTCGACCTCGAGCATGTGCTGAGAGACATCGCGCGCCACCGTCCGAAGCTCTTCTGCGGCTCTCCGCGCATCTACAACGCGGTCAACAACTCGCCGCTCGCGAAGAAGTACGACCTCCGTTCGATCGAGGCGTGCATCTCGGGATCGGCGCCGCTCCTCGGCGAGACGCATCGCAGGTTCGTCGAGCTCACCGGGGCGAAGCTCGTCGAGGGTTACGGGCTCACCGAGGCGGCCCCGGTGACGCACTGCAACCCGCTGTTCGGGGAGGGCAAGCAGAAGATCGGCACGATCGGCGTGCCGTTCCCCGACGTCGAGTCGAAGATCGTCGACGCCGAGACCGGGGAGCGCGAGCTGCCGCCCGGTGAAGCGGGCGAGCTCATCCTGCGCGGGCCGCAGCTGATGGACGGGTACTACCACCGACCCGACGAGACGGCGCAAACGCTGCGCGACGGTTGGCTGTACACCGGGGACATCGCCACGGTGGACGAAGACGGGTATGTCGCGATCGTCGACCGGAAGAAGGAGATGATCATCGTCTCCGGCTTCAAGGTGTATCCGCGCGAGGTCGAGGAGTCCCTGGTGACCCATCCGGCGGTCCTGGATGCGGCGGCCATCGGCGTGCCGCACCCCATGAAGGGCGAGGAGGTCAAGGCCTTCGTCGTGCTGAAGCCCGGCGCGACGGCCACGGCGGACGAGCTACGCGCGCACGCCGCGAAGACACTCGCGCCGTTCAAGCGTCCGCACGAGATCGAGTTCCGTGACTCGCTTCCGAAGACGCTCATCGGCAAGACGCTCCGCCGGCAGCTGGTCCAGGAGGACGAGGCGAGGCGCGCGAGCGCTGTCCCGGCCTAAGCCCTGGTGATCGCGCTTGCCCGCGAGGAGGTCTCGCGTATCGCGTCGGGGCTCAGCTTCACCAGGGAGGCGACGAGCTTCGGGGTTCCCATGGATGCGGACTTCAAGCTGCTCGCGCCCGCGCAGCGCGTTCCCTAGCGGGTCTAGCGCGCGGACATCGAGGCCGTGACGACGAAGTAGTCGTTCACGATGCCATCGAGTGTGTTGTAGACGACGCGGACGATCACGTTCACCGGCGTCGTCCCCGGGGCCATGATCGGCGGGGTGACGAGCCGCGCGCTCCAGATCGCCGGTGTGTGAGAGAGCATGCGAAGAAGATGGCAGGGCGCGCGTCCCGCTCCATCGGCCGTGGGAGTGAGCCCGTCTACCGATCGCGTACTCCCCCGGCCGCGTACTCCCCCGGAGGTGGTGGCCCCGGCGGGGGAGGCCTTCGCTTTGAGCGACTACCGTACCGGCCGTGGTCGAGCCCGAGGCCGTCGTCGTTCCCGCGGGCGACGCACTCCTGGGCGACCCGCCGCGAACCGAGCACGTGAACGTCTTCGCGATCGCCAAGGCGCCGGTCAGCGTCGGCGAGTACCTGCTGTTCCTCGACGCGACCGGGCATCCGGCGCCCAGGGGCTGGGACGCGCAGCGCGCGCGGCCGGCCGATCCGATCCGGGCCGTCTCCTGGGCCGACGCGGTCGCCTACTGCCGCTGGCTCACCCTCGGCACCGGGCGGATCTACCGGCTCCCCGACGAGCGCGAGTGGGAAAAGGCCGCCCGCCTCGCCGGCACGCTCGAGCACCTCGGCGCCGTACGGGAGTGGACGAACAGCTGGGAGGAGGGCGGCCGCGTCCTCCGCCGGGGCGACGACCTCGCTGCCCGTGCCTTCGCGGCGGACGAGGGCGAGGGCATCGGCTTTCGCGTCGTGCGCGGCATGACCGGCAGGTAGTGCCCCGCCCGCTCGCTACGATCGTCGCGAGCGGCAACGGGGCGAACGCGCTTGCCGCGGGAATGCGGATCCTCGCCCGCGGCGGCGCGGCACTCGACGCCGTCGAGGCCTGCGCGAAGGTCGTCGAGGCCGATCCCGCCGACACGAGCGTCGGACGCGGCGGAAAGCCGAACGTGCTCGGCCAGGTCGAGCTCGATGCCTCGATCGTCGACGGCACGACCCATCGGACGGGCGCCGTCGCGGCGCTCACCGGCTACCTCCATCCGATCAGCGTCGCGCGCGCGGTCATGGAGCGGACCCCGCACGTCTTCATCGTCGGCCAGGGCGCCGCGCGTTTCGCCGGCGAGATCGGCGCCGAGCGTGCGCGGAACCTCACCCCCTCGACCCGCGCACTCTGGGTCGAAAAGCTCCGCGAAGCGGGCGAGACTCCGGCCACGATCCGCCGGCGCGCGCGGCTACTCCCCGTCGTCCGGAAGACCGTCGGCGAGGAGCGCGGCACGGTGAACTTCCTCGCGGTCGACGCCAAGGGAAACGTCGCCTCCGCCGTGACGACGAGCGGATGGGCCTACAAGTACCCGGGCCGGGTGGGCGATTCGCCGGTGATCGGCGCGGGCAACTTCTGCGACTCGCGCTACGGCGCGGCCGCCTGCACGGGCTTCGGCGAGCTCGCCATCCGCGGCGTCACCGCGAAGACCGCGGTCGATCGCCTCGCGCAGGGCATGCCCGCGGACATGGCCGCGCGCGCCGCGATCGGCGACGCGAACGCCCTCGACGACGCGGCGTTCAACATCGTCGTCCTGACCGCGCGCGGCGTGCATGCCGCGGCGACCAACCGCGAGGGTCGCCGCTACGCGTGGCTCACAGCCGGGATGCGCGAGCCGCTCACCGCTCCGCGGATCCTGGTCCGGAGGTCTCGAGCGCGGGGCGCGCGAGCGTCGCGATGATCTCCATGGTCTCGGGCCAGCGCACGATCGCGATCGCGTCGGCGAGCCCCAGCCACCGGTACTCGTCGTGCTCCTCGTTGAGGACCGGCTCCCAGTCGCCCGGCACGACGATGCCGAAGTTTTGGACCGCGACCGCTTCGACCCCCGATCCGTACTCGGCGCTCATCTCCGTGGGGACCGCGTAGCTCTGCGGCATCTCGAGGTCGGTCACCTCCGCGTCGAGGCCGGTCTCCTCCCGCAGCTCGCGCCTCGCGGCCGCGGCGAACGTTTCGCCCGTCTCGACGACACCCGCGACGACGTGCCAGTAGCGGTCGAGCGCGCGATGCATGACCAGGAACCGATCGCCGCGGCGGATGAACACCGCGACCTCACGATCGGTCCGCATCAGAGCGCCGCGACAGCCGCCTGGAGCTGGGCCGTCGCCTCGGTCGGGGTCGTGCCGGCGGCGAAGTAGAGCGGATCGCCGAAGACGACTTCGACGTCCCCGCGCCAGCCGTTCTCGCGCTGGTGGTCCCACGCGCGGTCGAGGTGATCGAGGATGGAGACCTTGTTGATCTTCAGCTTCATCGGCACGACCGGGCTGCCGCCTTCGACGGCGATGAGCCCGGCACCGGACTTGAATGGCTGTGTCGGCCCGCCAATCGTGAGCTTCCCCTCGGGATAGATGAGCACGGAGAACCGCCGGTCGAGCCGCGCGCCGAGGAGCTCCAGGCTGCGGCGGATCGCGCCCTCGCGCGCGAGCGGAAAGGCATTGGCGAGGATCGCGCTGAAGATCCCGTTGAGGCGATTGCCGAAGACGTCGTCGGCGGCCGCGGCGACCGCGAGGCGCCACCGCCAGCGAAGCGGGATGGCCATGATGATGATCCCGTTGTCCCAGTGCAGGCAGTGATTGGGCGTGAACAGCACCGGTCCCTTGAGATGCTCGAGCTTCTCGATCCCCGAGATCCGCACGCGGTAGAAGAGGTGGACGAGCGGGTAGAGCAGCGTCTCCTGGAGGAGGATTCCGAACGAGCGGACGAGCGGGTTGAGCGGCCACCCGAAGATGCCGGTGTCGCGATGCGTGTCACGCGCCGCCGCGACCATGCGCTCGAGATCGCCGACCGTCGCGTCCGCGGTCAGCGCCTCATCGTCGATGTACGTTCCGAGCTCCTCTTCGATGACGCCGAGCAGATCGATGCGCGCGAGCGAGTCGAGCCCGATGTCCTGTGAGAGCTGTGCCTCTGGACGGACGTGGTCCGGGGGAACGTTGCCCACCTGCGCGACGAGCTGCTCGACCTCGGTGAGCTGGCGCGCCGGGCCGGCCTCGATCGAGACCGGCTGCGTCTCGCCGCGACCCATCGCGAGCAACCGCTCGATGATCTCGCGCTTCTTCACCTTCTGTGTCGGCGTGGTCGGGAACTCGGACTCCGGCCAGACGGTCCACCCGCGGATCTGCTGGCTGGACGAAAGCTTCGCGTTCGCGTCGCGGACGATCTGCTCGATCGTCGCGCGCTCCTTCGGCTCGAGGAAGACCGCGTGGACCTGCAGCGTCTCGCCGGGACGCTCGAGGCCGACCACGGTCGCGAGGACGGGACGCTGCGGAGTCGCGAGCGCCTCGATCCGTGGGTCGGCGGCGAGGACGTTCTCGATGTCCTCGGGGTAGACCTTGAGCCCGTCGGGGAGCGCGATCATGTCCTTCTTGCGGCCGTGGAGCCAGAGGAAGCCGTCCTCGTCGAACCGGCCGAGGTCGCCGGTGTGGAACCAGCCGGCGCTGTCGATCGCCGCCGCGGTCGCCTCGGGATTTTCCCAGTAGCCCTTGAAGATGTTCGGGCCGCGCGCGATCACCTCGCCGTCGGGCGCGAGCTTCACGTCGACGCCCGGAATGGGAACACCCACCGAACCGAAACGGTTGCGGTCGAGCCGGTTGAAGGTAAGGGCCGGTGAGGTCTCGGTGAGGCCGTATCCCTGCAGCACCTCGACGCCGAGCTCGCGCCAGGCCTCGCCGAGCGCGGGGTCGAGCGCGGCACCTCCGGAAACGATGTAGCGGAACCGGCCGCCGAACTGGCCGTGGACGCTGAAGAAGACGAGTCGCCGGAGACCCATCGGAAGGCGCCGCGCGATGCGCCGCAGGCGCTCGAAGAGCTCGCCCTTGCCTTCCTGCTGCGCGCGCCGCTCGATCGCGATGAAGAGCGAGCGCACCGCGGCCGGGGTGATGAGGATCATCGACACGTGGCGCTCGCGGAACGTGCGGCGCACCACCGAAGGCTGGCGGCTCGTCGGGTAGACCACCGAAGCGCCCGAGAGCAGGAGCGCCCAGAACCCGGCCATCTGCTCGAACATGTGGGAGAGCGGAACGAACGAGAGCAGCCGCTGATGCGGTCCCAGCGGGAAGATCTCCGTCGCCGCGAGCGCGTTCGAGAGGATGTTGTTGTGTGTGAGCATCGAGCCCTTCGGCTCGCCGGTCGTACCCGACGTGAACACGATCTCCGCGACGTCCGTAGGCGCGACGTCGGCCTTCTCGAGCGGCTCCTTCGCACGTGCCTCGTCGGGGAGGAGCTCCATGTCGAAGAGCGGAATGCCGAGCGCCTCGGCGCGGCCGCGCGTCTGCCGCGACACGACCGCCGCGCTCGCGCGCGTGCGCGCGCAGATCTTCTGGACGAACTCGACGGTCGAGTTGACGTCGAGCGGCACGAGGACCGCACCCATGCGCAGGAGCGCGAGCATCGCGATCCCGTACTCCGGACGGTTCACGCCGAGCGTGATGACGCGGTCGCCTTTGCGCACGCCAGAGTCGACAAAGGACCGCGCCACGCGCGGGACCACGTCCGCGAGGTCGCGGTACGTCCAGGTGAGCGTCCGGAAGCCCGGTTTGATCATGAACGCGTCCTTGGGCCCGAACCTCCGCGCGGACGTGTCGAGGACGTCGTTGAGCGTCTCCACCCTTCCCCCTCAGCTCGCGAGCGCCCGAAGCGCCTTCCGCGAATCCTCCCGATATGGCGGATAGTGCGAGAACAGGATGGTCTCCACGTCAAGCGCCGCGAGACGCGCGATCGACTTGCGCGCTTCGTCCATGTCGTCGCTGAAGAAAGCATTCGGGAGGGCGACGTTGCCCTTCACCCGCTGCAGGAGATCGCCGACGATGACGAAGCGGCCGGCGGGGGAGTAGAGGCAGATGCTGCCTGGGGTGTGTCCCGGCGTGTGCAAGACGCGGAGGCCGCCGAACACCGGTAGCTCCTCCCCGTCGACGACCGGCCGCGCGTGGGCGGGGGCCCGCGTGAGCAGCGCGACGATCGGACCGGGCGCGAAGTTGGCGATCACGTCACGGAACCGGATGCGCAGGCGCTCGCTGTCGGCGGGATGGAGCAGGACCTCGGCGCCGGACCACGCGGAGATCTCGTGCACGCCGCCGATGTGATCGGGATGGCCGTGCGTGCAGACGATCCGGGTGACGTGCTCGACCGAGCGGCCGATCCGCGCGAGGTAGGCGCGGAGCATCCGGCCCGAGCCGACGTGCCCGGCGTCGACGAGCGTGATCTCGTCGCGATCCACCAGGAGGTACGCCTGCGCGCCGATGAGCCGCACCGCATGGACGTTGGGTAGCACTTCCACGACGTCTGATGCTAGGTCGCTCGGTCACTCTGGGAGCGTGGGCTAGGACACAAAGCTCCGCCAGAGCAGATTGGCGACGCTCGCGACGAGCAGCGCGACGATCACCTGCCGGAAGCGGACCTGGTCGAGCCGGCCGCGCAGGGCGATGCCGGCCCCGAGGGCCAGGAGCATGGGGATGCACGCGAGGATCCCGAGGGTGACGAGCTCGGGCGTGAAGAGCCCGAGCGCCGAGTACGAGATCACCTGCACGATCGAGGAGAGCTGGAACACCGCGGCCAGCGTGATCACGTACTCGCGGGGCGCCAGGCGCATCGCGTGGAAGAACGATCCGATCACCGGGCTCGAGATCGAGGTGGTGCCCTGCATGACGCCGCCGACGAATCCGACGATCGGCGTGAGCAGGCGCGCGCGTCGCGCGCCCGGATCGCCGACGAGGCGGTCGCCCCGGAGGAGGAAGAGCACGACCATCGCGGTGATCAGGATCGCGAAGGTCTTCTGATCGAGGCCAGCGAGGAGCAACGCGCCGATGACGGTCCCGATCGCGTTCGCGGCCACGAGCGGGACGAGCGTCCGCAGATACCCGAAGGCGCGCCAGCCTTGCACGACGAGGAGCGTGTTCGCGACCACGATCGGGATCGTGATGATGACGACCGCCTGCTTCGGGCCGAACACCGAGGCGAGGATCGGCGTCGCGATGAGCGGCAGGCCCATGGCGGTCGCGCCTTTCGCCAGGCCGGCGATCCCGAGCCCGACGACCAGGGTCAGGAGCTGGATCGAGCCCAATCCGCCTCGCCCACGAGGGATCTCCAGTCGACCACGTGCAGGCGAGCGCTGTCGATGTAGCCACGGCCGACCTTCGCGAGGGGGCGCCCTTCGACGCGGACGATGTCCGCGGTCTGATCGAAGCCGCTCCCGTGCACGAGGGCGGAGCCGACGCCGTACACGTCGACGGGCACGCCGAGAGTCTCGAAGCGCCTGATCTTCTCGGCGTCGAAGCCGCCGGAGGCCACGATGCGGACGTGCGGATAGCCCTGCCGATCGAGCGCCTGACGAAGGAGCTCGACGAGCCGCGGCGTGACCCCGCGGAGCTCGCCTTCGGCGACCCCGCCGCGTTCCTCGAGCTCGCGGAGGATCGCCCGATCCACGAGCGATTCGCTCGTGTCGACGCGAACGCCCCAGAGGCGCGTGCCGAGCGCGTGCGCGACACCGAGAGAGGTGTTCACGACGTCGTTCTGGAAATCGACGAGGCTGGTGACGTTCACGTGCCCTTCGGGTGTGCCCTTCGCCGTGAGATGGCCGACGGCGTCGGAGGACCGGTTGATGTACTCGTCGAACTTGAGGGTCGCGACGGTGGTGTCCCCGCCGTAGACCGCGATGAGCGCGTGGGGGACCGTGCCGAGGCCCTTCGAGCCCCACCACTCACCCTGCTCGTCGGTCGAGACGCCGATCGCGCCGCCGATGTACGCGGCGTAGCCCGAACCGGCCTGCGCCTCGTGCGTCTGGTGCCGCGCACCGAACATGATCACCGGCTTGCCATTGGCCGCGGCGACGACGTCGCGCGTGTTCGTCGCGACCCGCGTGCCTTCCGCGAGCGCCCCGAGGTACAGCGTCTCGAGGTGCGCGAACGCCGCGTACTCGCCCTCGATGTGCATCACCGGCTCGTACGGCGCCGCGATCTCCCCGTCGAACAGCGACCGGACCGTGAGCTCGCGCCAGGCCGGCTCCCAGAGCGAGGCGAGCTCGCGCGAGATCTCGTAGACCTCTCTCGCGATCGGCTCGTACGCGGACCAGTCGAGCGTCGGCAGCGCGAGCCAGGCGGTGTACAGGCGCCGCTCGGCCGCGAGGTACCGCTCGAAGAGCTGGAGCGATCGCGCGCGATCGCGATACCGGCCCGCGCCGACATGGAGGATGGCGAGCGTCTGGTCGGTGCCGACGATCACGGCGTCGGCGTGCTTTTGGAAGATCTGCATCGTGACGCCGTCGCGGCGGCCGTCTCGCTCGAGGATGAGCTTCGTGCGCGCGAAGTAGATGTCGCTCTTGTAGCCGGCGCGGATCTTCTCGATCGGAAGGCGAAAGACATCCGGAGTGAGCCGTTCGGTGACGATCACGGGGGCGCCGCTCCGCGCCGCATCAGAACATGCTCATGAGCATGCCGCCGTCCACCTGGAGCGACGTCCCGGTGATGTAGGAGGCCTTCGGCGACGCGAGGAACACGACCGCCGCGGCGAACTCTTCGGGCTTCCCGTAGCGGCCCATCGGGATCACCGTCTTCTCGTAGTGCGCACGGATGGCCTCCGGGGTGGTGTTCTGGCGCTTCGCCGTGTCGGCGTCGAGCTGCTCGATCCGCTCGGTGTAGATCCGGCCGGGCTGGACGGAGTTCACGCGAATGCCGTCCTTCGCGAGGTCGCTCGACAGCGTCTTCGCCATTCCCTGCACCGCGGCGCGGATCGCATTCGAGAGGATGAGGTTCAGGTACTGGGTCGGCTGGCGCACGGTCGTCGACGTCATGTAGACGATCGCGCCGCCGCCGCTCTTCCGCATGTACGGCAGCACGAGACGTGTCAGGCGCACCGCGGAGAAGAGCGTGATCCCGACCGCTTTCTGCCATGCGGCGTCGTCGAGGTCGTCGAACCGTCCGGGCGGCGGCCCACCCGCGTTCGACACGAGGATGTCGACCGTTCCGAACTTTTCCACCGCGAAGCGGACCAGGCGCTCACAGCCCTCCGCGGTGCCGACGTCCGCGACCGTCCAGGCGACCTCGGCGCCGGTCTTCTCCCGCACGCTCTCGGCGGCGGAGCGGATCGCGGCCTCGTCCCGGCTGCACATCACCACGCGGGCGCCTTCGCGCGCGAACTCCAGGGCGACCGCGCGGCCGAGGCCCTTGCTCGACGCGGCGACGACGGCGACCTTGCTCCCCAGGCCGAGATCCACACGCCTATCGTGCCACCGACGCGCGGAGCGCCGCGTGCCGCCCGTTACTGGGTCGGCAGGACCCCTGCGACGATCGCGGCCACGATGAGCGCCGCGAGGATCAGGCGGTACCCGACGAACCAGTTGAGCGAGTTCGTGCGCAGAAACCGGATCATGAAAGCGACGGCCGCGAGACCGGCGAGGAACGAGACGACGAAGCCGATGCCGACCACGTCGAGCTGGGCGAAAAGCCCCTCGGCCTTGCGCGCGTCGAGCAGGGTCTTCGCGCCGGCTCCGAGGATCACCGGCGTGGCGAGAAGGAACGAGAACCGCGTCGCCTCGTCCCGATGGAGGTCGCGCGTCAATCCCGCGGAGATCGTGATCCCCGAGCGTGAGATGCCCGGGAGCAGCGCGATCGCTTGTGCGATCCCCATGTAGACCGCGTCGGCGAAGCCGAGCTCGCCGATCGAGCGGCGCTGGTGCGCGACGCGTTCGGCGACGACGAAGACGATCGATCCGACGACGAGGCCGATGACGATGTAGAGCGGTGACCGGAGCGTCCGTTCGACAGCGGCCTCGAGGAGCACCCCGGCCACCGCCGCGGGCAGCGTGCCGACGACGACCAGTCCGGGCATGCGCCATCGGCCGTGCGCGAGGTCCGCGACGAGCGACCACCAGGTCCCCGCGAAGTAGAGCAGGACCGCGAGCGCCGTCCCGAGGTGGAGCGCGACGTCGAACGAGAGCCCGAACTTCGTCGCGTCGAGCTTCAGGACATCGCTGGCCAGGATGAGATGGGCGGTCGAGCTCACCGGCAGGAACTCGGTCAGGCCCTGGATGAGTCCCAGGATCGCGGCGGCGAGCTGGTCGCTCACCGCATCCCCGCGCGCGCCGCGCCGAGCGCCTCGCGGCCTTCACGGTCGTGGTTGCGCACGGCGTCCAGATTCTTGGCCCAGGCGCGCCGGTGGCCCACGTCGATGAAGCGCATCGCGACGCCACCATTGAACTCGCCGACGCCGCCCTTCGTCGCCGCGTCGGCCGCGTAACCGTAGGACTCCGCCGCACGGAGCAGGTCGCCGCCTGGCGCGCTCGGAAAGATCCCGCGGGCCGAACGCAGGAAGCGCGCCGCAGCGCGGCGTTTGTCGACGAGGATCGTGCGCATGGCGTGGTCCGCGAAGGCCGCCGTGCCGGCATGCTTGGGGTCCGTCCAGCGCGCGTCGTCGCGAAGCGCAGCCGCCCACGACTCCAGCGCCTGGTCGCTCTCGTCGCCGGCCGCGAGCGCCGCCGCGATGCCCTCACGAACCGATGCCGCCCGGTCCGGTGCGGTTACGCGGTCGAGGAAGGTGATCCCGCCACGCTCCGCGTCCGCGAAGGCCTCCCAGCCGACGCGGCGCGCGTCTTCCGACTTGTCGAAGAAGGTCCGCGCGAAGAAGGCCGGGCCATCGAGGTCGTAGCCGATCAACAGGCCGTACTCGGGCGGGCCGCCGAGCCCGCGGACCAGCGGGGGCAGGTGCGCGTCCACGCTCTCGGCGATGCGGTCCGTGACGAGCGCGCGCATCTCCTCGTCGTACGGCGGCGCCACCGGATCGAGCCGGATCCCGGCGGCCCGGGCCATCTCGGCCGCGGTCCGCTCGCCGCGCGGCGCCGCGGCCAGCGGATCCCAGGTCTCCTCGTCGATCCCCGTCCGGAAGGCCTCACCGGAGCACCCCAGGAGCCAGTCGTACTCGGCGCCTGACGCCGCGGCGAGCGCCGCGGGCAGGGTGCAGTCGTGTCCCTCGCCAAACCGCAGACGAGCGATGTCCTTGAGGATGCGCCGCTTCGTCAGTCGCCGTTCTCGGGGAACGCGTGCTTCAAGACGGTGCAGACCTGGAGCGTGACCCATTTGCTCGCGTCGACGCGAGAGGGCATCCGGTCGGCATACGGGGAACGCCCCGCCCAGCGTCCCCGCGGGTCCTGCCGCGACAGGAGCCACGCGATCGCCGGCAGCGCGCGCTCGTCGTCGATCTCGCCGGCCGCGTCGATGGCGCGCAGGACGAAGAGCATGTCCGCCTGGTAGAAGAGCGGGAACGAGAGCTGCCGCCAAAGATGGCTGGGCGTCGAATCCGTGGGATACGCGCCACGCTCCATCCGATACGAGAGCAGGAACTCGACGCCGCGCCGGAGGGTCCGTTGGACCTCGCGCGTTCGAGCGCCCTCGGGGAGCGCGGCGAGTCCCCAGATGAGCCGCGCGTAACCCCACGCGCACGGCATCTCGCCGTTCAGGAAGCAGGACGCGTCGAACTTCTTCGAGTCGCGCACCAGACGCTGCACGAGGGGTTCGAGGCGAGCATCGGCGCCGTAGCCTGCGAGCGCGATGTAGCGCACGGCGTTCCCGACAAAGCACGAGACGCCGTGGTCACGCCCGAAGACCCAGTCCATGCCCCCGGTCTCGGGGGACCCCAGCTGATCGAGCACGTGTCGCGCCGCGCGACGGATGCGCGGATCGGCCGGGTCGACGCCGTACTCGACGAGGAGCAGGTTCGCCCAATGCGTGCTCTCGTACTTCGGGCCATGAAGGGTCGGGCCGGGCCACCCGCCATCGGTGCGCTGCCGGCCGATGATCGTGGATATCGGAGGCACCGACATCGCGCGCTGCTGCGCCTCGCGGAGCTCCGGGTCACGCGATGAGCGATCGAGGAGCGACCGCAGGGCCATCGCGCGCACCGCCGGATCGCGTCTTTCGAGGAGCCAGGGGAGTGGGTCGTCGCGCAGAAGGGACCGCCAGCCCACCTATGCCCCTCCGATGGACAGCTCTGAGATGACGATCGTCGGGCTCCCGAGGCCGCCGGGCCCGAACACCAGATCCGAGCCGACCCCGACGACGGCGTTCAAGAGATCGGTGAGGTTTCCCGCGATCGTGATGCCCTGCACCGGATGGATGCGCTCGCCGCGCTCCAGATAGTTGCCGGTCGCACCGAGCGAGAACTCGCCGGAGACGGGATCGATCGTGTGGAGGTTGAGGAGCGAGGTGACCGCGAGGGCGCGGTCGAGACCCCGGACGGCGGCGTCGGTGTCGTCGACGCCCGCGTCGATGAACAGGTTCGACGTCCCCACTCGCGCGGGCGAGCCGTAGCCGCCGCGGCGCGCGTTGCCGGTCGCGTCGAGGCCGAGCTTGCGCGCGGTCTTCAGCGAGGTGAGGTAGCCGCGGAGGGTTCCGCCCTCGATGAGCACTCGCGTCGTCGTCGCGACCCCCTCACCGTCGAAGGGCGCGCTTCGCAGTCCCCGCGGGCGGCGCGCGTCGTCGATCACCGTGATCCTCTCGTTGGCGACGCGCTGGCCGACCTTGTTCGCGAAGAGGCTCCGCCCTTTCAGGACGTTGTCGGCCGAGAACAGCGGTCCGATGGCCCGCAGGAGGTCCATCGCCATCCACGGGTCGAGCACGACCGGAAGCTTCTGCGTGGCGAGTGGCTTCGCGCCGAGCTTTTCGGCCGCGCGCCGCGCGGCACGCTCGCCGATGCGCCTCGGCTCCAGCTCGGCGAAGCGGCGACCCGCCTCGCCGTGATAACCGATCTGCCGGTCGCCGTTCTCGGTCGCGACGGCCGAGGTCATCGCCCCGCAGTAGGACTCGCGGAACGATCCCCGCACACCGCCCGTCGTCGCGATCATCGTCGTGGACTCGGAGTCGCTGTACGTCGTCTTGCGGAACTGCGTCACCCGGGCGTCGGTGGCGCGCGCCGCCTCCTCCACGGCGAGCGCGACCGCGCCCCGCTCGCCGAGCGCGCGGTCGACGATGCCGGCCTGGTAGATGTCGAGGTCGGCGTCGTCGAGTGGGCGCGTCGCGAGCACGAGGTCGATGTCGCGCTCGGTCACCGCCGACATCCGCCGTGCCGTATCCGCGCAGCCGCGGATGCCGTCGGCGGAGAGGTCGCTGGTGTACGCGAACCCGAGACGCTGCTCGTCGATGACCCGTATGCCCACGCCCCGCTCGCCGCGCGCGATCACGCTCTCGATCGCGCCGTCCTTGATCTCGACGGATCCCGACTGGGCCTCGCGGAGGAACACCTCGCCCAGCGGCATCGCCATGTCGCGGAGCGCCTGCAGCGCGGTGTCGACGATCGCCTCGTTGGTGAGCCGTTCGCTCACGCGCTCACTTCAGCTTTCCGCCGACGACGACCGCGGGGATCCGCAGCGTGGGCTGCGCGTCGGCGACGGGCGCGCCCTGCCCATCCTTCCCGCAGGTTCCCGTCGAGTACCCCAGATCGGTCCCGACCATGTCGATCTCGCTCATGAGCTTCGGACCCTGGCCGACCAGCGTCGCGCCGCGGAGCGGCTCCGCCAGCTTGCCGTCGCGGATCCGGTAGCACTCGGTGATCTCGAACGCGAAGTTCCCCGAAACGACGTCGACCTGACCGCCACCCATCTTCTTCACGAACACGCCGTCCTTCACCGAGCGGAGGATCTTCTCCGGGTCCGACGTGCCGCGAGCGATCATCGTGTTCGTCATCCGGCAGATCGGCAGATAGCGGAAAGACTCGCGACGCGCGTTTCCGCTTCGCTTGATGCCGAGCTTCTCGGCGTGCTTCCGGTCCGAGAGGTACGTCCGCAGGATCCCCTTCTCGATGAGCACCGTCCGTTGAGTCGGCGTTCCTTCGTCGTCCATCGCCGCGGTCCCGCGCTTGTTGGGATCCGTCCCGTCGTCGATGACCGTGATGAGCTCGCTCGCGACCTTCTGGCCGATCCGTCCCGAGTACACCGAGAGACCCTTCAGGTTCAGGTCGGCCTCGAGGCCGTGCCCGACGGACTCGTGGATGAGCGTCCCGCCGGCCTCGCTCGACAGGACGACCGTGTACGTCCCCGCGGGTGCGGGCTGGGCGCCGACGTTGAGGATGGCCCGCCGCGCCGCGTCCCTGGCCGCCTGCTCGACCGCTTCGTCGGTCAGCATCTCGAAGCCGGCCGTGCCGCGAAGCGCCTCGAAGCCTGACTCGAGCACGTCTGCCTGCTTCGCCACCACGTGGACGGCGACGTTCAGCCGCACCCGCGTGTCGGCCCGATGGAGGCCGTCGCTATTGGCCACGAGCACGTCCTGGACGCTCTCGGCATAGGTCGCGGTCACCTGCTGGACCCGCGGGTCGAGCGCCCGGGCTACCTCGTTGGCGCGGCGCAGCAGGCCGACCTTCCGCTCGACGGCCACGTCGCGGGGGTCGATAGCCACCGTCGAGGGGCGCGCCAGCTCGTCCGGCGCCGGGTCGGATGTCTCGTGGAGCTCGCCCCCCTCGGCGACCCCCCGTGCGGCCCGACCGGCAAGGGCGATGAGGTCGTCGACGTCCGCGACGTTGCTGTTCGCGTAGGTGGTCCGCTCGCCCTTCGTGACGCGGATGCCGGCGCCCTGATCGACGCCGCTGATGGCGTCCTCGATGCGGCCGTCGTCGAGGACGAGCTGCAACGTCTCGTGCCGCTCCCAGTAGAGCTCGGCCCAGTCGCCACCACGTGAGAGCGCGGTGCGAAGCGCGTGTTGCGCGTCGCGCGCGCTGACCGACGGCTGTCGCGTCAAGGTGATCGCTATGTGCGGACCTCCGCTCCCCAGAAGAAATCCGATGGTACGACTAATCGCCGATGACGGTGATCGTCGCGCTCCTCTCGCGTGGACCATCGAGCTCCGCGATGTAGATCCCTTGCCATGTCCCGAGCGCGATGGTCCCGTCGCGCACCGCGAGGGTCACCGAATTGCCGACGAGCACGGCCTTCACGTGCGCCGGCCCGTTCCCTTCGACGTGCGCGTACTGCGCGCCGCGTGGCACCGCGCGCTCGAGTGCCGTGAGGAGGTCCCGTTGGACGTCCGGATCGGCGTTCTCGTTGACGAAGACCGAAGCGGTCGTGTGCGCCACGGTCACCGCGACGATTCCGTCCTTGATTTTCGAACGCGTGACGGCTGCCTTCACACGTGGCGTGATGTCGATGGTCTCCTCGCGGCGGGATGACCGCACGTCGATCTGCTCGTGCCGGACGGTCATGCCCGAGCGGTGACGCGCGCGCGTTCGCCGGTGATCCGCGCGATGAGCTCGGCGGTGGCGTTCCCGCCGCTCACGACGAGCACCGTCCGCTTCGTCCGCGGATCGACCTTTCCCGCCCGCACCGCGGCGAGGGGCGCCGCGCCCGAGGGCTCGACGAGCAGCGACAGCCGATCGAGGTACTCGTAGGTCGCGCGCTCGAGATCCGCTTCGCCGACCGTGACGAGCTCATCGACGTAGCGCGACGCGAGCGTGACGTTGAGCATGTCGGTGCTCTTGGCGACGAGCTTGTCGGCGACGCTGAACGGGTGATCGAGTGTCACCGGATGACCCGCGCGGACCGATCGCCCGACCGCGTCCGCGCCTTCGGGCTCCACCCCGACAACGCGGGCCTTTGAGCCAGACGCGCGCAGGGCGAGCGCGATCCCACCGATGAGACCGCCGCCGCCGACCGCGACGACGACGAGCTCGACGTCGGGCAGGTCCTCGAGAACCTCGAGCCCGATCGTTCCCTGGCCGGCGACGATGAGCGGATCCGCGTACGGATGGACGAACGTCTTGCCCTCGTCCCGCTCGATTCTGTGCGCGAGCGCGAGCGTGTCGTCGTACATCGCGCCCTCGAGCCGGACGTCGGCCCCGTACGCCTCGCACAACCGCACGATCGTCTCGGGAACGCCGCGTGGCATGACCACCGTGGCGCGCGCGCCGATTGCCCACGCCGCGTAGGCGACGCCTTGCGCGTGGCTGCCCGCCGACGCGGCGACCACGCCGCGTTCGCGCGCGGCCGGACCGAGCGACGCGATCTTGTTGAGGGCGCCACGCACCTTGAACGTCCGTGTCGGCTTGAAGGTCTCGATCTTGAGATGCACGTCGGCGCCGAGCTCGTCCGAGAGGAGGGGTGAGCGCTCGAGTGGCGCGCGCGGGAGATAGCGGTCCACGACGCGACGTGCCGCGACGACGTCCGCGAGGGTGGTCTCCCGCTGCACGGCGCGACGATACTTCGCCGATGCGGACGTGGGCTGAGGAACGCGACGCTGGAGCGACCGTGCTCCGCGCCGCGGGCGTCGCGACCGCCGCGCTCGACAGCGACGTGCTCCTCACGCATGTCCTGGGCATTTCAAAGGAAACGCTGTACGCCCATCCGGACACCGAGATGACCCACGGCGCGATGCGGCGTTTCCGCGAGCTCATCGAGCGCCGCGCGGCCGGGGAGCCGGTCGCGTACCTACGCGGCTTCAAGGAGTTCTACGGTCTCCGCTTCGCGGTCGATCCCCGCGTCCTCATCCCGCGGCCGGAGACCGAGACGCTCGTCGACGCCGCCCGCGACTTCATTCGCGGACGAGCGTTGTCGGTCGCCGATATCGGCACGGGATCGGGCGCGATCGCGGTCGCGCTCGCCGTTCACGAGCACGCGGTTCGCGTGATCGCGACCGACATCTCCGACGACGCCCTCGCGGTCGCGCGCGTCAACGCCCAGGACAACGGCGTCGCCGATCGCGTCGAATTTCGTCAAGGCGACCTGCTCGCGCCCCTCGGCGAGCGTCTGGACGTGGTCGTCGCGAACCTGCCCTACTTGCGGGACGTGTCGTTCGAGCATCTGTTCGGCGACCGGACCTCGCTCGCGTTCGAGCCGCGCGTCGCGCTGACGGCTGGAAAGGACGGCCTCGAGCTCATCTGGCGCGCCGCCGCTGGTCTGGGGCGCGTGCTGGCTCCGGGAGGCGCGGCTCTGTTCGAGATCGACCCGCCCCTTGCCGACCAGGTCGTCGATCTCCTCCGGCACTCGGTCGGCGGCGGACCGCATGTCGTGCACGATCTCGCCGGCGACGCGCGGGTCGTGATCGTCCAAGAGGCCTAAGTGCGGGTGCTACAGTCAAATGGAGAGCAGTTCGCTCCTCGCCCGACGGGATCGTCCGCGTCGGCATGTTGGAAGGAGTCCCCATGCGGTCAGGCGGGTTTCCCTGCCGTTTCGACGGCTGTTCCGCACAATTCCACGTCGCGGACGCGAAGTCTATGGAGTCGCTCCGCGAAGCGAGCGCGAACCGCACGGCGCACGAGCAAGCGGCCCACGATTACCGGCATCCCAGCCCACCCCCCGAGCAGCGCTGGGGCGCACCTCGCATCGCGAAACCCAGGTCACGCAACATCGCCGGCTAGGCCGGCACACTTTTGGAGGATCACTTGCCTACAGGAACGATCAAGAAGCTGGTTGGCGATCGCGGTTTCGGGTTCATCCAGCAGGCCGATGGGACCGAGATTTTCTTTCACCGCTCGCAGGTCACGGGTACAGGCTTCGACGCGCTGAATGAAGGTCAGAGCGTCAGCTACGAAAAGGCCATGGACCCGCGCCGCAACAAAGAGAACGCGGAGAAGGTCACCGCCGCCTAGCGTTCGCGACCCCGCCATCGCCGTCGCGTCCGGGGGGGACGCGGCGTGGCGGACTTTCGGCGAGCGGATGCTCGAGCTCGAACGACAGGAGTGGCGTTCGCGCGCCTTTTCGCGCGCCGAGATGCGCCGGCAGGTCGCGGCGGGCCGCGCCGCCGTGGGGACCCTCGTCGCGGAGGACCGCCTCGTCGGTTTCGCGGTCGCCACGCCCGGATGGCTCGCGCGAGGCGCGACTCTGAACAACGTGCTGATCGACCCCGCCTATCGCGGGCGGGGTCTGGTCTGGCCGCTCCTCGCGGCCGTCGAGCGTGAGCTGGGTACCCGCGGATTCGCGACGCTGGTCATCGACGCCCGCGTCGACAACGGCTTCGCCGATGCGATCGAGCGCCGCTACGGCGCGCGCGCTCGCGTCCTCGCCCGCGATCACCCGAGCCTGTACGGCGCGCAGCGGACGATCGCCGTCGAGCTCAGCGACCCATCTGGAGGGCGACCTCGGCGAGCGAGCCGGCGTTCGTCCATCGATCGATGAGCGCCGTCCGTCCTGGGCATCTGCGCGTCGAGAACGATCGCGATGGTCGCTGGACGGAGGGTCTTCACGGGGTGCGGACGGCTATCATCCACGACGTGAAAACGCGCCTCCTCTCGGCGGAAACGCCGGGGGCGGTGGAGGAGGCCGCGGCCGCGCTCGCACGCGGCGAGCTCGTGGCTTTCCCCACCGATACGGTCTACGGGCTCTCCGCCGGTCAGGAGCACGTGCGCAAGCTGTACGGGGCCAAGGATCGCCCCAAGGAGAAGCGCATCCCGGTTCTGCTCTCCGATGCCTCGAACCTCGAGGCGAGCGCGATCGTGACGCCCGCCGCGCGGGCGCTCGCGCACCGCTTCTGGCCGGGGCCGCTCACGATCGTGCTCGTCGCGCCGCGCCGCGGGACGCTGGCATTCCGTGTTCCCGACCATCCGCTCGCGCGGCGGCTCATCGCCGCGAGCGGGGGCGGCCTTCCGGTCACGAGCGCGAACCGATCCGGCGAGCGCGACGCGCGCACGGCGGAGGAGGTCATGGCGCAGCTCGATGGCCGGATCGCCCTCGTGCTCGACGGTGGCACGACACCGGGCGGCGTCGCCTCGACGATCGTCGACTGCACGACCGATCAGGTGAAGATCCTGCGCGAGGGAGCGATCAGCGAGGCCGAGATCGACGAGCTGCTCGCGAGCGTCGCTTGAGGATCGGGATCGGCGCGGATCACGCGGGGCAACGTCTGAAGGCCGCGGTCGTCGCGCATCTCGCCGCATCCGGACACACGATCGTCGCGTTCGGGACCGAGACCGCACCCGACGACGACTACCCGCTCATCCTCCGGCCGCTCGCCGACGCGGTCGCCCGCGGCGATGTGGAGCGCGGCCTCTTTTTCTGCGGCTCGGGCATCGGCCCGGCCGTCGCCGCGAGCAAGATACCGGGCGTCCGAGCGGCGGTCGTGGAGAACGAGTGGTCGGCGCGCGACGCGGTCGAGCACGTCGACGTGAACCTGCTCACGCTCGGCGAGCGCGTTCTCGGCGAGTCGCTCGCGAAGAGCATCGTGGACGCGTACCTCGGCGCGCGCGCGCAGGGCGGACGGCACGCCCGCCGGCGCGAGCAGATCGCGGAGCTGGATAAGGGCGAACCCATAGTTGCGGATCGCTCTCGCGGTATGAGGAGGGGTACATGAGTCACATGGAAAGCGTCGATCCCGAGATCTACGCGGCGATCGAGAACGAGCGTCGGCGGCAGGTCGAGAAGATCGAGCTCATCGCCTCGGAGAACTACACCAGCGCCGCCGTCATGGAGGCCGTGGGGAGCGTCCTGACGAACAAGTACGCCGAGGGCTACCCGGGGCGCCGGTATTACGGCGGGTGCGAGTGGGTCGACGTCGCGGAGTCCCTCGCCATCGAGCGTGCGAAGGCGCTCTTCGGCGCAGCCCACGTGAACGTCCAGCCGCACGCGGGCGCGCAGGCGAACATGGCCGCGTACGCCGCCGTGCTGAAGCCCACGGACACGGTGCTCGGGCTGGCACTCGACCAGGGCGGACATCTCACGCACGGCTCGCCGGTCAACTTCTCGGGCAAGCTCTACCACTTCGTCGCATACGGCGTCCGTAAGGAAGACGAGATGCTCGACTACGACGAGCTCGAGCGTCTCGCGAAAGAGAACCGTCCCAAGATGATCGTCGCCGGCGCGACCGCGTATCCACGCATTTTCGACTTCCCGCGTCTCCGTCAGATCGCAGACGCCGTTGAGGCGCTCCTGCTCGTGGACATGGCCCACTTCGCGGGTCTGGTGGCGGCCGGAGAGCATCCCACGCCCGTCGGCCACGCGCAGATCGTCACCACGACGACGCATAAGACGCTCCGCGGACCGCGCGGAGGGATGATCCTCTCCGACGCGGAGTTCGCGAAGGCGATCGACAGCGCGGTGTTCCCCAACGTCCAGGGCGGTCCGCTCATGCACGTCATCGCCGGGAAAGCGGTGATGTTGAAGGAGGCCGCGACCCCCGAGTTCAAGGCCTACGCGAAGCAGATCCGCACGAACGCGCGGACGCTCGCCGCGTCGCTCGCGAAGGCCGGGCTCCGCATCGTCTCGGGCGGGACCGACAACCACCTCATGCTCGTGGACGTCCGACCGGTCGGGCTCACCGGGAAGCAGGCCGAGAAGGCGCTCGACGCGGTCGGGATCACGGTGAACAAGAACACCATTCCGTACGATCCGAACAAGCCGGCGATCGCGTCGGGGATCCGCATCGGCACGCCCGCGATCACGACGCGCGGGATGAAGGAAGCAGAGATGGAGCGGATCGGTGCGCTCATCGGTCGCATCCTCCTTGCGAAGGCGGACGAGACGGTGGCCAAGGACGTCGCAGCCGAGGTACTCGACCTGACCCGGCGCTTCCCGGTGCCGGGCATCACGCCGGAGCGAGTGGCCCGCTGAAGCACGCATCGCCGCAGGTCCGCGTCTCGCAGCATCCGCTCGTCCTCGAGAAAGTGACCCGCCTTCGTGACGAGGCGACTGGGCCGAAAGCCTTCCGCGAGCTCGTCGCCGAGCTCACGACGCTCCTCCTCTACGAGGCGACCGCCGATCTGCCGACGATCGCGCAGGAGGTGAAGACGCCGCTCGCCCCCTACACCGGCGCTCGGCTCGCCGAGAAGGTCGGTTTCGTTCCCGTGCTCCGCGCGGGCATCGGCATGGTGCAGGCCGCGCTCGCGCTCATCCCCGAAGCCCAGGTCTGGCACATCGGGCTCTTCCGCGACGAGCGGACGCTACGACCGATCGAGTACTACAACAAGCTGCCCTCGTCGGCGACCGTCCAGGTCTGCCTCGTCCTCGATCCGATGCTCGCGACCGGCGGCTCGGCGACGGCGACCGTGGACATCCTGAAAAAGTGGGGCGCGAAACGGGTGAAGTACGTCGGTCTGATCGCCGCGCCCGAAGGGGTGCGGCACCTCAGCGATGCGCACCCCGACGTTCCGATCCATATCGCGGCCCTCGACGAGCGTCTGAACGACAAGGGCTACATCCTCCCCGGGCTCGGGGACGCGGGGGACCGCCAGTTCGGGACCGGCTAGAAGCCCTCGGTCACCGGATAGATCTCGTCCGCGACCAGGCCATGCGCCTCTTTGTGAACTCGATTGGCCGCCTCGGCGTTCGGCGCGTCCACCAGGCAGAAGATCTTCCTGTTTTTCTCGTCGAACCAGTAACGGAGGTACTGCACGCCGTACTTGCCCTGCGTCTTCACGTCGGCCATATGCGCGTCCGCGACGTCCGTCGCCTTGGTTCCCTCGGGTGCCTTGTGGTGCACGTCCATGAACAGCGGCATCGTCTCGCTCTCCTTTGATCCGAAGACCTCTTTCTAGGTTAGCTGCCAGCCGTCCACCTACGAGGAGCCGCCGCGAGGGGCGTGACGCGACGTCACACCAAAGACCCGCCCAAGGCGCCTGCCGGGCAGGGGCGTCGCCGCGCGTCTTGGAGGCGAGGACCTGGAATGGCACTTGCCGCAGGAGCGTTATCGTGCCCGCGGTGTCCTCCACGACGATTCTCCTGGTGGGTTCGACGATTCTCGCGTTCGCGCTCGCCGCGATTGCGACGCCGCTCGTCGGCATCTTCGCGCGGCGTTTCGGAATGCTCGACGTGCCAGGGGGACGCCGCGTGCACCCGCGCCCGATCCCGCGTCCCGGCGGACTCGCGATCGCCGTCGCCTTCGGTGTCGCGATCGCGAGCTTCTGGGTCGTCGACCGTCTTTCCGGCGGTCCCTTCCTCATCCCCGAGGAGGTGCGCTCGCCGCGCTTCACCCTGACCGCGATCGCCGCGCTTCTCGGCGTGGGCATCGGGCTCGTCGACGACCTGTTCGAGCTTCGCGCGCGGTGGCAGCTTCTCGGCCTCGGGCTGGTCGCCGCGGTCATCGTCCTCGCCGGTATCCACATCGACTTCGTGAACGACCCGCTCTCCGACCGACTCGTGGAGCTGGCGTTCCCGGTCGCCGTCGCGTTCACGATGTTCTGGATCGTCGGCATGAACGTCGCGCTCAACTTCATCGACGGGCTCGACGGACTCGCGGCCGGCGTCGCCGCGATCGCCGCGGTCACCCTTGGCGGGCTGGCGCTGCTCCCGCAGGTCGCCGAGCCGTTCGTCGCGTGGATGGGCTTTACGCTCGCGGGCGCGATCGCCGGGTTCCTGCTCTTCAACTTCCACCCCGCGCGCCTCTTCCTCGGAACGACCGGGGTCGCGTTCCTCGGCACGATGCTGGCGGTCCTGTCGATCTTCGGAACGGCGAAGGTCGCGGCGGCGCTGCTCGTCCTCGGCGTCCCGATCATCGATACCTTCTATGTGCTCGTTCGGCGCATGCTCTCCGGCCGCCCGCCCTACGCGCCTGACCGCGGCCACTTCCATCACCGCCTCCTCGACGTGGGGCTCACGCACCAGCAGGCCGTCCTCTTCATCTACGGGATGACGGCGATCCTCGGCACGCTCGCGTTCGTAACCAGCGGGCGGGCGCAGCTCGCGAGCTTCGTCGCCCTCGCGATCCTCCTGGGCGTGGCGGTCATGGCGCTCGCGCAGCGGAGCGCGAAGGCCGAGGAGCTCGACCCGAGCCTCTACCGAGAGGAAGCCGATCGCTTCTAGCCGGACCCGCAAGGCCAAGGCGAAGCTGCTCGTCGGGACCTGCTCGTGGACCGACCCCACGCTCATCGAATCCGGCTGGTATCCCGAACGCGTGAAGGACGACGCCGATAAACGGCTCCGCTACTACGCCGAGCGCTTCCCGATCGTCGAGAACGACGCCTCCTACTACGCTCTCCCATCGCAGAAACAAGCCCAGCTCTGGGCCGAGCGGACGCCCGAAGAGTTCGTGATGAACTTCAAGGCCTTCGCGACGATCACGACGCACCACACCGACCCGAAGCGGCTCCCGAAGGACATCCGCGAAGCGCTTCCCGCGGAAACGCTGGCGAAGCGCCGCATCTATCCGAAGGACTTCCCGAAGGACGCGCGCGACGAGCTCTTCGCACGCTACTGGGTCGGCCTCGAGCCCCTCCGAAAAGCCGGGAAGCTCGGCGCGATCCTGCTCCAATATCCCGAGTGGTTCGCCATCTCGCGCGCGAACAAGGACGAGATCCTTCACGCGCGGGAGCTCCTCCCCGACGACCGCCTCGCCGTCGAGTTCCGCAACGCGACCTGGATGAGCGAGCGCAACCGCGAGGAGACGCTGAGGTTCCTCGGCGACCACGGGCTCACCTACACGGTCGTCGACGAGCCGCAGGGCTTTCCATCGAGCATCCCCCCGGTGACCGCGGTGACGAACGACGACCTGGTCATCGTTCGCTTCCACGGCCGCAACGCGGAGAACTGGAAGAAGCCCGGGCTCACGGCGGCCGAGCGGTTCGACTACCTCTACTCCAAACCAGAGCTCGCGGCGTGGGTCCCCAAGATCCAGGAGATGGCCGAGGACGCCAAGGAGATCCATCTGCTCATGAACAACTGCTACGGCGACAAGGCCGTGAGCAACGCGGCCGAGCTCGCCGCGCTGCTGCGCGATTGAGCCCTAGCATCCCGGCCGATGCCGTCCCGCCGACCGCTCGCCGATTTTCGCGTCCGCGAGCGGCTGGCGGCGGTTCCCCATACGACCCGGCGCTTCGCCTGCCGCTCCGTCGTCGCGCTCTCCCCTGACGCCCGCGTCGCCGCGTTCATCTCCGACCGCGGCGCCGGAACGTTCGAGGCCTTCACGATCCCGGCGCGCGGCGGCGAACCGGCGCCGGCGCTCGCGCTCGCGGGCGGCGCCTTGCGCAGCCTGTGCTGGAGCGCGAGCGGCGAGCTCGTCGGCGCCGCCGACCGTGGCGGGACCGAGCGACACCAGCTCTACGTCCGCCATCCGGATGGACCGGTCGCGCCGCTCTCCGTCGATCCCGACGGGAAGGTCCAGCGGCTCCTCTCGTGGAACGCCTCGTCGCCGAACGGGCGCTACGTCGCGTTCTCGTCGAACGCGCGCGCGGCCGCCGACATGGACGTGGTGGTCGCGCCGACCGCCGGTGGCGACGAGCGGGTCCTCGTCGCCGCGCCGGCGTGGCACGTCGTGGGCGGCTGGTCGCCGGACGGCCGCGAGCTCCTGGTGATGCGGGTCCTCGACAACACGACGCAGGATCTGCTCGTCGTCGACACGTGGACAGGCGTGGCCCGTGAGGTCACGACGCATCGCGAGGACGTCCAGCACGTTCCCGCGGGCTGGCTCTCCGACGGCCGCGTCGTCGAGATCACCGACGATGGAAGCGAGCACCTCTACCTGGCCGCGCTCGATCCCAGGACCGGCGCCCGCGAGCGGATCGACTCACCCGACTGGGACGTCGAGCTCGCCGTCTCCTCGGCGGACGGGGCCGTCCAGGCCTGGTCGGTGAACGACGACGGGTACTCGAAGCTGCGCTGGCGGCGCGAGGGGCCGATCCGCGAGCACGATCTCGCCGGCGTGTGTGGCGACCTCGTCGTCTCCGCGGACGGTGGCGTCGTGGCGTACACGCGCCAGGCCGCGCGCGAGCCGTGGGAGATCTGGACGCTCGACACGCGGTCCGGTGAGAACCGGATGGTCCTCACGACGACGCGCGGAGTCACTCCGGACGAGCTCGTCGAGCCTGAGCTCGTCCGCATCCCGGCCGCCGACGGGCCGATCCCCTGCTTCGTCTACTGGCCGCGCCGCACCGACGGCCCGGTCCCGGCGGTCCTCGTCCCGCACGGCGGTCCGGAAGGACAATCGCGTCCGATCCTCACGCCCGACGACATGGCGCTGGTGCAGCGTGGCGTCGCGCTCGTGGTCCCGAACATCCACGGCTCGACCGGCTACGGCCGGGCGTGGCAGGTCGCGATCCACAAGGACTGGGGCGGGATCGACCTTCGTGACCTTCGAGCGGTCACCGAATGGATGCGCGCCCAAGCGCGCTTCGACCGGCGCCGCCTCGCCGTCGTGGGCGGATCGTACGGTGGGTTTGCCGCCCTCACCTGCGTCACGCAGATGCCGGACGTCTGGCGCTGCGCGGTCGACGTCTTCGGTGTCGCGAACCTCGTGACCATGCTGGAGAACGCCCAGCCGAACTGGCGCCGCTTCCTCGATCGGTGGATCGGCAAGCTGCCCGATGATCGCGACCGTCTCGTCGCGCGATCACCGATCACGTACGTCGACCGGATACGGTGCCCGCTCCTCGTCCTGCAGGGCGAGAACGACCCACGCGTTCCCAAGCTCGAGTCGGATCAGGTCGTCGAGCGACTCCGCGCGCTCGGACGACAAGTCGAGTACGTCGTCTATCCCGACGAAGGCCACGGCTTCACGAAGCGGGCAAACCAGGACGACGCGCTCGAGCGGATCCTGGCGTTTCTGA
>VBFI01000091.1 GCA_005889275.1 Chloroflexota bacterium | reverse complement strand
CTTGACGGCCGCCACGAGCGACCGGCCGACGCCGCGGATCGCGTCGAGACAGAGCGCCTGCGTCATGGGATACGCGTTCTTGCAGACGAACGACTCGATCGCGTGCACGAGCGTGTCCATTCCGGTGATCGCGGTGACGAACGGCGGACAGGTACGCGTCATCTCCGGATCCTCGAGGGCGAAGAGCGCAGTCGCGTTTGGACTGATGATGACCAGCTTCTTGTGCTGGGCCGGATCGGCGATGACGCTGTTGATGGTGATCTCCGCCCCGGTCCCCGCGGTCGTGGGGATGGCGACGACCGGGGCCGCGGCCTTCGGCACCTTGTCGATGCCGATGTAGTCGAGGACCGTCCCGCCGTTCGTGAGCAGCGTCGCCGCCATCTTCGCGGTGTCGATCGGCGAGCCACCACCGACGGCCACGAACGCGTCGGCGCCGAACTCACGGGCGCGCTCGTAGCAGCGCTGGACCTCGCCCACGCCCGGGTCGGGCACGACCTCGTCGTAGACCTCGAAGGCGAAGCCCGCGTCGCGGAGACGCTGCTCGATCGGCGCGACAAGCCCGGCGCCGCGAACGCCCTTGTCCGTGACCAGGAGCACCCGCTTGGCGGAGACCTGCTGCAGCGGGGTCGCGAGGGTGAGCGCGACGCCGCGGCCGAAGCTGATGCGCGTGGGGATGCGGAACACGTCGACGCGCGTCGGAGTCATGGGCGCGATGTTAGGGTCGCGGTCGTCCCTGCGTGTCGATGGCGTCCCCTGCTCCAGGCGGCGTGCCGCGGCGCACGCCACGATCCCGACCGCGGCCGCGATACGTGCGCCACGCCTTTCCCGCGAGGCTCTCTTCGTGGTTGCGTTCGACGTAGGCGTCGATCCGCGCGAGCACCAGAGCGACGAGCGCCGCGACGATCGCGCGCCACAAGGCGAAGAAGAGGAGCCGGACGCAGCCGACAAGGCAGCAGCCCACCGGCTACGCGCGAACGCCCGACTGGATGACCGGCAGCGTGTGCAACGCGCGGGGAACGAGCAAGACCGATGCCCTTGCGGGGCGACCGATGTGCTCGTACGCGAGATCGAGAGCCTCCTCGACGTCGACCGCGGCGCGCAGCTTCGCGAGTCGCACGACCTCCGGCGCCTCGGACGCCGCGACGATGATCTGGCACCACTGCAGCGTCAGCGCGACCATCACCGCGCGCTGCTCTCCACCCGAGAAGTGGCGCCGCGCCTCTTCGACGACCGACGCCGGCGACGGTGCGCGCTCGAGCGCCGCGAGGAAGCGCTGCTCGCCGGCGCCTTCGCCCGCGCCTTCCTCGAGCCGCGCGGGGATGATGATCGCGCCGCCTTCGCGCACGACCGGCGTCGGCGCGAAGCGCAGGTACGTCGCCGCGCGCGAGGCCTGGTAGAGGTTCACGTCCTTCGGATGGCCGACGCCGGCGATCACGATGTCGTACTGCCGCGCGATGGGCCTCGTGTAGAGGGCCGCGGCCTTCGCGACCAGGTCCGCGAGGACCGCGTCGGGGTCCCCGGCCGCGACGGCGACGACGCGTTCGTGGTCATCGGTGACGACATTGAGGCAGAAGCGAAGCCCGGCGCGACGGGCGATCTCGCGCACGGTCTCGTGGAACGGATTGCCTTCCACCTTCGCCAGGCGGACGTTCGGGTCCTCGAGGAAGCGCATGCCGTGCGTCGCGGTGATCACCGGTTCGCCGCAGCAGCCGATCGCGACGGTCTTGCGGCCACCCGAGTAGCCCGCGTACTGGTGAGGCTCGACGATCCCGGTCGCGACGACCAGATCGGCCTCCTTGACGAGCTTCTGCGTGAAGCCCGGCACGCCGTACGGGGGGATGGGGCCGAGGTCGGCCCACATCGCGGGATCGCGGCCATTCGAGTCGACGACGCGGACGCGGTCGACCACTCCGCCCAGCTTCTCGCGCTTCTCCGCGTCCGTGGTCGCGCGATGCAACCCGACGCCGACCATGACCGTGATCTGGCGGTCGGCGATCCCACCCGCGCTCAGCTCGTCGATGAGCGGCGGCACCAGGACGGCGTCCGGCGACGCGCGCGTGAGGTCAGTGACCGCGATGACGGCTTGCGGTTCGCGCGGAGCGGCTCGTTTGACGGCCGCGGCCGCGAGCTCGCGGAGCGGTGCGGATCCGAGCGGCGCGGCGAGCCGGCGTCTCGTCTCCGCGGCGAGATCGTCGATCGGCGGCGCCGTCCCCGACTCGACCGTGTCGACATCGAACCAGGGCTGGACCATGAAGTCGAGCTGCTCCTGCCCGTACGGGACGGAGAGGTACCGCGGACGATCGGCCACGGCTAGAGACTAGCCGCGACCGCCGCTACACCAGGCCGAGCAGCCTCAGGATGATGAGGATGACCGCGACGACGAGCAGGATGTGCAGCCAGTTGCCCGAGCCCACTCCGACGGTGCTCACGGACGGACCGGTCGCGTAGAAGCGTCCCCGGCCGAAGTACCCGAGGAGCCAGAGAATGACCAGGATGACGATGAGCAGCTCGAGGATCCCCATATGAGCGCCTCCTTCGCGGACTGGGTAAGCACGGCCGATGCCGTGCGCGCGACGGCCAAGAAGCTCGAGAAGCACGCGGTCCTGGCACGCTACCTCGGAAGCCTCGAAGACGGCGATCTCGTCGTCGCGGCGCGGCTTCTCGCCGGCGCGCCCTTTCCGCGACGTGACGAGCGCGTGCTTTCGGTCGGCTGGAGCGCGCTCTCGGACGTGCTCCTCGAGCGTTCGGGCAAGACCGGCGAGGACATGGCCGCGTCATACCAGCGACACGCGGATCTCGGTGACGTCGCGGCCGAGCTCATCGGTGAGGATCCTCCGCGAGGCGACCGCGTGAGCCTCGCGGACGTCGTGGCGACGTTCGACGCGATCGCCGCCGCGCGCGGCGTCGGGCCAAAGCGAGAGCTGCTTCGCGCGCTTCTCGCGCGGTCGAGCGGGGACGAGGCGCGGTACATCGTGAAGATCGTCTCGGGGGAGACGCGCATCGGTCTTCGCGAGGGCCTTCTCGAGGAGGCGATCGCGCGCGCCTTCGGCCGCGACCGCGAGGGGGTGGGGCGCGCGCACATGCTCACGGGTGACATCGGCGCGACGGCGCTCCGCGCGCGCCACGACACGCTCGGCGAGCCGACGCTCGCGCATTTCGCGCCGATCGGGGTGATGCTCGCGACGCCGGTCCTCGACCTGGCCGAAGTCGGACGGCGTTTCCCGCCCCCGTACGTCGTCGAGGACAAGTACGACGGCATCCGCGCCCAGGTGCACAAGGCCGGCGACCGCGTCGAGCTCTACTCGCGGACGATGGATCGGATCACGAACCGCTACCCCGAGCTGGTGGCGCCGCTCCTCGCCGTGCCCGGGAGCTTCGTCCTCGACGGCGAGGTCCTCGCGTTCTCCGACGGCCGGGCGGTGCCCTTCACCGACTTCCAGACGCGGCTGGGACGCAAGGACGTCGCCGCGGAGCTTCGCACGAAGCTCCCCGCGAGCCTCGTCGCCTTCGACGTGCTCGAGCGCGACGGCCGGGCGCTCCTCGACCTCTCACTCACCGAGCGCTCGGCGATCCTTCGACAGATCCCGCTCGAGGCGCCGATCCTGTTCCCGGACCAGCGGGCGATCGCCGAGTCCGGCGATCCACTCGCGGCGGCGCTCGAGCGCGAGTTCGCGGCGGCACGCGAGCGCGGCAACGAAGGGCTCATGGTCAAGGACCCGCGGTCGCCGTACCGCCCCGGCCGCCGCGGCATGGAGTGGCTCAAGGTGAAGCGCCCGCTTCGCACGCTCGACGTCGTGGTCACGGGCGTCGAGTGGGGCCACGGGAAACGCCGGGGGGTCCTCTCCGACTACACCTTCGCGGTCCGCGACGGCGAGCGCCTGCTCAACATCGGAAAGGCCTACTCGGGTCTCACGGACAAGGAGATCGCCGAGATGACCGAGTACTTCCTCGCGCACACCGTTCGCGACTACGGCCGCTTCCGGCTGGTCGAGCCGGATACCGTGATCGAGGTGGCGTTCGACCAGATCCAGCCCAGCGAGCGCCACGAATCGGGCTACGCGCTGCGCTTTCCGCGCATCGTCCGTCTGCGGCCGGACAAGCCCGTCAGCGAGATCGACACTCTTGACGAAGTGCGTCGCATCGCAGGGCGCTGAGAAGACGCGTCGTCGGGAGCCGTCGACGCCTCGATCGATGAGGACGCGCGAAGGCCCGGCGCCAGGGCACTGGTTGAGCGAGCGCCTGAGCCCAGCCGGCCCGAACCACATGCGCTCCTTGATAGCGGGCCGGCGTCGCGAAGTTGCGAGCGAAGCCAGTGTCCTGGCGGCGGGCTTCCGACGACGCGCCATCGTGGACGCTCACCGGATAATCGGCGCGGATGGCACCGCTGAGGTCTCGCGCGACGTGGTCGAGGACGATGGCACGGGATTCGACGTCGGCGCGACCTTGGAGTCCTACGCCGCACGCGGTAGCCTCGGTCTCCTGCAGATGCGCGAGTCCGCGCGGCTCATCGGCGCGCAGCTCTCGCTCGACTCGAGCCCGGGCCAGGGGACGCGCGTCCGCTTGGTGATCCCGACCGAATGACCGAGCGACGCTCGTCGGACCGCCAGGCGTCGACGGATGAACGACGACGCAACCCCGGACGGCGCAAGGAGGACGTGCCGCTCGCGCAGGTCGCCTTCGCGGAGGCATTCGTCGCCCTGACCGACGGGATCCTCCTCACCGACACGACCGGGCGCGTCGCGAGCGCGAATCCGGCCGCGTTCCGGATCCTCGGCGAGGAGAAGCTCCTCGGCCAGGTCTTCGAGGAGCTCCTGCTCATCTCCGGCGCGACGACGGTCGAGCAGACCGACGGTCACCTCGTGCGGCGCGCCTGGTTCCCGCGCGAGGAACGGATGGGTGTGCTCGAGATCGTCTCGACGCCGCTTCCGGGGAACCGCGCGGCGCACACGGTGCGCGACGTCACCGCTCAGGCCGAGCTCCTCCGGCTCAAGGAGGAGTTCCTCATGGAGGTGGCGCACGAGCTCCGGACGCCGATCTCCGCGCTCATCGCCTCGCTCGACCTCGTCGTCGAGGACGTGCTCACCATGCCCCGCGAGGAGCTCGAGCGCTTGGCCGGGACGCTCCGCCGGAGCGGCCTCCGTCTCGAGCACCTCGTCGAGAATCTCCTCGACGCGGGCAGCATCGAGGCGGGGACCTTCCAGGTCCGCGCGGGTCCGTCCAGCCTCCGGCACGCGCTCTCGGAGGCGCTCGCCTTCGTCCAGCCGATGCTCGAATCGAAGGGCCAGCGCCTCACCACGGTGCTGCCGCCAGACGCCGACCGGGTGATGGCCGACGAGCGCCGGACCACCCAGGTATTCGCCAACCTCATCACGAACGCCAGCCGGTACGCACCCGAGGGGACCGAGGTGACCGTGCGGGCCGCCACGGCGGACGGATTCGTCCGCGTCACCGTCGCGGACGAGGGCCCGGGGATCCCGGCCGACGAGCAGAACCGCCTGTTTCAGCGCTTCTTCCGGTCGCGGCAGGTCCGTGAGCAGGCGGGCGGGCTGGGCCTCGGGCTGGCGATCTGCCGGGCCATCGTGCACGCACAGGGAGGCGACATCGCCATCGAGAGCGAACCCGGGCGCGGCACATCGGTACACTTCACACTCCCAAAGGCGCGGCACTTAGCTGAGGAGGCAGGAGACTGAAGCTGCTGGTCGTCGACGACGATCGCGACCTCGTCGAGCTCCTCGAATACGCGCTCCGCCGTGAGGGCTACGACGTTGCCCGCGCGTACGACGGCGAGGCGGCGGTCGATGCGGTCGGACGCGAGCGTCCCGATCTCGTGATCCTCGACATCAATCTTCCCAAGCTCGCCGGCTTCGTCGTGCTCGAGCGCATCCGTCACGCCGACGAGCACGTCGCGGTATTGCTGCTCTCGGCACGTCAGGACGAGAGCGACATCCTCCGCGGTCTGCAGCTCGGCGCGGACGACTACATCACCAAGCCCTTCCGCCCGAAGGAGCTCGTCGCGCGCGTGAAAGCGATCCTCCGGCGATCGGTGCGCACGCGCGGCCGCCCCGCGCCGTCGCTCTACAAGACCGGCGATCTCCTCCTCGACGAAGCGACGCACCAGGTGAAGGCGGACGGCGTCCCGGTGCATCTCTCGCCGACCGAGTTCAAGCTGCTCCGCCACTTCATGGCGAACCCCGGTCGCGTCCTCACGCAGGAGGAGATCCTCGAGGGCGTGTGGGGATACGATGCCGACGTCGGCGGAGACCTCGTCAAGCTGAACGTGAGCCGGCTCCGCCGGAAGCTCGGCGCCGACGGAAAGCCACGCGACGTGATCCAGACCGTGCCCGGTGTCGGCTACCTCTTCCGCGGCGCCGACGGCGGGGTCACCCGCGAAGAGGCGCGACCCCGCTAGACGCGGTTACTTCGCGCCGGCCGGTGTTCGGAGCCGCTTGCGCGTCGCCTCGATGTCCGCCGGATTGCTGAACACCGGATAGACCGCGAAGCCGGTCACCTTCGAGATCGCGTCGACTGCCGCGGGATTCGGCTGTGGCAGCGCGACGGTGAGGACCTGCCCGTCGCGTCCGACGACGAGCGCGTTCCATTCCGAGGCGAGCACGCTCGGGAGAAGGAGCTGGAGCTCGGCCGTCGCAAGACGCGCCGGGTCGGCGAGGTACGGCGCCGGCGGCAGATTCATCGTGCGCTGGCGGATCGCCCCGCGCGGTCCATCGCCGAGCGAGTGCTCCCACACGCGAATGCCGCCGCCGGACTGCTTCGCGCGGTACATCGCCATGTCGGCCGCTTCGACGAGCGCGGTGGCGTCCCCGGCCGGGCGCGGGAAGGTGGCGATCCCGATCGAGAGACCGAGGTGCTCGCGCACGTCCACGAGCTCGGGCGGCAGGACGGCCTCCGCGGCCTTCTCGAGGATGCGGCGCGCGACGCGCGTGGCCGCCTCGGTGTCGGCGTCGGGAAGGATGACCGCGAACTCGTCGCCGCCGTACCGGGTCGGCACGTCGTAGAGGCGGACGGCCTGCTTCACCGCGGTCGCGACCGCCTTCAGAACGAGATCGCCCACGTGGTGGCCGTAGCGGTCGTTGTAGCTCTTGAAGCGGTCCACATCGAGCATCAGCAGCGCGAGGAGGTGCTCGGCGCGGAGCGCACGATTCGTCTCCGCTTCGAGACGGCGGTCGAAGTGCCGGCGGTTGAAGAGCCAGGTGAGCGGATCGGTCTCCGCGAGACGCTGGAGCGCCTCGCCCTGCTCCTGCTGAACGAGCACCGCGCCGATGTGCCCGGCGACGAGCTCGAGCATCTCGAGGTCGGCCTGATCGAAGGGACGCCCGTCCTGGCGATCGGTCACGCTCAGCACGCCGCGGGGCTCGTCGTCGATGACGATCGGAACGCTCACGAACGAATCGGAGCGGTAGGTCCCTTCGCCCGCCTGGATCGGCGCGGTCGTCGCGTCGCGCACCAGGAGCGGGCGCTTCGAGGCGGCCACAAGGCCGGCGACGCCTTCACCTGTGCGGACGCGGACGTGGCGCTTCACGTCATCCGCGAGCCCCACGGCGCGCGCGATCACGAAGTCCGTCGAGTTGTCCTCGCGAAGAAGCAAAGACGCTCGTTCGCCGCGCACCAGCTCGGTGGCGACCTTGAAGATGGAGTCGAGCAGATCCTCTGCCCGGCTCTGGCCCTGGTTGTCCACGTTCCCCCACTCCTGCGTTGCCGAAATGCCGCCCTACACGCAGCTACCCCGCAGCGGTCGCTTGCTCGCTTTCGGCCTTGCGGGAGTCTCCCGCCCACCCTCATCCACGACAAGCGCAGGCAGGTATCGAAGGCCGGTCAATGAGCGGAATGCACGTCGCTTGCCTGTGGGTCAAGGTCTGCCGAACCGCGGCTCTATTCCGCCGACGAGGATGGGGTCGCTCGTCGGGCCGCTCGAGCTCGGACCAGTTCGAGCATGAGCGCGACCACGTCGCCCGCGGCGACGGATGTCGCGAGCACCAACGTCATGCCGCCTGCAACATCGAGCCCGCAGCGGCAGCACGACGCGCCGCGCGCGCCCGGAGCTTCTGCCGTGGCGCGAGGCGACCACTCGTCTGTCGGCCGCGCCGGCGAGCGCTTGCGCGTGGGTGTCGGCTCAATGGATCACTGCCATTCCCGCGCGGTGATCTTGGCGAAGAGCTGTAGGGCGTCGAGGCGTTGTGCGAGGACCGAGATCACTCCATCCACGGTCTGGAGCGTTCCGCCCACGACGACCGCGGCGTCGCTGTCGAGAACGCGCTTGTACTTCCGATAGGTCGTGGGGCGAATGATGATGTTCGCTATCCCCGTCTCATCCTCGAGCGAAAGGAAGACGTGGCCCTTTGCGGTCTCGGGGTGCTGCTTGACCACGACCGCGCCGCCGATCCGCACGAACGACCCGTGCCGTCGCTGAGCGAGATCGCAGGCCCGCAACACTCCGCGGCGGGCGAGCTCTTCCCGGTAGAACGTCATGATCTGCGCGCCGGTCGGGATCCCGGTGATCCGGTAATCGAGCGCGGTGCGCTCACGCTCATCGAGCGGAGGCAGAATCGGCGCTTCGGTCGTTGGCAACGAGAGCGCCCGCCGCACGAACGACGGCGAGGTGCGGTGCGCGTCGCGGGCACGCCAGAGAAGCGCGCGCCGCGCTTCGCCGAATGCGTCGAACGCGCCGACGAGCGCGAGGTTCCGGAGCGCCTCTTCTTTCAGACCCACCCGCCTCGCGAATTCGTCGAAGGAGGCGTACGGACCGTTCGCCCGCTCGGCGACGATCGCCTTCGCCGCGTCCTCGCCGAGCCCCTTCACTTTCTCGAAGCCGAGACGGACGTCGTGCGTGCGGCACTTGCGATGGCGGGAGATCGTGACGGAGAAGTCAGAGGCCCTAGCGAGGGCACTCGGACCCGCGGCCTCCTCAACAACGGCTGCAGCGAACGACGCGTTCACATCGACAGGGAGGATCGCGACGCCGTGTCGCTTGGCGTCGCCGGCGATGACGGCCGGCGAGTAGAAGCCCATGGGCTGGTTGTTGAGCAGCGCGACGTAGAACTCCGCCGGGTAATAGAGCTTGAGATGAGCGGTGTGATAGGCGGTGAGCGCGAACGCCGCCGCGTGGCTCTTGCAAAACCCGAACTCCGCGAACGCCGCGATCTGGCGGAAGATCTCGTTCGCGGTCACGTCGTCGACGCCCTTCGCGCGCGCGCCGGTGACGAACGGACCGCGGAGCTTCTCCATGTCGGCGCTCGAACGCGCGCGGCTCATCGCCCGGCGGAGCAGATCCGCGGCTGACGGCGAGAACCCCGCGGCGGCGATCGCGACGCGGAGGATCTGCTCCTGAAAGAGGATCACGCCGAGCGTCTCCTTGAGAATCGGCTCGAGGAGCGGGTGCGCGTACTGGACGGGCTCGCGGCCCTGCCGTCGGCGGATGTACGGGTTCACCATGTTCCCCTGCAGCGGGCCCGGCCGGATGATCGCGACCTCGACGACGATGTCGGCGAAGTTCCGCGGCCGCACGCGTGGGAGCGCCTGCGCCTGGGCGCGGCTCTCGACCTGGAAGAGGCCGATCGTGTCCACCTCGCAGATGAGGTCGTAGACCGCGGGATCGTCGAGCGGTAGCGAGCCGAGCTCCAGGAGCTCGCCGTGGCGCGTCTCGATGTCCGCGACCGCGTCCTTCACCAGCGACAGGGTGCGCAGGCCGAGCAGGTCCATCTTCACCAGGCCGAGATCCTCGACGTCGCGTTTGTCCAGCTGGACGACGTTCCGGTCCGGCATGGTCGCGCGCTCGATCGGCACCGTGTCGACGAGCGGGAGCGCGGTGATGAGCATCCCTCCGTTGTGGATCGAAAGGTGCCGCGGGAAATCCGCGATCGCGAGGGTGAGCTCGCGGAAGAGCGGAAAGCGCCCGCGCTCCTTGTCGTCGAAGATCTCGAGGAGGTCCTCGAGCGTGTCCGGCAGCGCCTTCGGTTCTTCCCAGCCGTGCTCCGCTTCGCGGTTTGGATGCTTGTACGCCGGGTGCTGCGCCGCGCTCGGGTAGATCGACGGGTCGACGTGGTACTGGTCGATCGACTTCGCCATGCGATCGATCGTCTCGGGCCGGAAACCGAGCGCCTTCGCGACCTCGCGTGAGGCCGAGCGTGCCCGGTACGTGACGACGTTGCAGACCATCGCCGCGTAGCGTTCGCCGTACTTCTTGTAGACGTACTGGATGACCTCCTCGCGGTCGTTCGTCGCGATGTCGAGGTCGATGTCCGGCATCGTGCGGCTGTCCTCGGTGAGGAAGCGCTCGAAGAGGAGGTCGTGCTCGATCGGGTCGACCTTCGTGATGTCGAGGACGTACGCGACGATCGAGTCGGCCGCCGATCCCCGACCCTGCGCGGGTATCCGGCGCTCCTTGCAGAAGCGGACGATGTCCCAGTTGATGAGGAAGAACTCCGCGAGGCCGCAGCGGTCGATGACGTCGAGCTCGTGCGCGAGCTGCTTCGCCACGTCACGGGTGATGCGTGGGTACTTCGTCTTCGCTCCCTGACCGCAGAGGGCGTACAGGAACGAGAACGCGGTCTCGCCCTCGGGGACGGGGAACCCCGGAAGGCGGTCCTTGCCCACGAACGACGCCTCGGCGCGTGGTGTGTTCGTGTCGTACAGCAGGTCGAGGACGCAGGAGTCGGCGATCGAGCGCGCGTTGCGGAACGCCTCGTCGAACCGCGCAAGACGCTGCCGCAGCATCGGCTCGCCCTTGAGCCAGTACTCGCCGTTCGGCTTGAGCCGGTTCCCCGCCTCGTCGAGCGTGATGCCGAGATCGATGCACCGGAGCACGTCGTGGAGGCGGCGACCCTCCGGCCGCGCGTAGTGCACGTTGTTCGTGACGACACAGCCGAGGCCCATCTCGGACGCGAGAGCGGCGAGCGTGTCGCAGAGCGCGGGGTCGTTCGGGTCGAGATGGTCGGAGAGCTCGACGTAGAGGCGCTCGCCGAACACCGACGCGAGCCGCGCCAGCGCCTCCCGCGCGCCGTCGAGATCGCCGGCGCGAACCGCTTTCGGCACGGCGCCGTGCGCGCAGCCGGTGAGCGCGTAGAGGCCGGCGGGGTTCTCGGCGACGAGTTCAAAGGTGGCCTTCGGCTTGGTCTTCTCGCCGGCGAGCTGGGCCGCCGAGATCGTCCGGCAGAGCGACGTCCAGCCCTGCCGGTCCCGGGCGATGAGAACGAGATGACCCAGATCGAGGAGGTGGAGCTCGGCGCCGAAGATCGGACGGATGCCGCGCTCCTTGGCCGCGTTGGCGAACCGTACAGCCCCGTAGAGGCCGTTCGTGTCGGTGAGCGCGAGCGCGTCCATTCCCTGCTCGGCGGCGGCGTCGGCGAGGTCGAGGACGTCTGACGCGCCGTCGAGGAAGGAGTGGCTCGAGTGCGTGTGAAGCTCTACCCAGCCGGCCATCGGGCTCCCCACCCGCTCCCTGGCCGAGAGCGTATTAGAACGTTTGTTCTAGCCTAGCTGAGCCCGGTTCTGGGAGCGGAGACTCGCCGTGAGTCCGGCGATGCCGGAGGCTTCTTAGCGGTCGCCGGGCGCGTTGCCCTGAGTCACCGTCGCGGTCGCCGTGGCCGGCGCGGACGTCGCGAAGCCGTCGTTCGCCGTCACGGTAACGGTCACGGTGTCGCCGTTCGTGGCGTTGCCGCGGAGGTCGAAGCTGTCCGACGGGTCGGTGCCGGTGCTCGTGCGTTTGGTGTCGCCGTTCACGCGCCACGTCCACGTGAACGTGAGCGTCGCGAGATCGGCATCGTGGCCAACGGCGGTCGCGACGACCGTGTCCTTCTTGCGCGGTGTGGCGTCATTCAGCGACACGGTTACCGTCGGGGCGGAGCCCACGACCATCGCGGTCGCCGACGACGTCGTGCTCGAGAGTGTGCCGTCCGACACGACGAGCTCCACGGCCAGGGTGTCGCCGCGATCGCCGTTCCCGGCGACACCGAGGTCGAACGTGTCGGACGCGTTGGGTCCCGACGTCGTCTTGCGGACGAGGCCGTTGACCTTCCACGTGAACGTGTAGCTCAGTTGATCGCCGTCCGCGTCGCTCGCGGCCGCCGTCGCGGTCACGACATCCGCGGTCCCCGGCGACGTGTTGCTCAGCGAGACGCTCGCGGTCGGCGCCGTGTCCGCGACGACGACCGAGGCCCCGCCGTTCGCGGTGGCGACGCCGTCGCTCGCGGTGACCTGAACGCTCACCGTGTCGCCGCGGTCGCCCGCGCCGCTCTGCGAGAGGTCCAGGCTCGAGCCGGTCGCGCCGGCGATCGGAGAGCCGTTGCGCGACCACTGGTAGCTCAGCGCGACGGTGTCGCCGTCGGGGTCGTGCGCGGCGACGGTCGCCTGCAGCGTGTCGTTCGTGCGCGGCGCCGCCGGGCTGAGCGTGACGCTGTCGACGACGGGGGGATTGTTGCCGACCACGACCGCGCCGAGCACGTCGCCCGTGTTCCCGGCGACGTAGATGCGACCGTCGGAATGGAGCGCGAGCTGTTGCGGGGCCCAGGGCAGCGACGTCGCGCTCGTGAGCGCGAGGGTCTGGTCGTCGAGCTCGAGGAGGCGGCGACCGGAGTTGTCCGCGACGTAGATCCGGTGCTTCGCCGACGAGAGCGCGATACCGCCCGGGTAACCGCCCAGCGGCGCGGTCTTCACGACCGCGAGCGAGCTCGAGTCGACCACGTAGAGCTCGCTGCTCGCGAAAGGTGGACCGGCAGGGTCCTCGGACGCGAGGTACACGTTGTGGGTCGACGCGTCGACGGCGAACGCGAAGCGCACCGACTTCGGCAGGGGGATCTCCGCGACGACGCCGAGGTCCGACTCGTTCAGCACCTCGAGCGTCGGCGTCGGACCTTGGATATTCGTGACGTACACGCGATGGAGGGTGGGGTCGACGGCGACCCCGAACCACGACTGCAGCCCGCTCGGGCTCACGAAGGTGAGCACGGTGTTCGTACGCGTGTCGATCGAGACGAACTCCGTCCCTCTCGCCGCGAAGACCAGATGCGCGGCTGGGTCGACCGCGATGCCGAGCCCGCCACCGTCGTAGATCGTCGTGACCTGCGAGAGGGTCGCGAGATCGAGCACCGTGATCGTCTGGTCGGCGTAGTTCGAGACGTAGAGGCGCCGCGCCGCGGAGTCCAGGGCCAGCAGCCCCGGCTGCATGCCGGCGTTGGCGGTCCTCACGCTCGCGGAGACGGGATCAACCACCGAGACGGTCGTGCCGCCGTTGTTCGAAACATAGACACGCCCATCGAGCGGATCGACGACGACGCCGAACGGCTGATGTCCGACCGGATAGGTCGTGGCCAGGGTGCCGCCGACCGCCGCCTGCGGAAGGGCCAGCCCCGTGAGCAGGGCGACAATGAATACGAGCCGACGCATGAGGTGGCAAGGCTTGCTTGACCGGCCGCTTCATTCAATTGAGCAGGTCGTCCTAGGCCATTCGGCTAATCGAAGACCCTTTGGAGCCACCAAGCACCCGAGCGCCTGTCTCCATAGACATCGCAGACCAGACCGTCGGCGGTCCGGAGCGTGAGGTAATCGCGCGCGACGCCGTCCTTCCACCAGTCCGCTTCGACGCGCCACTTGCGCAGCTCTTCGACGACGGTATGCCGATGCCCCGCGACGACGAGCGCGACGAGCTCACCCTCATCCCAGACCAGCCGCGCGGGGAGCGGTTCGGCGAACAACCTCATGCGATGACCTCCACCCATTCACTCGCGCGCTCGGGAAGCCGCGCATCGGGGTCGGCGACCCGCGCGCGGAGCACCGCGCCGGGTCCGAGCTTCTCGCGGAGATAGCGCGCGGTCGCGATCGCTTCCTCGCGACGCGCGCCGTCCGGCGCGAAGAGTCCGACCTGGCGTCCGCGCGCGGCTTCGACCTCGGGGATCTCGAGCGCGCATCCGACCACGAGCCCGAGGTCGGAGCGCTCCTCGAGCGCCCAGCGCAAGGACCGCAGGAGCGCGGCGCTCTCGCGCGTCGGCGGCAGCACGGTTCGTTCGAGGCGGAGAGGCGGCGCGCCCTCGCGGTCGAGGCGCAGATCGAGCCGGAGCGCGGCAAGCCCGTCGCGCGCCAAAGCTCGCGCGACCTCGTCGACGACCACACGAAGCGCGAAGACGAGCTGCTCGTGCGAAGCGATCGCGTCGTCCCACGCGCGACGCGCGCGGAGTCGTCGCGGCGGCGCCGACGCGCGGATCATGTCCCCGTACTCGCCACGCGCGAGGGCGTGCGCCCGCGCGACCGCGCTGCCGAACCGCTCGAAGACCGAGCCGCGCGGAAGATCCGCGAAGTCGCCGACGGTCACAAGACCGAGGAGCCGAAGCTCGTCATGGGTCTTCTCGTCCACCGGCAGGACATCGATGGGCAGGACCGCGAGATACGTGCGGCCATCGTCGATCGCGCGGACCTCGCCCGGCGGCGTGCGCTCGGCGACGACCCGCGCGACGAACGGCGTGGGCGCGATCCCGGCGGATGCGCGCGCACCCGCTCGCGCGCAACGCGCGAGCACGCGACGCGCGACCTGGGCCGGCGTCCCGAGGAGCTCTTCGGTCCCCGCGAGGTCGCACGCGAAGACGCCTGGGTCGAGCACGCCGACGCGCGGCAACGTTGCCTGCAGCGTCGTGAGAAGACGCGCGTGGAGCGGCACGGCGTCGCGCGCGACGACCACGAGCGCGATCGGGTCTCTCACCGCCCGCGCTCTAGACCGCCACCTCGGCAAGGCCGGCGCTCGTGCCGAGATCGACGAGCGCGCCGTCAGCGCTCACCGAGAAGAGCGCGCGGTCGCTCGCAAATGGACGGCCGACCGCGAAGGACCATCCGATGGTGCGTTCGAAGCGGCGCTCCCAGCCGACGCGCTCGAAGACGTAGGTCGGGATCGCCACGCGCGAGCCGCGGGCGCCGCTCACGACGAGGAGCGCGGCCGGCGAGCCGCGCACCGCGGCGAGCGCTGGCGCGAGATCGTCCACGCGGATCCCCGCGAGGCCGGGATCGCCGGCATCCACGGCGACCAGACGGAAGCCCTCGCTTCGGAGCGCCGCGGCGGTCGCGAGTGCCGTCGCGTCGCCCGGGGCGCGCACGACAACGAGCCGCTCGAGATCGACGCCGTTCCGTTCGGCGGCGAGCGGATCGAACGACGCGGTCGGGTCGATCCATGCGACCATCCCGCCCTGCGATTGCGCGCTTGCCGCCGCCCGCAGCGCGAGCGTGAGCTTCCCAACACTTGCCGGACCGACGAATGCGACCGGCTCGCCGGCCGCGAGGCCACCCGCGATGACCCGATCGAGCGAGGTCCCGGTCGCGATGACGAGCTCGCTCCGATGACGCTCGCTGGCATCCCCACGACCGACCGCATGCATGCCAAAGCGCCCCTCGATACGTGCGATCGCCTCAGCCAGGCCAGCTGCTCCCACGGCATTTGCTCCCCGAAAGGCTCGCGTTCTCCCGGAGACTGGCCTCACTCCAGGTAATAGAACGTTTGTTCTAGACTCTAGAGGCCTCGGAGAACCTTGTCAACCTCATGTCGAAGGCCATCCATGGCCGAATTCGTGCACGCCGTATTTACCTATGAGCAGCGCGGCGCCCGGACGATGCGCGGACTGCGGCGAGAATGCCTACATACAGCTGGCGGTGCAGGACGCCATGCTTTGCGCGCACTGCTACGCCTCCCGGCTTGGCCTGTCGCGGGTCGCCGGGCGCAAGGGCGGCGAGCGTAGCGAACCCAAGCCCACGCGAACCCCCACGCGCTAGGACGCGACCGCGCGGGGGCGGACCGTCGCGACGGCCTCCCGTAGCGCGCTGACCCGGATCGCCGCGTAGCCGGCGAGCAGCGTCACCAGGATGCCTCCGAACAGGAACGCCGTGTTGATGCCCGCGACGGTGCCGACCGAGCCGAGCAGCATCTGGCCGAGCGGCATGAACCCGATGAACACCATCGTCTGAACGCTCATCACCCGGCCGCGGAGTGCGTCCGGTGTACGCGTCT
>VBFI01000134.1 GCA_005889275.1 Chloroflexota bacterium | reverse complement strand
CGCGCGCGGCGATCACCGCGGCACCGCGCTGCTGGACGTCCTTCACGAACTCGTTCTCGAGCCACGCGCGATCCACCGCCTCGACCGCGGGTTTCCCCTTGACCTCGGCGTTCGTGAAGTCGGGGAAGAGCGTCGCCGAGTGGTTCCCCCAGATCGCGAGCTTGCGGACCTCGGATACGCGAGCCCCGGCCTTCTTCGCGAGGAGCGCGCGCGCGCGGTTGTGGTCGAGCCGCGTCATCGCGCTCCAGCGATCGTCCGGGATCGTGTGCGCGTTCGCGCGCGCGATGAGGCAGTTCGTGTTGGCGGGATTGCCGACGACGACGACGCGGACGCTTGACGCGGCGTACCGCTGGATGGCCTTGCCCTCTTCGACGAAGATCGGCCCGTTCTTCCGGATGAGGTCGCCCCGCTCCATCCCCGGCCCGCGCGGGACCGATCCGACGAGCAGCACCCAGTCCGCGCGCTGATGCGTCTCGGCGCGGTCGGCGCTCGCGGTCAGCCCGGACAGCAGGGGATAGGCGCCGTCCTCGAGCTCCATGAGCACGCCCTTGGCCTTCTCGATGACCTGCGGGATGTCCGAGAGCCGCAGGTCCACCTCGGTGTCCGGACCGAACATCTCCCCCGACGCGATCCGCGGGAAGAGCGCGTACGCGACCTGGCCGGTCGCGCCGGTGACGACGACGCGAACGCTTTTCATTTCTTCTGGTCCGCCCCGCCGTAGACCGCTTCGCACTCGATCTCGACGAGGATCTTCGAATCGATGAAGTCGCCGACCCTCACGATCGTCGTCGCCGGCCGGATGTCGCGGAACGTCTCGCCGTGCACCACGGCGACGCTGTCGATGTCACTCGTGTTGCGCACGTAGAGGCGCGTCATGATGACGTCGCCGAGCGAACAGCCGAGATCCTCGAGCGCCGCCTTCATCGTCGCGATCGCGGCGCGCATCTGTTCGACGACGTCGGCGGAGACGACCTGACCGTCCGGCCCGACGCCCGCGGTGCCCGCGACGCGCACGACGTTGCCGTGGCGGACGCCGCGGGAGTACCCGAACTGGAACTCGTAGCGCGAGCCCGTGGAGAAAAGGAAGCGCTTGGGGTTGTTCTGATCGACGATAGGCATTAGTTCCGCATCCTCCTCATCACCGCTTCCGCGAACTCCTTCGTTCCGACCGCCGTGGGGTCGTCGCGGTTCGCCTTCAGGTCGTAGGTGACCTCTTTCCCCTCTGCGACGACGCTCGCGATCGCGCGCTCGAGGCGATCCGCCGCCTCGCGCTCGCCGATGTGCCGCAGCATGAGCACGCCCGCGAGCATGAGCGCCATCGGGTTCACCTTGTTCTGCCCCGCGTACTTCGGCGCGCTTCCGTGGATCGCCTCGAACATCGCGATGCCGCCCTCGCCGATGTTCGCGCCGGGCGCGACCCCGAGCCCACCGACGAGACCGGCGACGAGGTCGCTCACGATGTCGCCGTACAGGTTCGGGAGCACGAGCACGTCGTAGAGGTCGGGCTTCACGACGAGCTGCATGCACATGTTGTCGACGATGCGGTCCTCGAAGGCGATCTCCGGGTAGTCCTTCGCGACCTCGCCGGCGATGCGGAGGAAAAGGCCATCCGCGAACTTCATGATGTTCGCCTTGTGCACCGCGGTGACCTTCTTGCGCTTGTTCTGCCGCGCGTAGTCGAAGGCGAACTTCACGATCCGCCGCGACCCGAAGACGCTGATCGCCTTGATCGCGAGCGCCGAATGCTCGCGGATCTTCGATCCGGAGAGCCGCTCGATGACCTTCTGGACCTCCTGCTCCTCGGCCGTGTCGACGTCGAACTCGATCCCGGCGTAAAGATCCTCGATGTTCTCGCGCACGACGACGAGGTCCACGTCGCCGCGTGGCGCGGGCACCCCCGGGTAGGTCTTCGCCGGGCGGAGGTTCGCGTAGAGGTCGAACTCCTTGCGCAGCGCGACGTTCACCGAGCGGAAGCCCGTGCCGAGCTCGGTCGTCAGCGGACCCTTGAGCACGACGCGATTGCGCCGCACCGATTCGAGCGCCTCCTTCGGGAACGGCGTGCCCTGCTTTGCCATCGCGGCAACGCCGATCTCCTGGACGTCCCATTCGATCTTGACCCCAGTCGCTTCGATGGCTCGCCGCGTGGCCTCGACGATCTCCGGGCCCGTGCCGTCACCCGGGAACAGCGTGATGCGGTGAGTCAGTGCGGCGTCCTCCCCTTGTGCGCGAGTACGACAGCCGCATCGTACTTCGCGACCTGGGTGGACGCTCCGCCTCGCGGAGGCGGTCGGCGCGCACCAGTCGGCCGACCGCCTCGGGTCGTTTCGCTAGCTCAGCTCGCCGCGGGTCCGATGCTGAAGTGGCTTAGCACGCAAGAACGTGGCTCGAACCGGAGGTGATGGGCCCCCCGGTGTAGATCGGCTCGGGCACGAAGATCACGGTGTTGGCCGTCGTGTCGCCCGCGCGGGCGATCGGGGTGCAGCCGCCGGTGCCGAGGCTCACGAGAGCGCCGTTCACCTGGGTCAGCGCGTCGCTGGTGACGGTCGTGGTCAGGCCGTGGACGCGCACGACGAGCGCGTCGATGTTCACGCCTGTGGCATCGAGCGTGATCGACCCTGACGGACCGTTCAGGACGACGTGGGCGTCGGTGATCGTGATCGTGTAGTTCCCGTCGGGACTGGCGAACGTACCGCTGAGCTCGCCCGGAGCGCCGTCGGCTCCGTCGGATCCGGTGGCGCCCCCGGCGCCGCCATTTCCTGGTCCGCCGTCAGGGCCGGCCCCTCCGCCGGTGCCCACGCTGCCGGCAGGACCGTTTGGTCCGAGCGGGCCGGTTGGACCGACGTCGCCGATCGACCCTGAGGGGCCACCCTGGGTCCACGAGATCGGCGTCTCACTTCTTCGCGGGTCGGTGC
>VBFI01000133.1 GCA_005889275.1 Chloroflexota bacterium | reverse complement strand
CGCTCCCGAGCGCGGCCGCAACCGCCTCGACGAGCCCCGGCAGAGCAAGTCGGAGCTCGCGCGCCCTGGCGCGGCTCCGCGGGTCCAGCCGCTGCGCGAGCGCCCCGGCTTCACGGGCGTACCGCGTCTCGCGAACCGCGAGCCCGAGCACGACCGCGCCGGCGAGCAGGAGGACTCCGGTCAACGCAGGACCGCCTCGAGCTCGTACGGGGCGCCACGATCCGCGGAAAGCTCCGCGATCTCGGTGATCCGTCGCGCACCACTCGCGTCGCGCTCCTGATGCACCACGACGTCGATGCCGCGGCGGATCTGTTCACGCACGGCCTCGAGCGGAAGATCGATCCCGGCCATGAGCGCCATCGTCTCGATGCGCATGAGCGCGTGACGCGCGCCGTTCGCATGCGCCGTCGTGAGCGAGCCGCGATGCCCGGTGTTCATCGCCTGGAGCATGTCGAGCGCTTCGCCGCCACGGACCTCTCCGACTACGATTCGGTCCGGTCGCATCCGCAGCGCGGCGCGCAGCAGCGACCGCACGTCGATCGCGCCGGTCCCCTCAACGCTGGGCGGACGCGTCTCCAAGGCGACGACGTTCGGCTGCGGAAGTCGAAGCTCCGCAGCGTCCTCGATGGTCACGATCCGCTCGTGCTCACCGATCGCGAACGCGAGCGCGTTCAGGGTGGTGGTCTTTCCACTCGAGGTCCCGCCCGAGACGAGCACGCTTCTCCTGTCCCGGACGGCCTGTGCGAGGAAGTCGATGCCCTCACGGCTCACGGTCCCGTTCCGGACAAGGTCGTCGGGAGAGAGCGGACGCGCCGCAAAACGCCGGATCGTGAGGACCGGCCCGACAAGGGAGATGGGCGGAATGACCGCGTGAACGCGCGAACCGTCAGGAAGGCGTCCATCGACGAGCGGGCTCGCCAGATCGATCCGCCGCCCGAGCGGAGCGACGAGCCGCTCGATCAGGATGAGGATCTCCTCTGGATCGCTGAAGCGAATGCCCGTCTCCTCGAGGCGCCCGTCCCGCTCGACCCACACGCCCTTGAGGCCGTTCACCATCACCTCGGTCACGCGGTCGTCGCGCAGGAGCGGCGCGAGCTCGCCCAGTCCGAATAGCCGATCGTCGAACCATCGCTCCAGCGTGCGCAGCTCACCGGCGGGAACGACGAGGCGAAGATCGGTGAGCGTCTCGCGAAGCGCACCGGCGAGCTGGTCACGACGCGGTCGCCCATCAGGAGCCTCGCGCAGTTTGGCGACGATCGCGCGTTCGATGCGTGCCCGGGCGGGCTGCGTCACGTGGTGTCGATCAGCAGGAGATCAGCGAGCTCGTCATACGCGGCGCCGAGCGCGCCGCCGACGACACGCGCACCGCCGGCGGCCGCGGCGATGTCGCGATCGCTCCGCGGGAGCGAACGGAAGATCTCGCGACCGATCATCGCCGAAGCGGTCGATTGCGATCCGATGATCCACGCTCCCGGCGGCAGCTCGCTCGTCGCGAGGGCCGCCAGCGAGACCGGGTCGTCATAGGTCAGGACCAGGACTCGGTCGACCATCGCGGCGAGCTCCTTCGTACGCAGCTCCGCGATATTCGGCGCGTCGACGACGACGAGCTCGCAGAGCTCGAGACCAGCACGAAGCGCGGCGCGGGCGACCGCGACGCTTGGCGCGAGCGGTGGCCCGCCGGCGAGACGAAGACCGGCTACGGCCTCGGTCGCGACGACGGCGAGATGCTGGGCGCTGAGCTCGTCGGCGAGACCCTCGAGGTCCTGCCAACCGGCGGGAGAGGCACCGAGCCACCATCCAAGTCCAGCCCCGCCGGTGACGTCGAGGGCGAGTGTCGCGTGGGAGGGAGCCAGCCGCCGCGCGAGGTTCGCCGCGAGGAGTGACGTGCCGGCACCGCCCCGAGCCGCCGTGACCAGGATCGAGCGCGTCGCGTGTCGGCGTGCCGCCGGAAGCACCGAGGCGATCAGCGGCCCGAGCGCGGCCGGCTCGCACGAGGTCGCGACGACCTGGTCGGCGATGCCCAGGGCACGCACGATCTCGCCCTCCGCCTCGCCGATCACGACGACGCGCGGCAGGTCGCGGCGGAGCGCCGCGGCCTTCGCAATCGCGGCGCCGTCGCGAAGGTCGAGAAGGGCGATGTCGGCACGAGCGTCGTCGGTCGGGATCAGCCCGAGCGCCGCGGCGCTGGTGGCGAGCTCCGGCCCGCCGCAGATGACCGCACGGACCCTCACCGCGTCGATCGAAGAAGCGGCACGATCAGCAGGCTCGACGCGTGCGCGGTCGCGATCGCCGTCGCGCTCTCCTCGTCGACCTGAAAGACGACCGCGCGGTCCGATGACTCCATCACCAGAAGGTCAGCCGCGATCGGGATCGCGATGGGGCGATCGCCACCGCGCACGGCGAGGAGATCCACGCTGTCGCCGCGACGCATGTCCGGCATCGGCGCCTCGAGCCAGCTGACGGGAAGCGCGAGGGCCCAGGTGGATGGGGCGAGACGGTCGCGCAGCGGCTGGGGCGCGGACGGATCCGCGGCGGACGGCGCCGCAGTGAGAAGCGCGCTCGCGAGGGCCGCGACGAGGAGACCCGCCCCGGCGGTGCCTGCGATGAGGCGTCGGGGGGGAAGCCGTCGGGTCGTGAAGGTCAGGGACGGGAGCATTCGGCCGCCGCGAATCCCGCGTGATGCTGAAAGCCACCGACGACAAGGCGTGCTTCGATGCGCCCGCCGACGCAGACCGCCGTGACCGAATCGATCGGGCGCCCGCCATTCTCACGCGCGAGCTCGTCAGCCGCGCGCCGCGCCGCGGCGAGCGTCTTCGCATCGGCGACGAGCCCGGGCACGTCCGCGAGGCGTGCTTCGGCCGATCCACTAGGGACCGTCGAGAGATATGCGACGTAAGCGTCGGCGAGGGCCTCCGCCGCCGCCTCGGCCGCCGCTTCACCGGCCCGTTGCGCGCGGACTCCCTCGACCATCCGGTCTTGAGCCGCCCGGAGGCCGACGACGGCAACGACCGCCATCGCCATCACGACTGCGCCCACGACGAGGGCCTGGCCACGATCGTCCGTCAAGGGACCCATTCGATGCGCCTCGCTGCCGCGCCCTCGACGACGAACTGCGGAAGACCGACGAACCCGAGCGGCACGGGAATCACATAACGCACGCGAATACGGATGAGCGAGCCCCGCGGCGCGCCGCTGCGGGGCGGTTGGGTTCGCGGAGGATCGATCGAGACGCTCACGAGCTTCGGGTCGAGCGGCGTGACCGCGGCGGCGACCGTCGCGCGCACGAGGTCGTCGTCGTTCGTGAGCGCTCCCGTACGCGCCGCTTCCGCAGCCGCGTGCTCGAGGGCGAGTCGCGCGACGCCGATCTCCGCGACGAGCACGACCGCGACGATGAGCGCGAGCAGCAGCGGAAGGACCATCGCGAATTCGACGATCGCCTGGCCGCGGTCGCTCTTCACCGTCCGCGGAGGCGCAGGTAGCCGGTGCAACGCCGCGCGAACCAGTCGATGCGCCCGCGGAGCGGCGTGAACTGGCGGACGAGAGCGAGGCCAATCGAGAGTGCAACCGCCGCGGCGAGGAGTCGCAGCCAGAGGTGGGCGGCCAGCGGCCACACGATCGGCGTGAGGAGGAGGGTCGGCAGGTCCCGCCGATCGGGTGGGATCGCGTGCGACCTGACGGTCTCGGTGACGACCGCACCGATCTCGTGATTGGTGAGGCTTCCGCCATGGCCGTCAACCGCTTCGCCAATGGATGCGGGAAGATATGCGCGCTGCGGCACCCCAGTGTCGCGGGCGTTGCGCTCGCTGACGAATCCATCGGTCGCGAGGGAAACGTCCAGTCGCACGACTCCGCGCGGAGGCGCGACTGGTCGCGTCGAGGCGAGGTCACGCGCCGCTGCACTTTGCGGATCGCGAGCGACGGCGACGCCTGCGGCGCGCACGATCTCTTTGACCGGCCCCAGCCACGGCAGGATGACCGTCGGAGCGCGAGCGAAGTCATCCCCGCTGTGGGGGCCTGCGATCGCGACATCCGTCCTCACCCCATCGGCGGCCGAGAGACCGTTCGCGAACGCGCGGTCGACGACCGCGCCGCCCATTGAGTGCGAGACGATGTTTACGCCTGAATAGCCCGATCCGATGGTCCTGATCTCGTCGGTGAGTGCGGCCGCGCTGCGGTCGATGCTGTCGTAGGTGTCGTATCGGAATCGCGGATCGGCGCCAAAGCGGACCACGTCAAAACGACGGGGGTCGAAATTCGCGGCCAGCTGATCGAAGCCGCCATCGTCCGCCTGCGAGCCATATCCGC
>VBFI01000119.1 GCA_005889275.1 Chloroflexota bacterium | reverse complement strand
GGAAAAGCCGTCCACGTACATCAGGCCGATGACGTGGTAGCCCAGTCGGGCTGCCTGCTGTTGGACGAGTAACGCGTTCGCCGGCACCCCGTCGTTTCCGGGTAGATAGACCAGGAGCTGATGATTTGTTGGGGCCGTCCTGTCGAGCCATGCGTAGTGATCGTCGAGCGCCTGGTCGATATTCGGATCGGTAAGCTGCGGAGCGACGATGTGTGCCTCGAGCGCCGCCCCATCCGGCGGCGCCGCGAGTGCAGGGAAACTTGGACCGAACGCGCAGGCCGCGAGAGAGACCGCCGCGAGCCCGGTTAACCATCGGATCATCGGCCGAGAATCCCTCGCCCGGCCAGCTATCGCATCGGGAGAACTACCCATTTCTTTGCCGGCGCGGCGAGGCGCCAGGAATCAGTGCTGGACGGCGAGCTGGTCGAGCGCGATTTCGTCGTTCGACTGGTCGAATGCGTAGTTGATGACCCGGGTCGGGACGACGTCGATCACGGTCTCCGAGGTATAGGGGGCGACCGCGACGATCTTTTCCATGAGGTACAGGTCAAGCGCCGTCCAGCACCGCGACTCCCGCAGGCCACCCTGCATGCACTCATGGATGCGCGCATCGAGGCTCGGCACGCTGCTCACTGAGTAGGCCCATGTGCGCAGCTGCTCCGGCGTTGCGCCGACGAGCGAGGAATTGGTGGTGCCGATGGCCGCGCTCCCGAAGTCAGCCGGGAACGTGGATGACGCGCTCGCGAAATTCGGCCCCAGCCCGACCGTCAGACGGAGGGGGGTGTGCGTTGCCGGATCGTCGAGCTGGCCGAACGAATCCTGCGGGCTCTGAACGTCGAGCGTGATGCCGATACGGCTGAGGTCGCCGGCGATCAGCGCGCCGAGCCGCGGGAAGCCTCCGAATAGCCGCGGAAAGAGGGACGCCCCTCCTGGAATGGTCAGCGAGAGCACGTGCTTGCACTCGGGAGCGCCGCAGCTCCCAATACCTTCTGGGTCGTACCGCGACAGCCGTAACTCCTGGCGCGCTAGCTCGAGGCTGCCCTTTTCGTCCGGTGTCGCATATGGGTCGTAGGCGCTGAGGGCGTCGTTCTCGAGGCTGTCCGGCACGTAGTGCGTGAGGACCCTTCCCGTCAGATCGCCACCGTGCGCCTCGATCAACGCACGCTTGTCGATGATGTAGTTCACCGCGCGGCGGACGTGGACGTCGTCGAACGGCGGGACGGCGACGTTCATGGTGATCGCTCGCAGGAAATCTCTCGAGTTGACTTCGACGCGGCCCAGGCGCGGGTCAGCGCGGATCTTGTCGACCAGCCACGGCATGACCTGCGGCGGAGGAGATCCACGAAGGCTGACGTCGGCCCGTCCGCCATCTATGAGCTCTGCAGCATCGTCATCCGAGCCACCGATCGTGATCTCTATGCGATCGACATAAGCCGGCCGGAGCGGATCGGCGATCCGAGTCCACGAAGGATTGCGGACAAGGGTCAGAGACCGGCCCGGCCGGAAGCCGCTCGCCGGCGGCTGCCGCTCAGACCCGAGGGAGAAGTCGAGGGCATTGCTCCCTTCGATCATGTATGGCCCGGAGGCGACGAGAAAGCGTCCATAACCGGTGTCGTGTCCGGTCGCCACGCCGAACTCCGCGTTCGCATCGCCGGGCAGCGGGGGAAGCGGCGCGGTGTCCGAGATTGCGAAGCGATATGGCAGATCGCCGGTGATCTCGGTGAGATGCACCTTCAGCGTGAGTGGGTCCGGAACCTCCAGCCCCAAGATCGCAGTGGCGCGCCGATTCCGGTAATCGTCGAACCCGTCGATCGGCGAGAAGAAGTCCGCGCCGCTGTTCTCGACCCGAGCGTCGCGTTGGAGGGCTCTCACGAAATCGCCGGCCGTGATGGTGACGTTGTCGAGGGGCGGTGCGTAGTGAGCCCCGGGCCGGAGATGGAATGTCCAGACCAGCCCGTCGATCGACACCTCGGGAAGCTCGGCAGCCAGGTCCGGCTGAAGGTCCGCCCCGCCGTCGCGGTACGAATGTCCGGTATGTGAGACGAGGGTTCGGAGCAGGCAGCAGCGAAACAGCTCGCCCGAATCGAGTGTGACGTTGATCTGCGGATCGAGGCTGTCCGGTGGGCCTTCGGTGTTCGCCAGTTCAGAGCTCGCCCATGCCGGCATCACCACGCGCAAGGTCCCTCCGCGCAGTGCGGTCAAATCGGATGCGACCGGTGGGGGCGGGATCACGTGCACCGTTGCCCAGACCGAACGGTCGTCGGCCGCAAGACCTTCCACGGACCCGCTAACGCCTGCTGCCGACAGGACCTTTGAATTCACGGGATCGATGCGAGCGAGTCGCCCTGTCACGCCGTCGGCGACCCACAACGCGGAGCGAGTCACGACCACGCCTGATGGGCGCAGACCCAGTGGAATCTGGACAGCGGTATTGGTTAGTGGATCGATCTTGAACAGGAGACTTGATGATTCGCTGGCGACCCAGACAGCGCCGTCGCCCGTCGCGATCGCACTCGGCAGCGCTCGGAGCGCGATCGTCGCGCTTGGGGCGGCGGTCGCCGCATCAATTCGCGTGAGGGTCGAGCCGACGCCGTTGACGACCCAGACCGCGCCGAAATCAACGGCCATCGCCTCGGGGCCGTCGCCCACCGGAATGCGCGCAGTCAACGTGTCCGTGCGCGGGTCGACCCGGTAGACGATGTCATCGCTCTTATTGGCCACCCAGACAGCGTCGGCCGCGAAGGCGACGGCTGATAGCCCGCTCGAAAGCTCGACCGGTTGCGCGAACTGCTCGGTCTTCGGATCGAACCGCCAGAGCGACTTGTTGCCGAACGCGGTCGCGACCCAGACGGACTCGGCCCCGAAGGCCACTGCCACGGGTGGCGCTGCGCCCGGTACGCCATAGGACGCGGCCACGGCGAGCGTGTTCGGATCGATCCGCGAGAGCGTCCGCGCGGTGTAGCTGACCTCCCAGATCGCGCCGCCGCCTATGGCGAGCTCGCTGCCGCGCATGCTCGTGGCCGCCTTGCCGATGAGCTCGCCCGTGACTCCGTCGATGCGGACGACTGTGTCCAAAGCTGAAATGCTCGGGGGCGCCGGCTGTCGGAACTGCGGGGCGTACGCGAGTACGGTTCCTGCGATGAGCACGGCGGCGACCGCGGCGACCAGTGGGGCGCGCCTCCAGATCGAAGGGACGCGGGGCAGGTCGTTTCGGATCGTAAACGCGTTGGCGGCGTCGGTCGTGCGCGATACCGCAGGCTTCTCCGGCACCGCGGTCGCCGCCCAGACGGCAACCTGGCTACGTGTGTGGAAACCGAGCTTGTTGCGGATCTGCTCGACGTGATGCTCGGCGGTACGTTCGGCGATGAACAGCTGCGCTGCGATCTCGCGGTTCGTCAGGCCGTGCGCAAGAAGGCCGGCCACCTCTCGTTCGCGTCGGGTAAGCTCCGACGTCGCCGTCTTCATTAGGTGGCGCGCATCCTTCTACTCCCCCATCGGACGCGAGCGCTTCTCGCGCGACCAAATCGTAGGCCTGGTGGCAAATCGGCTCTGTTCGCCTAGACCGGGGGCGACCCCACGGGTGCGCGACCTTATCTCGGCCGGGATCGTCGGTGCGATCGGCCGCGCTCTGCTCTCGCTAATCGGCGCGTATGGTCCGGCAGCGATCGGGCTCGAGTCGGTCAACGAACGTTTTTGTCGATCCGGGATGCCGCCTTTCGTCGGTACCGTGGGACTCGAAAGAGAGGCAAACGAGGAGGACGACCGTGCGTTACATGCTCACCTTCTACGCGATCGAGAACGAGTGGATGGCGCTGCCCCAGAGCGAGCGCGAGGCTGGGATCGCCGACATCGGCCAATGGTTCGCGGAACATGGCCGCGCGGGAAAGATCGTCGAAGGCCACCGACTCGGGCGCGGAACAAAGACCGTCCGCCTCGGTCGTGTCCGCAAGAAAGACCTGGCGATGGTGAGCGACGGTCCGTTCATCGAGGCGAAGGAGTCCGTGGGCAGCTACGCGGTCGTCGAAGTCAAGGATGAGGACGAGGCCATCGCCATCGCGAAACGCTGGCCGGCAGGCGGCGCCGTCGAGGTGCGGCCGGTCGCCGACTAGCTCAATCGATCACGCCATGAGACGCACGTCGGCGAGCCCAGCGGCAGCGCGATCGTGATCGTCTCCGCCGCCGTCGTCGCACGATGATCCTCGGCCTCTTGCTAGGACGTCCAGGCGGCCCGAATTCAACCTAGTTGCAGGTAAGGGCGGCGTAGATCTCCGCCGACGAGAACACGCCATTACCCGCGTCCGCTCCGCCCGCATACAACACCGCTCCCGAAGGCATCAGGGTAGCCGTGAAGAAAGTGCGGGCCGCCGCCATCACTCCCGACGCGGTCCAATTGGCCGTCGCTGGGTCATACAGGTCTACCGAATCGACCGCCTTTGGCCAGGCGCCGCTTCCCCCACCCGCAACGAGCACCTTGCCGAATGGGAGCAGAGTCGCGTCGGCACCGTCGATGTGTGGCGAGGCCACCGCGCTCGTTGGGATCCACGTGTCCATGGCCGGGTCGAAGATCTCCGCCGAGGCAATCGGGTCACCGATAGGTCCGCCGACGACGAGCACCTTTCCAGAAGGGAGCAGCGTTGCAGTGTGCGTGCGCCAATCGCGGATCGTCGTAATCCCCGCTGTGGAGCTCCACGAGCCCGTGGGGGGATCGTAGAGCTGCGCGGTGTCAGAGAATGGGTTCAGAACGAGAACCTTGCCGGACGGGAGGAGGGTCGCCGATGCGAGCGGCTCGATGAGACCACCGATCGCCGACCAAGTGTTCGAGACTGGGTCGTAGAGCTCAGCTGCGTGAGTAGTCAGCTCGGCTCGGAGATTGAGCGGGGTTGAGCTGCTCGTCAGAGC
>VBFI01000118.1 GCA_005889275.1 Chloroflexota bacterium | reverse complement strand
TTCGTGCCGGTCGACGTACCCGTCGAGGTACCGGTGCTCGTGCTGGAAGAGGAGCCGCCGGTCGTGCTCGTCGACGTGCTCGTGCCAGTCGAAGTGCTCGTCCCGGTCGTGGAGCTGGTCGACGTATTCGTACCGGTCGACGTACCTGTCGAGGTACCGGTGGACGTGCTGCTCGAGCTACCGCCGGTCGTGCTCGTCGACGTGCTCGTGCCGGTCGAAGTACTCGTCCCGGTCGTGGAGCTTGTCGACGTGTTCGTACCGGTCGATGTCGAAGTGCTGGTCCCGGTTGAGGTGCTCGACGAAGACCCGCCGGTCGTGCTCGTCGACGTGCTCGTACCGGTCGAGGTGCTCGTGCCGGTCGTGGAGCTGGTCGACGTGTTCGTGCCGGTGGAGGTGCTCGTCGAAGTTCCGGTCGACGAGCTCGAGGACGATCCGCCGGTCGTGCTGGTCGACGTGCTCGTGCCGGTCGAGGTGCTCGTGCCGGTGGTCGAGCTCGTCGTGGTGTTCGTACCGGTGGAGGTGTTCGTCGTCGTGCTCGTTCCGGTCGAGGTCGACGTGTTCGTACCAGTGGAGGTGTTCGTACCGGTCGATGTACCGGTCGAGGTGCCGCCGCTGGTGCTTGTCGACGTGCTACCGGACGTCCCGGTGCTCGTCGCGCACTCCTCCCAGAAGACCTTTTGCTTCTCGCCACCCGACGTCATCGGGGTGGTCTGCTTCGCAAAGAGCTTGTAGTGGCCGTTCGGAACAAGGGTCATCTCCGCGGAGTGCCACTTCCCGTGCTCGTCGGCCTGCCAGGTTCCGGACGCGGCGAGCCTGCCTTTCTCGCCTGGGCTCCACTCACGGATCTCCCACCATCCACTCGAGTTCTCGTCGAAGTGGAAGCCGAAGATGTGGAACTCGCAGACATGGCTGTCCTCGTCCTGGTCGTTCTCGTTGTCCTCGCCGCTGACGATCTTCACGGTCCCGTTGTTCCCGTGCTCGCCGCCACCGGTCGAGCTGGAGGTTCCCGTCCCGCCGGTCGTGCCGGTCGACGTTCCGGTGCTCCCGGAGGTCCCCGTGCCGCCGGTCGTGGTTGTCGTCGTGGAGGTGCTCGTGCCCGTGCTGGTGCTGCCGGCCGTCGTCGTCGACGTGCCCGTCGAGGTGCTGGTGGACTGCTGGCAGCTGTGCTCACCACCGTTCACGCCAGCGATGAGCCGCGTGCCGTAGAGATTGTCCTTGCTGAGATGCTCGATCACGCCGCCGCGAACGAAGTCCACCTGGAAGAAGCAGGAGGGCATGGCCACGGTCAGCGTGTGCGTGCCGCCGGTGAACGTGACGTTGGTCCACGCGAAGAGCTTCTGCTGATCGGCGGTGTTCTCATCGAAGTGGTCCGAGGGCGCCGTGTAACTCACGAAAGACACTTCAGCGGTGCACTCGGCCGCGATCGTGAACGAGACCGCTGCGGTCCCGCCCTCGTGCGCGCCGGTGATGTCGCTGTGCCACGTGATCATGTCGTTCCCGGACTTGTTGCAGTGACCGCCGCCCGTCGACGTGCTTGTCGACGTTCCACCCGTCGTTCCGGTGGACGTGTTTGTCCCGGTGGTCGTGGACGTGTTCGTTCCGGTCGTCGTGGAGGTGTTCGTTCCGGTCGTCGTGGACGTGTTCGTTCCGGTCGTCGTGGACGTGTTCGTACCAGTCGTCGTGGACGTGTTCGTACCAGTCGTCGTGGACGTGTTCGTACCCGTCGAGGTGTTGGTACCCGTCGACGTGTTCGTCGTGGTGTTCGTACCGGTCGTGGTGGTCGTACCGGTCGACGTGTTCGTCGTGGTGTTCGTACCGGTCGACGTGTTCGTCCCGGTCGATGTGCTCGTACCGGTCGAGGTGTTCGTTCCGGAGGTGCCGGTCGACCCCGACGTGCTCGAGGTGCCGCACTTCACCCAGAAGACCTTCTGTTTGTCGCCACCTGGTGAGCCGTTCTGCATCACGAACAGCTTGTAGTGGCCGTTCGGGAAGGGCTGCGGCGCCGGTCGGGCGTCGAACTTCCCGTGCTTATCCGCCTGCCACGTGCCGTCCTTTTGCGTGGCCGTGAGCGGTCCTCCGCCCGGAGACCACGCCTCGATGTGCCACGTGCCGCTCGAGTTCGAATCGAAGTTGAAGCCGTAGATGTGGAAGACGCACACGTGCGGATCGTTGTCTGGATCGTCCTGACCGTCACCCTGATCGTTGACGATCTTGACCGTTCCGTTGTTGCCCGGAGGGCTCTTGTCCCCGCCGGCGTAGGCGGGATTCGCCCCGCTCGTGGCGAGCAGGAGCAGGGCGACGCTCATGAAGATCGCGAAGTAGCCCGCTGCCTTGCGCATAGACGCCTCCGCCTGTCCTTTCGTCAAATTCAGGGCCCGCGCAACAACACCGACGCGCGCGTGACCCTGCTCCAGGGAGGAAGCAGGCCCGACTCCATCGAGGTAACGGGATTCCGACGGACGCGCGCCAACTTCACTTCGTCTGCCAAACAAAAGAGCCCCGCGCGTTCGGCGCGGGGCTCTTCGCCTCTTTCGTCGGCCGATGTGCTAGCGACCGGGCCGCGCCATCCTCAAGATGAGGAGTCCGCCGAGTGCCGCGATGAGGGCACCGCTCATGAGGGGTGCCGTTTCCGAGGTGCTCGTCGAAGGTAGGCTCTGAATGCCGGCGACCGTGCCGCTCGTCGTCGGTGGCGTTGCCGGCACCGACGCAACTCCAGCCACCGCACTCGGCGCGGTCTCGACACCGGCGACGGCGTTCGCGTTGCTCGTCGCGGCGTGCTCTTCGTTCTCGCGAGCCGCGACTGTGGTGCTGGCGACTTCGGCCGTTGTCCCGCAACGGACCCAGAAGACCTTCTGCTTCTCGCCACCAGGGGACGATGGCGTGTTCTGTTTCACGCCGAGCTTGTAGTGCCCGCTCGGGAAGGGCTGAGCGGGAAACGCGTCGAACTTGCCGAGCGCGTTCGCGCTCCATGTCCCGGCGGTCTGCGCAGCCGCGAGGGCGCCGCCTCCCGGCGACCAGACCTCGACGTGCCACGTCCCGCTGGAATTCTTGTCAAAGTTGGACCCGGAGATGTGGAAGCGACACACGTGCGGGTCGTTGTCCGGGTCGTCCTGGCCGTCGCCCTGGTCGTTGATGATCTTCACCGTCCCGTTGTTGCCCGACGGATCGGCGTACGCCGGCGTCGCGCCGAGCATGAGGAGTCCGAGGCTCGCGAGGAACGCGATCACTCCTGCGACCATCCGCATGTTCTTGCTCCGCCTTTCCATGAAGTCGTGGGCTCGTGCCCTCGCCTCCTCATGGACGCAGGGGCCGCTCCACATCCACGGACTCCGGTAACGACCGACCGGCCGCGACGCCGCCGGTCGGTAACGAAAAACGCGCGGCCCTGCGACAGCTCGCCTGTCACGAACTTGGGCGTCAGGCCGTCGCGCGATCGTTGTCGGCCACTCCTAACGCCCCGACGCCGGGGCGCCGGTCAGGCGGGTTCTGGCTTTACCGACCGGTAGGTAGAATCCCGGACGTGGCACCCTCGCGGGATCGCTCTCCGACCCGGGAACGCGTGCTCCGCGCGGCCGAGCGGCTCTGGAGCGAGCGCGGCGTGCGCGGGGCTTCGCTCGACGACATCGCGCGCGAGGCCGCGGTCACGAAGCCGACCGTCTACTACTACTTCGCCGACAAAAGCGCGCTCTACACGGCGGTGATCTGCAGCGTCCTCGAGGAGCACGGCAGCAGCCTGCGGACAGCCGCTCGGCGCGGGAATCGGGCGCGCGAGCGTCTCGCCTCCGCGCTGACGTACCTCGTGAGCGCCCGCTGCTCCGGGCCGCGTCTCCTGCGCGATGGAAGCGCGGCGCTCTCGGTGGATCAGACGAGCCAGGCGCGAAGCGCGTTCTTCCGCCACTTCTTCTCGCCCCTGCAGCAGATCCTCGACGACGGCGTCCGCTCGGGTGAGCTCCGCCAGCTGGACACCGCCTTCGCGACGCAGGCGTTGTTCAATCTCGTGGACCCGTGGACCAGCCGCGATCCGCTCCCCGGGGGCCGCGACGCGCAGCAGGTGGCCGCTGACGTCGTGGGCGTGGTCGTCGACGGGATCGGGGTGTAGCGACTGCAGCTACCTACCGGTAGGTAGAGGCGCAAGGCGTGACGACCAGGCCGCGATCCGGGAGATCGCCTTCTCGAGGTTGGGGAGCGAGTTCGCGTACGAGAGGCGGAGATATCCCTCCCCCTGCGCGCCAAAGCAGGTCCCCGCGAGTGCCGCGACGCCCGCTTCATTCAATAGCCGGTCGGCGACATCGGCGCTGGACCGTAGTCCCAGGCCGGCGACGTTGGGGAACACGTAGAACGCGCCGTGCGGGACCCGGCAGGTCACCCCGGCTACCTCATTCAGGCCCCTCACGATGGCATCCCGGCGCTCGCGGAACTCGGCGAGCATGCGATCCACTTCTGGCGGCCGCGTCGTGAGCGCCGCGGCTCCCGCGCGCTGGACGAACGTCGCGGTGCAGGAGACGGAGTTGGTGACGAGCTAGCTCGCCATAGATTTCGTCGGAAAGCACCCAGAGGTCGCGCTCGCGCGCGAGACGGGCGATCTCACGGATCGCCTCGTCCGACAGCATCCCGCCCGTCGGGTTGTGGGGGCTGTTGAGGACGATCACCTTCGTGCGATCGGTAACCAGATGCCGCAGCTCGTCGAGGTCCGGCTCGAAGTCGTCGCGCTCGCGGAGCGGAAGGGGCACGCCACGCGCACCCGCGAAATCGATCATCGAGGCGTAGATGGGAAAGCCGGGGTCCGGGTAGATCGCTTCATCGCCCGCGTCGAGCAGGGCGAGCAGTGCGTAGAACATGATTGGCTTCGCGCCCGGCGTGACGACGACCTGCGTCGGATCGATGGAGAGGCCGCGCCGCGCCCCCAAATATGCGGCGATCGCGTCGCGGAGCTCGATGACACCGGCGGATGGCGTGTAGTGCGTCTCGCCCCGCTCGAGCGCCGCGACGCCGGCCGAGACCACCGAGGGCGGCGTGTCGAAGTCCGGCTCGCCGATCTCCAGATGGACGATGTCGCGGCCTTTCGCCTCGAGCGCTCGCGCCTTCGCGAGCACCTCGAATGCGGTCTCGGTGCCGAGGCGGGACATTCGTGGGGCGAGCGGTCGCATCGGAAGCGCGTCGAGTCTAGGCCCCTGGCAGCTTCCCTTCGACGCACGCGCAGCCCGCGGGGCCGACGACCGCCGAATGTCGCGTGTGGGGCGGAAGCACGAGACGATCGCCGGCTTGGAGCGAGATCTGGCGGCCGTCGGCGAGGGTGAAGTCGATCGAGCCGCGCGTGCAGTAGAGCAGCTTCGTGTAGGGATGCTCGTGTTCGGCGTATCGGTCGGCCGGACCGTTGGACCATCCGTATACGTCCTGCGCCTCGCCTCGCACGCGCGCCGCCAACGCTGTGGGATCGGGCGCAGGTCCGACATGACGGCGATGCTCCAGGTCCACGTTTGTCATGATGCGGCGGTGCGCGTCGGGGTGGTCTTCCCGCACCAGGAGATCGGTAGCGATTCCGCGCGCATCATCGCCTTCGCGCAGGCGGCGGAGGATCTCGGGTACGCGCATCTGGTCGCGTACGACCACGTCATCGGCGCCGAACCGAGCGGCCGGCCCGCATGGTGGAAGGGCGCATACACCCATCGCGATCCGTTCCACGAGCCGTTCGTGCTGTTCGGTCTCTTGGCGGCGGTCACGAAGAAGCTCGAGCTCGCGTTCGGCATCGTCATCCTGCCGCAGCGGCAAACCGTCCTTGTCGCCAAACAGGCCGCGACCCTCGATGTCCTCTCAAGCGGGCGCGTCCGTTTCGGCGCCGGGATCGGCTGGAACCACGTCGAGTACGAGGCGCTCGGTATGGAGTGGCGCGACCGCGCGAGGCGCGTCGAGGAGCAGATCGAAGTCCTTCGTCTTCTGTGGACGACGGAGGTCGTCGACTACACGGGCCGATGGCACCGCATCGACCGCGCCGGCCTGAACCCTCTGCCTGTTCAGCGGCCGATCCCGCTCTGGATGGGCGCGGATGAAGAGGTCGCCGTGAAGCGCGTCGCGCGGCTCGCGGATGGCTGGTTCTCTCACCTTGCGCCGAACGACGAAGGACGCGCCGCGCTCGAGCGCTTCCGCGGCTATGTTCGCGACGCCGGTCGAGACCCGGGCACGGTCGGCGTGGAAGGCCGCGTCGCCGCGACCGGTACCCCCGATGACTGGGCGCGCCGGGCGAGCGCTTTTCGCGACATGGGCATGACCCATCTCGAGCTGCGGACCGCCGGGTCGAAGCTGCCGGATCTCGACGCGCACATCGAGGCGATGCGTCGGTTCCGCGAGGTCGCGCCGGTCTTCTGATCGACTGGCAGGCGGCATGCTCTTCGTCCGCTTGTGCGCTCTGGGGCCGATCCCAGCTGGGACCGCGTCGCGCGCCTGGCGATCGCCCTCGGTGCGGTAGCGCGAGCCCTCTGGGCGCTCTTCCTTCACCTGCCCGTCGACCATGTCTATTCCGACGCGCAGTCGTACGTGGAGAGCGCGATGCGTCTGGCGAAGTGGGCAGCGCCTGTCCGCTTCGACGCGTTCTACCCGCCGGGCACGCAGGTCGTTCTCGCGGTCCCCCTCGCGCTCATCGGCGCGGACCGCGACGGTTTGCTCGCCGCCGCGATCGTCTGGACGATCCTCTCGGCGATCACGCCGCTCTTCGTCTGGCGCTACACGCTTCTCGTCCTCTCACGACCCGCCGCCGCGCTCGCGACGGTGCTCTGCGCGGCCTGGCCCATCCATATCGCCTACACCGGATATTTCATGTCCGAAACACCGGGCATGGCGTTCCTCGTGCTTTCGCTCTGGCTCGCGGAGCGCGCCCGCCGCGAGCGCGGGATCATGTCCGGTCTCGGCGCCGGGCTCGCCGGCGGCTTCGCGGCGGTGACGCGGCCGGCGTTCGTCCTCAACGTGCTGCTGGGAGCCGTGCCACTCGTTCGCGCGCGCGCTCTCGTACGGCCCGCGATCGCACTCGCGGCCGGCGTTCTCCTCATGCTCGCCCTCGCGGTCGTCCACAACAGCCTCGTGGTCGGCCAGCTCAGCGGGATCAGCGAGAACAGCGGCCTGACGTTCTATCTCGGCCACTGTGACGTGCACGCGGTGCGGACCACGCGGTCCGACGGCATCACCTATGTGTTCGCTACGCCGGTCGCGACGCAGCTCGATCGCGGGGCCGATGTCACGTTCGCCGAGCGCGACATCTGGGACGAGCGATTCTTCTATTCGGAAGGGCTACGGTGCATCGCCAACGACGGGCTGTCACACGCACGGATCCTCTTGCGCAACGTCTTCGACATGGGCCTCTCGACCGTCCCGTGGCCGCCCTCGAACGACCCCGGTGTCCGCGAGGTCGTGAGCCTCGCCAACATCCTGTACGTGCTCGCCTTGCCGTTCGTCGTGCTCGGCTCGGTTCGCCTGGTCCGCAGGCGCTGGCCGGAGGGCGGCGGACGCGGCGAGCTGATGCTTCTCGGGCAGCTTGCGCTCGTCCTCGTCACCGCCGTCGTCTTCTTGGGCGATCCCCGTTTCCGGACGCCCTACGACGTCTTCGGGCTCGCGCTCCTTGGCTCGCTCATCGCCGATCGGTTCGTCGTGGCTCGATCAGCCGCCGCCGCCTCGTCGCACCCAGACGTCCGCGCCGACGATGGCGTCGAGCAGGACGGCGAACGCGTTCTCGGCCGGAGTGAGCCCTCGCGTGAGGTCGATGCGGACCAGGCGAGCGCCGCCGAATCCGATCGCGCTCCGGCCGTCCGCGCCGACGACGACGCGGCGCAGCACGGTCGGACTCTTGAAGGCGACGAGGCCGTTCCCGCTGAGGAACTGGGTCGCGTCGGCCCTCGTGTGCACGAGGTACCGCCCGTCGGGCCAGCGGCCGTCGAGCCGGAGATCACCTCCGACGCCCAGCCGGTCCTCGCGGCGGGCCTCGCCTCCCGCAACGGGGACGCTCCAGACCGCGGGGCTGGTGACGAAGATGCCGCCGGCGTCGCTCCCGCCGGTGACCGGTCCGGCGAGGAAGTACACCCGTCCCCCTTCGACGAACGGTGAGGCCGCCCGCTGATCGAAGAGCTTCCGCACCGTCCCGTTCTCCCGTACCGCGGCGAGCACGCCGGTCGTCGACTCAACCAGCACCTCGTCCTCGCTGATCCATTCCGCCGCGAACGCTGTTCCGAGGTCGCCCGCACGAACGAGCTCTCGTCGCTCCAGGGACCCGAAGTAGACGTCGGCCTTCGCGTCCGTCGAGCGGAAGACGGTCGCCGCCACCTTCGTGCCGGAGGGCGACCAGCGCTGGTCGATGACCCGGTAGCCCGCGTTCCGGATCTGGGCCGGGAGCTGGAGGTCGGTGCGGGCGCCATCGATCCCGATGACGCTCAGGCCGAGATCGGTCAGTACGCGAGCCGCCCGGTCGGTGAGAGCTCCGGTGCCGCCCGTGTGGTTGCGGGCGCCGCGCCGCCCGCACCATCGCCCGACGACGCCGTCGTGACGACGAGGGCGATCGAGACCCCGGCGATCACGAGCGCGGCGACGAGGTACGGAAAGATCGGTCGAAAGGGCCGCACGTCCTCAATAATCGCCTCATGCCGGATCCTCTGACCGCGGCGAAGACATTCATGGCCGCGCTCGAGGCGAAAGACGCCGAGAAGGCCGTCGCGGTCTGCGCGGACGACGTCGCGATCGAGCTCCCCGGCAGCGACAGCGAGATCGAGGGCAAGGAGGGCGCCCGTCAGCTCATCCGGATGGCGCCACCCTTCGTCCGGATCGTCCGTGAGGAAGAGGTCGACGGCAACGTCGTGGTCCTCCGGGGCCTGACGCGCTCACCGGGGCACTTCGCGAACTACACGACCTGGACGTTCGAGACCGATGGAAGCCTCATCACCCACGTGAGGTTCGCCTGGCGCCCGGCGAACTGAGCCAGCGGCTCCGACCGCGGGGCCGCCGCCCTCACCGCTCCACGTAGCGGAACGAGCGCGGAATCTTCGCGAGCCCGAAGTCGGCGACCGGTCGAGGCCGGCGGTAGCGCCGGGGCCGCGACACCGGCAGCGCCCACCCTTTGGCGGTGTGCCGTTCCGCCACGCCGAGCTCGCACTCGCCGACGACGCTCGCCGTTCCGACCACCGCGAGGTAGGCACGGGCCGGGAGCTTTTTCGGCGGGAAGCGGCGGTAATCGTTCTCGCGTTCGCCCGAGAGGGTCGAGTCGGCGTTTGCCGCGGTGAGCGCAAGGACAAGCGCAGAAGCCATGGCTTCCTCCGAAGAACGTTGGCGCTCCTTTCTTATCGGCTCTGCCTTGCGCGGTAGCGCTTCTCGACGGCGGCAAAGTCGCCCGGCTTGATGCCCTGGAAGAACGCGAAGGTCTCCTGGAGGAAGGTCGTCTCCGAGTTCGCCCGTGCGAGATCGTCGTCCGTCTGCTCGGCCGCGACGGCCTGGACCTGCCAGGCAAAGCCGAGGACGTTGCGGAAGACGACGAGCGCGCGCTCGAGATGGAACGGCGAGGTCACCAGGTACAGCGGACGGGGCTCGATCTTCGCGAGATAGCGCGCGGCGACCTCGACACCGTTGCCGATCGTGTCTCGCGAGCGCTCCTCGAGGAAGATCCGCTCTTTCGGGACACCGGCGCGCGCGATGAGCTCCGCCATGACCTCGGCCTCGGTCCGTGGCGGCGCCGGATCTTCGCCGTGGCTCCCCGAGGCGATGACCGCGAGGCTCGGGCGGTGAGACGCGAGCTGAGCCGCGGCATGCGCCCGGGCTGAGGTGGATGGTGAAGGCTGGCCGGAAGCAGATACGCCGCCACCAAGCACGACGGCGACCTCGGGGAAGTCCGCGAGGTCGCCGTCATATGCATGGCAGCAATTCATTGAATGCGAGCGAGAGCTTCGTGATCGGATCCTTCTGCTTGGCCGTGTCGAACCCAGCGATGGCGTCGTCGAGCACCGTATCGAAGTTGATCGCCCCGCCTGAGTACTGCTGCTTGAGCGGGTACTTCATGCCTCCCTGCGGCAGATCCGTATTGAACTCGCGGAACGGCCGCACCAGCGACGGCTGCGGGTGCGAGTTCCCGATGCCCCAGGGGTTCATCGCGATCTGGAACTTGCCGGTGTTCGTGTCCGGAAGCTGCGTCGAGCGGATCGCACCGCGCGGGGTCAGCTTGAGACCCCATTTGTTGAGCGCGTCGTTGGCGTAGGTGGCGGCCGCCGCCCAGTCCTGGAAGTCGCTTGGGAAGTAGAACTCGAACTCGAGCTTCTTGCCGTCCTTCGCCCAGACACCGTCGACCTTCGCGTAGCCGGCGTCCTTCATGAGAGCGTCGGCCTTCGCGGTGTCGAATGAGTACGCGTTGAGCTTGGACTGGTCGCCGGTGTTCACCCAGTTCGCCACGAGACCGTCGGAGAAGCCGGCCATGTACTTCGGCGCCCTGGCCGATGACCCGTAGAAGATCTTGCCGGCCTCCTCACGGTTGAAGGCCATCGCCACCGCCTGCCGCAGGCGCTTGTCCTGGAACTGCGGTGCGTTCTCCCAATGGAAGTACAGCGCGGGGCCGGTGAAGATCGGCCCGCGGATGATCCGGTAGCCCTTGTCCTGGAACGCCTTGTCCGCCGCGAGCGGGAAGCCGTGGGTCGCATAGTCGACGTCGCCGTTGAGCACGATCGGCGTGATCTCGGCCGTCTCGCCCTGGTAGATGACCACCTTGTCGAAGTTCACCTTGTCGGCGAAGAGCCCACCGGGGTTGCGGACGAGGGTGACCTGAGCCGCGGTCAGCGACGCGACGTCGATCTTGTAGGGACCGACGGATGGCGGACCGCTCGGGCGGAAGTCGTTCATTTCCTTGATGAGCGCCTTGCCGGCATCGGTGGAGTTCGTCCCGCCGCCGCCGTAGAAGTCCTGTGCCTTCTTCGCGAGCGCCCCGTAGACGGAATCCGGCTTGACCTGGTTCCTCAGGATGAGCCGCTCCCCGAGGCTGGTCGGCTTGCTGTAGTGGAAGCGCACGGTGAGATCGTCGGGCGTCTCGATCTTGTCGATGAAGTTCCAGATCGCGTAGCTCGCGAGACGACCGACCCAGTAGGTCGTCGCGACGTCCTTGGACGTGAACGCTTTCCCGTCATCCCACTTGAGGCCCGACCGGAGCTTCAGCTCATAGGTGTCGCCGCTCAGCGAGGCGGATTGTGCGAGCCAGTAATCCCACTTGTTGTCGGCCCAGCGGAACACGCCGAGCGCCGGAATGAAGAGATCCCGGTAGATGGCGTCGCCGAGCATCGAGTTCGTGGCGAAGTAGTTGTAGTGGAATTCGGGCGGCAGTTTGTACGGCCAACCGCCGTGGAACTCGCCGCCTTTTGTCGCCGCGCCGCCGCCGGTCGTCCCCGACGATCCGGGAGCGCATGCCGCCGCGATGAGCCCGAGGCTGGTCAAGGTGGCGTCGCGCAGGAAGCGCCGCCGGTTGACGGAGTAACGGATTGCCGAATCGGTCATCAAACCCCTCCCGAATGCGAATCTCGGCCGTTGTATCGCTTTACCGCCGCTTTGTCGACTGTGTTCCGCTCGGACGAGCGAGGCCGCGGTGGGAGCGTGCTTCGCGCGAGGAACGTGACGATCGCGATGAACACGAGACCGATCAGGACCGCGAGCACGGTCACGACGAACTCAGGCGACGCGCGGTCTTCGAACGGCAGCAGCAGCGCGGCGAGCACGAAGATGAGAAAGCCGATGCGGAAGGCCGCGCGCAGGAGCAGCGGATCCATCGCTCAGGCCATCGTCGCGGCCTGCTCGGCCGTGCGCTCGCGCACCGCGACGTGACACGCGACCTCGCGGTCCGTCGGCACGGGCAGGAGCTCCGGAATCTTCAGGTCGCAAAGACCCGCCTCCGATAGCGGGCACCGCGGGTGGAACGTGCAGCCGGCCGGAAGTCTGAGGAGGCTCGGGATCTCCGCGCTCCGCAGGTCCACCCGCTTCTTCGACCGCGTGATGTCCGGGTCCGCCTCGGGGATCGCCCCGATGAGCGCTGCCGAATACGGGTGCGCCGGGTCGCCGACGAGGGACTCGGTGTCGGCGAGCTCCACGACGCGACCCAGGTACATGACGCCGATGCGACCCTCGCGCGCGAAGTAGCGCGCGACCGCGAGGTCGTGCGTGATCAGGACGATCGTGACCCCGAACTCGCGGCCGAGCGCGAGCAGCAGATTGAGCAGGCTGATGCGGATGGAGACATCGACCATGGAGACGGCCTCGTCCGCGACGATCACCTTCGGGTCGACGGTGAGCGCGCGCGCGATCGCGACACGCTGGCGCTGGCCGCCGGAGAGCTGGTGCGGATACTTCGTGACGAAGTTCTCTGGCGGGGTGAGGTCGACCCGCTGCAGGAGCTCGTTCACCGACGCGAGCGCCTGTCGACTGGTGCGGGCCTTCTTGTGCCGGAACAGCGGCGCCGAGAGGGTCTGAAAGACCGTGCGCGTCGGGTTGAGCGATGCGTAGGGGTCTTGGTGCACGAGCTGGACCGCGCGGCGGAATCGCGCCAGGTCAGCGCCCTTCGTCCGCCACACGTCCTTGCCCTCGTAGAGGAGACGACCGCTTGTCGGCCGAAGGAGTCCGGTGAGCAGTCGCCCCGTGGTGGTCTTGCCGCAGCCGCTCTCCCCGACGAGGCACATCGCCTCGCCCGCGTCGAACGCGAGCGAGACCGCGTCGACGGCCGTGATCGGCCCGCCGGGCGTATGGAACGTGCGGCTCACCCGATCGAGCTCGATGAGCGCCGTCACGCGAGCTTCTCCGCCACCGGGATCTCGGCATCCGACCCGAGCACCTCGGCAACGTGCTGCCAACGAATGCACGCGGCCTCGTGCTGCGGAGTGTCGACCGGGAGGAGCGGGGGATCGGCCTCGCGGCACGCGTCGATCGCGTACGGGCAACGGGCCGCGTAGGTGCAGCCCTTGGGGAGGCGGACGAGATCCGGTGGGGATCCGGGGATCGACGCGACGCTTCCGAGCGCGCCGGAGACGCGTGGCACGGCGCGGAGCAGGCCGAGCGAGTACGGGTGCCGGGGCCGGTAGAACATGTCCGCGACACGCGCGTGCTCCACGACGCGCCCCGCGTACATCGTGATCATGCGATCGGCGAGCTCGGCGGCGATCGAGAGATCGTGCGAGATGAAGATCATCGAGAAGCCGAGGCGCTGGCGCAGCTGACGGAGCAGATCGATGATCGAGCGCTGGGTCAGGATGTCGAGCGCGGTGGTCGGCTCATCCAGGATGACCATCTGCGGCTCGAGCATCAACGCGAGCGCGATCAGCACGCGCTGCTTCATGCCGCCGGAGAGCTCGTGCGGGAACGCAGGCAACACGCGCCCGGCGTCGAGATGCACGAGATCGAGGAGCTCGGCCGCGCGATCGTGGACCCGGCGGCGGTCGTTCAATCCGTGCGCGCGCGCCGTGTCGAGGAACTGCTCCCAGATGGTGATGACCGGATTGAAGGAGTTGAGCGCCGCCTGGAAGACCATCGCGCACTCGGCCCAGCGGTACTCGCGCAGGTCATCGTCGTCGAGCTTGCGGATGTCGTTCGTCATCCCGTTCTTCGTGTAGAGGATCTCGCCCTTGGCCACCTTCGTTCCGCGCGGCGACAGCCGGATGAGTCCCACGGCGAGCGTCGTCTTCCCGGAGCCGCTCTCGCCGATGATCGCGAGCGTCTCGCTCTTCTCGAGCTCGAACGAGACATCGCGGACGGCGTGCACGGGTCCCCGACGCGTCAGGTAGTCGATGGAGAGACCGCGGACCGACAGGACCGACATCTTCAGGAGCCGCGGAGCCGCGGATTGAAGATGTCTTCGAGCGCCGACGCGAAGGACGCCAGCGAAAGCTGCACGAGCGAGATCGCGAGGATCGGGCTCAGGATGTACCAGAGGCTGTCCCGGTAGAACAGCGCGCCCTGACCCTGCGCGAAGTACAGCATGATGCCCCAGTTCGATCCCGAGATCGGGACGAGGCCGAGAAGGATGATCCCGACCTGCGCGTACATCGCTTCGGTCATCGAGAGGATGAAGTGGATGACGATGTAGCTGCGCATCGTCGGGAGGATCTCGCGGAAGACGATGTGGAAAAGGCCGAGATCGAGCGACCGCGCGGCTTCGACGTAGTCGCGTTCCTTCAGCGAGAGGACCTGCGCCCGGACCTGGCGCAGGAGGCTCGACCACTGGAGGAGCGCCAGGATCACCGCGAGGAACACGAAGCTCGTCGGCCGCAGGATCGCCGCGATCGCGATGAGCAGGATGAGCTTCGGGATCGTGAGGGTGATGTCGGTGACCGCGACGACGGCGGTGTCCAGCCGCCCGCCTATCACGGCCGCGATCGACCCGAAGGTGATGGCGATGAGCGTCGAGAGCAGCGCGGCGATGATCGCCACCGTGAGGATGTCCCTGCCGCCGTAGACGATCTGGTTGAGCACGTCCTTGCCCTGGAAGTCCGTGCCCAGCGGATGCGCGAGCGAGGGCGTCAGGTAGATGTCGACGAGGCTCGGGTCGTTCTGGAATGGCACGAAGATGGGCGCCACGAAGGCGAGCAGGAGAAAGAAAACGATCCCGAAGAAGCCGACGAGGCCGACCGGACGCCGCGAAAGCAGGCGCAGGAACTCGACGGTGGCGAACCACGGCCCGGAGAGTCGCTGGCCGAGCGTCGGCGCGGCGAGGATCGCGCTGGTCATCCGGCGGCGCCGCCCGCGCGGCCGATCCGCGGGTCGAGCTTCGAGTACACGAGGTCGGCGGCGAGGTTCGCCACGACCACCGAGATCGTCGTCAGGAGGACGATTCCCTGGATCACCGGGTAGTCGCGCTGCCGCACCGCGTCCAGCAGACGAAGGCCGACGCCCTGATAGGCGAAGATCTGCTCGATGATCGCCGCGCCGCCGACGATGAAGCCGACGCTGATCGCGAGCTGCGTCACGAGCGGCAGCACCGCGTTGCGCCCCACATACGCGGTGCGGATACGCCCGTCCGTCAGGCCGCGGGCACGCGCGGCGGTCACGTAGTCCTCCTCGAGAGCCGAGAGCGTCGCGCTTCGCATCGAGAGGATCCATTGCCCGATCTGGGTGAGGAAGTAGATGGTGATCGGCATCGCAGCGTGGAAGAAGATGTCTCCGACGAACGCCGGATAGAGGCCCGGCTGCAAGCCGGGACTGTAGGCCCCGCGCATGGCCGTGAAGTTGATGATGCGGGCCTGCACCCCGAGGAACAGGATGAGCATGATCGCGACGAGGTAGTTGGGGACCGAGCTCACCACTGAACCGGCGGTCGAGATCACTCGATCGAGGAGCGAGTTGCGACGGTACGCCGCGAGCAGCCCGAGGGCGATGCCCACGATGAAGCTCAGGAGCAGCCCGGTGCCCACGGAGAAGAGCGTCCACGGGAGCACCGCGAGGATGATGGACGTGACGCTCGTCCCGGATGACAGGAACGACTTGCCGATGTCCAGATGGATGAGGCTCCACATGAACGAGAGGTACTGCTCGTGGAGCGGCGCGCTCAGATCGATCGCGAAGAGGCTCGAGGCGATCGCGCGAGCGTCCTCGTAGCTGATCGCGCCGTTGGAGGACTGGATCAGCTCGTCGATCTTGAGCTCGACCGGGCTGCCGGGCATGAGCCGGATGAGGAAGAACGTGATGGTCGTCGTGACCCAGATCGTGAGCGTCGCCTTGAGGATCGCGCGGGCTATCGGGTGGCGCCACATCCCTCCGAGGTATCGCCGTGGGTTCCAGTGCACACCGATCGGCTTCGCCGCGACCGGGACCGCGGTCATGTCGAGAGACTACCGCCCGGGCGAGCTGCCAAGCTGGGCGAGAAGCCGCGCGAGCGGGAGGTCGCCGAGCGAGGCGAGCACGAGATCGGCCGCGGAGAGATCGAGGCCGGCGGTGATCGCGTTCGGCACCGCGACGCAGCGCAGGCCGGCGGCCTTCGCCGCGGCCACGCCGTTCGGCGAGTCTTCAAAGGCGAGCGCTTCACTGGCTGCCACCCCCAGATCGGCGAGCGCACGGAGGTAGAGGTCCGGAGCCGGCTTTCCTCGCGCGACGTGGTCGCGGCAGATGACCGTGGCGATGCCTTCACGAAGCGCCAGGCGCTCGAGGTGCGCGCAGACGTAACTCTCGCTGGCGCTCGAGGCGACACCGATCCGGAGTCCGAGTCTCGCGGCATCCGCGAAGTACTCCCGCACGCCGGCGACGGCCTCGAGCGTCGCGAGGATCTCGCTCTTCCGCGCCTCTCGTCTCGCTTTGATCGCGACGCGATCGAACGGCGCCGTCACCAGCGACGCGAGGTGGTCGAGCGCGTCGAACGGCCAGACCGACGCACCGATGTTCTCGAGCCACCGCTCGCGGGGAAGCTCGAACCCATGATCGCGGTAGATCTCGGCCCACGACTCGAACGCGGGACTCTCGGTCTCGAGGATCAGCCCGTCGAAATCGAAGACGAGCGCGCGGATGGATCCGGCCGCGCTCAGCGCCGCCGCAGCCGGGAGAGCAGGCGGAGGATCTCCAGGTACAGCCAGACGAGCGTCACGAGAAGGCCGAACGCCCCGTACCACTCCATGTATTTCGGGGCGCGCGCCGCGACGCCGCGTTCGACGAAATCGAAGTCGAGGAGGAGGTTGAACGCGGCGATCACGATGACGACGAGGCTCACGCCGATGCCCAGAAGACCCGATCCGCTCATCGCCTCGTTCAGGTACGCGACCTGGACACCGAGAAGGTTGAGGACGAAGTCCGCGAGGTAGACCAGCGCGACGCCGCCGGTCGCGGCGACGATGCCGATGCGCAGCCGGTCGGTCACGACGATCACGTGCGACCGGTAGATGAACAGCATCGCGACGAAGACGCCGATCGTGAGCGAGACCGCGGGGATGACGATGCCGGGATAGGCCGCCTCGAAGATCACCGAGATGCCGCCGACGAAGACCCCTTCGAGGAACGCGTAGAGCGGAGCGGTGATCGGCGCCCACCGTTTGCGGAAGACGGTGACGAGCGCGACCACGAAGCCCGCGA
>VBFI01000117.1 GCA_005889275.1 Chloroflexota bacterium | reverse complement strand
GGGCCCAGCTCCTGGACGTCGCGCTGTACCTGCCGGACGATCTCCTGGTGAAGGTCGATATCGCCTCGATGGCCAACTCGCTCGAGGTCCGGGCGCCATTCCTGGACCGCTGTCTCGTTGAGTACGCGCTTGCGCTCCCGACGTCACTCATGATCCGGGGCACTCGTCGCAAGTGGATCCTCCGAAAGGCGTTCGCCGAAACGCTACCTCCGGAAAACCTCGCGCGCCGGAAGCAGGGATTCGGCGTTCCCATCGGGCGCTGGCTCCGTCAGGAGCTACGGCCGCTCCTCGGTGACGTCGTTCTCTCGGCATCGGCGCTCGGACGCGGTTACCTCCGTCCGGAGGCGGTCCGGACCATGGTCGACGAGCATCTCGGCGGGGTCGACCACAGCCATCGCCTATGGTCGCTTCTCATGCTCGAGCTCTGGCATCGAGAGTTCTCTGTTGGGTAGGCACACCGGATGAAGACGGTGGTCACCGGAGGCGCGGGATTTATCGGCTCCCATCTCATCCGGCGTCTCGTCGCCGATGGCGCGGAGGTGACGGTCATCGATGACCTTTCCACGGGCCGCCCGGAGAACATTGAAGGCGTACCAGTCACGGTCGCGGAGCGTGACCTCGCGCGAGACGATGTGACCGACTTGCTCCGTGGTGTCGACGTGATCTTTCACCTTGCGGCCGTTCCGTCCGTCCCACGCTCGGTCCGCGAACCGCTGCGATCCCACCAGGCTGCTGCGACCGGAACACTCAGGCTGCTCGATGCGGCGCGCGAGGCGGGAGTGCGGACCTTCGTCAACTCGTCGTCGTCATCCGTCTATGGCGACGTCGCGAGTCCCCCGATGCGCGAGTCGATGCCGACGGTGCCGCGATCCCCGTATGCCGTCGCGAAGCTCGCCGCGGAAGGGTATACGCGCGTCTTCGCGCAACTGCACGGGATGCGGACCGTGAGCCTTCGGTACTTCAACGTGTTCGGACCGCGGCAGAACCCGGCCTCGACCTACGCCGCCGCGATTCCTCGCTTCATCACCGCGTACCTGCGCCGAGAGCGGCCGCAGGTCTTTGGCGACGGGCGGCAATCGCGCGATTTCACCTACGTCGACAACGTGGTCGAGGCCAACATCGCGGCCGCCGCGGCACCGAAGCTCTCGGGCGAATCGGTGAATATCGCGGCAGGAAACCCGCGGACCGTTCTGGATGTTCTCGAAGCGATCTCGAACGAGTTCGGATACTCGCTTCCCCCGGCGTATGCCCCCGACCGGCCCGGCGATATTCGCGATTCACACGCCGACCTCAGCGTCGCGCGATCCCTGCTCGGGTACAACGCGACCGTCGATTTCCAGACCGGCCTTCGGCGGACGGTCGAGTTCCTTCGTGAGGCGAGTACGGTCCGATCGTGAAGCGGATCCGCGTGATGCGTGTGATCACCCGGCTGAACATCGGCGGTCCCGCGATTCACGTCTCGCTCCTCGCTTCTCGGCTCGACCCGACGCGATACGAGACGCTTCTCGTGAGCGGCGTCGAGAGCGGGGACGAAGGCAACATGCTCGAGCTCGGGCGCCTGCCTCCGATCGACCCGAGGATCTTGCCCACTCTCGGCAGAGCGATCTCCCCTCTGGACGACCTCCGCGCGCTCACGGGCTTGGCCTTGCTCGCTCGCTCGTTCAAACCGGACATCGTCCATACGCACCTCGCCAAGGCAGGCGCCCTCGGACGCATCGCTGCCCGGATCGCGGGGGTCCGCACCGTCGTGCATACGTACCACGGCTCGGTCTTTCGCGGTTACTTCGGGCAACGTGAGAGCGCCGTGTATCTCGGGATCGAGCGAGCCCTCGCGCGCATCACGACACGCATCGTCGCGATCACATCGGGGCAGAAGGCCGATCTCGTCGATCTTGGCATCGCGCCAAGCAGCAAGATCGTCGAGATACCGCTGGGCCTCGACCTGGACCACTTCCGCGAATTGCCCGCGCGGGAAGATGCGCTCTCGGCGCTCGGCCTTCCGCGCGAAGGCCGGTACGTCGCCATCGTCGCGCGCCTCGTCCCCATAAAGGACATACCCACGTTCCTGCGTGCGTTCGCTCTCGTGACCGAGTCCCTTCCCGACGTGCGCGGGCTTGTGATCGGCGACGGGCCCGAGCGTGGGGCGGTCGAACGGCTCGCGCAGAATCTCGGGCTCGAGCGACGGTGTCGCTTCCTCGGGTGGCGCGCCGACCTTCCGAACGTCTACGCGGCGAGCGACGTCGTGGCGCTCACCTCATTGAATGAAGGCTCGCCGGTCAGCGTCATCGAAGCGATGGCGTCCGGTCGGGCGGTCGTCGCCACAGCAGTCGGCGGCGTCCCGGACGTCGTCAGCGAGGCGACCGGAATACTTGTTCCCGTCGGCGATCACCGCGGGTTCGCCGACGCGATCGTCTCCTTGCTCAGGGACCCGGACCGACGGGCGGAGCTTGGGCGGAAGGGTCGTGAGGTCGCTGTTCGCCGGTTCGCAAGCGACCGCCTCGTCGCGGACATCGACCGCCTGTACATAGACCTACTCGGTCGTCGGACGGGCTAAGGCGCGCTCTGTACCTGTCTACAATCCGCTTGAACGCCCGGCGTCATCCGAAGGGAAAAAAGGGGACCGTTTCACTGATCGAGGCGTTGGTCGCGCTCACCGCGGCCGTTGCTGTGCTTTCGGCCATCGCCACTCCCGCGTTCGGGATCGTAGCCCGACGGTTTGGATTGGTCGTAGCTCCGCGCGCCGATCGTTGGCATACCCGACCCACGCCGCTTCTTGGCGGCGCCGCCATGGCTCTCGCGATCCTCGTTGCTCTCATGGTCGTACTCCCGACATCGAGGGTGTCGGCGGTGATCATCGCCGGCGTCGCAGCGACCTTTGCCCTCGGGCTCCTCGATGATTTCCGGCGAATGGCCCCGTCGACGAAGCTCGCTGGACAGGCGGTCATCGCGGCCGGTCTCTTCTTCGGCGGAGTGAGGGTTGAGATCGTCACGTTCGAGCCGGTCGCATTCGTCATGACGGTTTTGTGGGTCGTTGGACTCATGAACGCCGTGAACCTGATGGACAACATGGACGGCCTCGCCGCCGGGATCACGGCGATCGCGAGTGCGGCGCTGGCGATCGCGGCGTACCCAGAGAACATCCCCGTCGCGCTGATTGGGGCGGTGACAGCCGGCGCAGCGGTCGGCTTTCTCGTGCACAACTTCCATCCTGCCCGCATGTTCATGGGCGACGCCGGCAGTTTGATGCTCGGGTTTCTGCTCGCGTCGGCCGCAATCCTCCACACGGCGTCGAGCGCGGCAAACGTCGGCCTTGCCGTCCTCGCGCCTCTTGCCGTTCTGGCTCTGCCCATCTTCGACACGGCTCTTGTCACGACCTCGCGCCGGCTGGCCGGACGTCCGATCAGCCAGGGCGGTCGCGACCACACGTCGCATCGACTCGCCGCCCTCGGCCTCACTGATCGCGGTGTGGTGCTGTTCCTCTATGTCGTCGCCGCGTCGCTGGCCGGCGTTGCCCTCTTTACAGAGGCGGTGAGTGGTCTGATCCTGCCGCTCTTCGCCCTCGCGGTGGTGGCGCTCGTGCTCTTCGGTCTGTTCCTCTACGAAGTCGACGTGTACGGCAACCGCAAGAGCGAAACACGAAAGGCAGGCCCGATCGCACGCGGCATCGCGACATATGGTCGATTCGGAGCCGAGATCGCTCTTGATCTCGTTCTGCTTACGGTCGCGTACTACCTCGCGTTCCTGCTCCGTTTCGAGGGCTTCGCGGAGACGGCGTGGCTCTACCTTTTCGTGCAAACAATTCCGATCGTCGTCTCCTTGCAGCTCCTTTCGCTCGTCGTATTCCGTGCGTACCGGACGCTGTGGCGTTTCCTCGCGCTCACCGACGTGCTGAACATGGCGCGTGCTCTCACCGTCGGCGGGCTTGCCGCGGCCGCCGTGCTCCTCGTGATCGCCCCGATCCCCGGTTTCTCGAGGGTCGTTCTGGTCCTGGACTGGCTGCTAGCGGCCGCTCTGGTCATCGGATTCCGTGCCTCGGTCGTGTGGCTACGGCACTGGTTCACCCTCCGGCCCCAGCGCGGCGCGCGCAAGGTTCTGATCATCGGAGCGACGGACGCCGGAGCATTGGCGCTCCGTCTGGTCGCCCGCATGAGCGACGCGCGCTACGAGACCGTCGGATTTCTGGACGACGATCCAGGAAAGCGATACCGCCGGATCGCCGGCGTGCCCATAGTCGGGACCACCGACGATCTCGCAGCCGCGCTCGCCAAATACCACGTCGATCTGGTCCTGTACGCCAACGATCTGCCCGTCTCGGACGAATCGCTCGTCGACCGGCTGGAGGCGACATGCCGAAACTTCGGCGCCGAATGGCGACAATTCGCGACTTCGGCCTCGCAGCTGTCGCAGTCGTTCCAGAGCCGGTAGCCGGACCGCGCGTTTGAGCGAATCGACCCGGGTTCTCGTCACGGGAGGCGCTGGGTTCGTGGGCTCGCACTCGACGCCGACCTTGTCGACACTCTCGTGTCGCAGCACCCACTGACCCTTCATCTGGCCGCCGTGGTCGGGGTCGGAAACATCGTCGCCGACCCCCTCGGTGGCATCACGACGAACGTCCACGGCACCGAAAACGTGTTCGCCGCCGCGGACCGGCACGGCTCGCGGGTCCTGCTCGCATCCACCTCCGAGGTCTACGGCCGCAGCGATCGAGTCCCGTTCCGCGAGGACGGTGATCGGGTCCTCGGACCTACCTCCGTCCATCGCTGGTCGTACGCGACCGCGAAAGCGCTCGACGAGCACATCGCTTTCGCCTACGCCGACCGCGGAGTCAAGATGTCGATCGTCCGTTACTTCAACTCGTATGGCCCCCGCATCGACGAGCGTGGGTACGGCAGCGTGATCGCGCGATTCGCGGCGCAGGCTCTCGGCGAGCGACCGATCACGGTTCACGGCGACGGCAAGCAGACGCGCTGCTTCACCTACGTGAGCGACACCGTCGAGGGGACGATCCGCGCGGCGACGATGGCGGAGGCGATCGGCGGGGTCTTCAACATCGGAAGCGACCGCGAGATCTCGATCCTGGAACTCGCCCGGATGATCAAGAGGGACCTGGCGTCGCGGTCGGAGATCGTTCTTGAGCCCTACGAGACGCATTACCCGAAGGGGTTCGAGGACACCAGACGCCGAGTTCCCGACGTGTCGAAGGCGCAAAAGACGCTCGGGTACGTCGCCCGAGTTCCGCTCGACGTCGGGCTCGGCCGTACGCTCGACTGGTGCCGGACCACCTACCGCGTGTCGCTCGCGTCATGAGCGCCACCGAGTTGCGCCGGAAGATCGCCGACCGGACGGCGTGCGTGGCCGTTATCGGATGTGGGTACGTCGGACTCCCACTCGCGGTCGCCTTCGCGCGTGCCGGTTTCCCGGTCGTCGCCCTCGATCCCGACGAGAAGCGGATCGCGCAGCTGCGCAAGGGCTCCAGTTATATCCGCGACGTCGGCGACGAAGAGCTCGCTGGCCCTGTCGTGGACGGACGCCTCAAGCCGACGACCGACTACGACTCCCTGCGCGAGGCCGACGTCATCTTTGTTGCGGTCCAGACGCCCTTCGATCGCGCAAAGCAGCCGGACCTGCGCTACATCGTCAAAGCGGCCGAGGGGATCTCGACGAGACTTCGCCGCGGACAGCTCGTGATCCTCGAAAGCACGACGTACCCGGGGACGACTGATGAGGTGATGAAACCGATCCTCGAGCGCTCCGGACTCCGAGCCGGTCAGGACTTCTTCCTCGCGTTCTCTCCCGAGCGCATCGATCCGGGGAACAAGACGTACCGCATCAACAACACCGCGAAGGTCGTTGGCGGCGTTGACCCGGAGAGCACCGACCTCGCTGTCGCCATCCTGGACCAAATCACCGACGGACACGTGCATCCTGTCTCGTCCGCTCGCGTCGCCGAGCTCACCAAGCTTCTCGAGAACACGTTCCGATCAGTGAACATCGCGCTCGTGAACGAGCTCGCGATGCTATGCGATCGCATGGATCTCGACGTATGGGAAGTCATCGATGCCGCAGCCACAAAGCCGTATGGCTTCATGCCGTTCTATCCGGGCCCGGGAGTTGGGGGGCAATGCATTCCCGTTGACCCCTATTACCTCGCGTGGAAGGCGCGCGAATTCGACTTCCACACCAAATTCATCGAGCTCGCCGCAGAGACAAATCTCTCGATGCCATTCTTTACCGTGGGTCGTATACGCAAACTGCTCGATGACGGCGGCAAGCCTCTGCGAGGCGCCCGTGTCCTCACGCTCGGAGCAGCATTCAAGCGAGACATCGACGATGCTCGCTATTCGCCCGCCGTTCGCGTGATGGAGATCCTGAGCGACCAGGGGGCCGACTTGCAGTACCACGACCCGTACGTGCCTTCGGTCCAGCTCGAGGTTCCCTTGTTCGCGGACGGGCGGGGCCAGACCCTTCACTCGGTCGCGCTCGAGGACGAGACTCTGCGCCGCGCTGACTGCGTCGTCATTCTCGTCGCACACTCCGGGATCGACTACGGCCGTGTGGTTCGCTTCGCGCCGCGCGTCTTCGATGCGGTCAACGCGACGCGCGGTCTTCCCCGGAACGAGCACGTCGAGCGGCTCTAGCTGCGAGGCAGCGTAACGTGACGCTGCCGCCGTTTCTGCGCCGGGTCGAGGCCGCCGGCATCGGTCTCTTCAGCGGCATCGCCGTCGCGTGGCTCGTGGGGGACGCCAACTACGGCGCGCTCGGCGCCGCCGGTTTTTTCGCCTTGTTGGTATTCCTACTCACGCGCGCGCTCACACCCGCCGGTGCGCGTCACGATGTCTACCTTCTCGTGTTTCTTGCCCTAACCCTCAGATACGCCGTCGCCGTCACGGTTCACGACGCGTCCGTGGCGGCGGGAAGGGGCGGGTTCGTCACCGGCGACGACGCGAACTACGCGGACTTTTCGTGGACGCTGGTCCAAGTCTTCAGAGGCGAGCCGGTGACTTTCGATTACGGCGGGTATCTCTACCTGCTCGGAACGTTCGTGTACCTGGAGACCGCGATTTTCTCGCTTGTCGGACCAAATGTCGTTCTCAAAGACTCGCTCGCGCTCTTTCTTATCGCGGCGACACTCTGGCTGATCATCCTATTCACTCGCAGGCCGGTTCTGTGGATCGTGCTGGCCATGTTTGTACCGCTCTTTCTGATGGAGAGTCTCCGTTTCTATGTCTTCATCGGTCTTGCCATCGTGATTCCCATCGGTGTGATTCTCGCGACCGGTCGACAGTCGCCGCGGCATCGGATCGTCACCTCGGTGCTTGCGGTCGCTTTGAGCGCTCTGCTTTTAGTCACGCAAGGCGCCGGTAACGATGCACTGTCGGCGTCGCTTCTCGCGCGTCTCGAGAGCGAGCGCGCCGCGATGGCGTTAGGGGCAAGGACGGGATTCGGCCGGGCGGTGGTCCTGGTCGAGAAGGGCACGACGTACTTCATCCCTACCCCGTCGCCGAACCCGACCCCGTTCCGGACGCCGCAGGTATTGGTCGTTCAGCCGAACGCACGCATCGTGATAGGAACTCCCATTCCCGGTCGGGACGCCATCCCGGTCTTACCGGGTGACGTCCTGCTCGTGGCGGGACCCGGTCCGGCGCCAACGCCTGGTCCGGATCCCCAACCTCTTCCGATCTCTGTCGCCTCAGGAGAGATTCAGCTTGTGGATGCAAGCGAGGATGCCCTGGCATTGAGGACGCTCGAGTACTTGCCGTACGGGCTGGCCTTCGCACTCTTTGCGCCAGTCCCCGGTTCGGGCACAAGGGCGCAGGATCTCTTGCCTATTCCCGAGATGCTCGTCTGGTACGTGCTACTTATCGCGGCAGTGATCGCGCTCTGGCGCTGGCGGCGGCGTTGGCGTGTGCTCGTCCCCATCGTTCTTTTCGTCGCGGGCACGCTTGTGATCTTCGCGCTCGCCGAAGGAAACGTGGGGACCCTGTACCGGCATCGCGCGATGGTCATCCCGTTCGTGGCCCTGATCGCCGCAT
>VBFI01000116.1 GCA_005889275.1 Chloroflexota bacterium | reverse complement strand
GGCTGGCGGGGCGTGAGGACCATGTCGATGTCGCCGCCATGCGCGGGATCGCCGTCCGTCGCGCTCGCGACGAAGGCGAGGATCCGTCCGGTCCCCGGCTCGATCGCGACGAGCGCGGCGTCGGTCACGTTCCGGTCGCGGAATTCGTCGAGTCGAATGCGCATGAGCCGCTCGACCTCGCGCTGCAGCCCGGCGTCGAGCGTGGTCTCGATCACCAGGCCGTCGCGACCGGCGAGGTCCGGGCGCACCCGGGCGAGCTCCGCGCGTGCGAGCGAGACGAACTCGTGCGCGATCGGCGCGCCCGTCGCCGGCAGCACCTCGATCGGGAGCGCGGCCGCGGCCCGGGCCTCGTCGGCGGTGATCCAGCCGTCGTCGGCCATCCGCCCGAGGACGTAGCCCTGTCTCGCGCGGGCCGGCGCCGGGTCGGGGGCGGGGTCGTACCCCGACGGGCGCTGCGGGAGGCCCGCGAGGTACGCGGCGTGGGCGAGGTCGAGGTTCGCGGCGCCGACGCCGAAGTACAGGCGCGCCGCCGCCTCGACGCCGTACGCCCCGCGGCCGTAGTAGATGTCGTTCAGGTAGAGGGCGAGCAGCTCGCCCTTCGAGCGGTTCGCCTCGAGCTGCAGCGCGAGCGAGGCCTCGTGGAGCTTGCGCAGGGCGAGCGGCTCGCTCGAGTCGGCGAGGTAAAGCCGCCGCGCGAGCTGCTGGGTGATCGTGGAAGCGCCGGAGCGCTGGTCGCCGGCGCCCAGCGCGGCGCGTGCGATCGCGATCGGGTCCACGCCGGGGTGCTGGAGGAAGCGGCGGTCCTCGGCGGAGATCGTCGCCTGCAGCATCCGCGGCGCGACGCGGTCGAGGGAGACCGGGATGCGCATGCCGTCCTGCGTCGCGCGCTCGAGCACGGTGCCGTGGGTGTCGAGCACCACCGTCCCGGGCACGGTGGCGCGCAGCTCCGGCGCCTCGAGCGGGGCGAACCGCGCGTAGGCGAGTAACGAGCACGCAACGAGCGAGGCCGCTAGGAGAAGACCGCGGCCGAGATATGCGGGCATGCGCGCAGATTGGGTCTTGGGCGTCTCCGCGTCGTCTGACGCGGGGTCTGCAAGTACTACGCGGTCGCTAGGAGTTGGCCGCTCTCCTCAGCCGAGGCGTTCGGCGGCGAGGAAGCCGATCGGGTGCTTCGTGTCGCCGTCGAGCGTCAGGTCCGCGAGGATCTCGCCGACGACGCTCGAGAACTTGAACCCGTGACCCGAGCACGCCGACGCGACGACGACGTTCGAATCCTCGGGGAGGATGTCGATGATGAAGTTGCTGTCCGGCGTGTTCGTGTACATGCAGACCTTGGCGTCGCGCCGAGGCCCGTCGGCGAGGGGAAGCCGCCGGCGCAGCCACTCCCGCACCCGCTCCTCGTCGCGCGGCGACGCGGTGCGGTCGACGGTGTCCGGGTCGGCCGCGTCGCCAAAGTGCAGCCCGGCGACCTTCACGCCCTGACCCTCGATGTACGGAAAGCCGTAGAAGAAGCGATCGGTGTCTTCGACGATGTAGACGGGGAGCCGGGCGAACGCCTCGCGCTCGGCCTTCGGCTCGAACCAGAAGAGGACGTTGCGCTCGACCGAGAGCTCAGGCGCGATCGACGGCGCGAGCCGACCCGTCCACGCCCCGGCGCTGATCACCAGGTGCGCCGCGTCGTAGTGACCGGTGCGCGTGTACACGCGGATGCCGTCGAACGTGGACTCCCACCGCTCGACCGGCTCCGCGAAGCGGAAGTCAGCGCCCTCACGTTCCGCGAGGCGCAGGTGCGTCTCGATGCAGCGCTCGGGCGCGAGCCATCCGGCCTGCGGCTCGAGCACGCCGCGCCAGCCGTCGACCCAGTCGAAGAGCGGGAAGCGATCCCGCAGCGCCTTCGTGTCGAGGACCTCGTGCGCGAGCCCGTGGGCACGCGCGCTCGCGAGCGCGCCGGGTACGAGCTCTCCGTCGGGGCGACCCGCGTACACGCCGCCGGTCTGCGTGAGGAGCCGCTCGCCACTCTCGGCTTCGAGCTCGCGCCAGAGATCCCACGCGCGGCGAAGCAGCGGGACGTAATCGGGATGTTCGTAATACGAGAGCCGGATGATCCGCGAGAGGCCGCCCGAGGAACCAAGGGTATGGCCGCGGTCGAACCGATCGAAACCGAGCACGGAGGTCCCGCGTTTCGCGAGGTGGTATGCGGCCGCGCTCCCGTGCGCGCCCAGGCCCGCGACGATGACGTCCGCAGCCACGAACCTAAGTCTTAGCCGATTGTTAGCACGCGTGCTCATCCGCGCCGGTAGCCTCGAAACCCATGACCAGCCGGATCGTCCTTGTGCTCGCGGTCGCGTTTGGCGCGGCCTGCGGCGGCGCGGCCACGACGAGCGCACCGACGGCCACCGAGACCGCGAGCGCGACGCCAACAACCGTCCCCGCGACGACCGTTGCGGCAAGCACGGCGGCATCGGCGTGGACGGTCACGAGCGCATCGGCGGCGACGGTCAAGGTCCGCGAGCAGCTCGTCGGCGTGTCGCTCCCCTCGGACGCCGTTTTGACGGTGAAGGGCGCGTCGGGGTCGTTCGCGCTGAACGCCGACGGCACCTTCACCTCCGATTCGAAGATCACCTGCAACGTTTCCACGATCGCGAGCGATCAGCGCGACCGCGATAACTTCATCAAGCAGGACACGCTCGCGGTCGGGCAGTTCCCCACGGCGACGCTGGTCCCCACGAAAGCGACCGGTCTCACGCTGCCGCTCCCCGCGAGCGGCACCTTCACGTTCACGCTCGCCGGCAAGCTCACGTTGCACGGCGTGACGAAGGACGTGACCTTCGACGTCACCGCGAAACGGGACGGCGCGACGCTCACGGCGACCGCGACGGCGAACCCGACGTGGAAGTTCGCCGACTTCGGGATGCGGGCGCCCTCGGTGCCGTTCCGCGTCGTCAGCATCGTCGACGAGATCAAGCTCACCGTCGACATCGTCGCGACGGGGCCGGCCGCGTAGCCCACTAGCCGACCGGCGCGATCACCTCGCGACCGAACGCACCAAGCTTTGTCAGGTCGTGCGCGTCGCTCATGTTCACGATGACGTGCTCGACGCCGGCCTCGCGCCACGCCTCGAGCCGGGCACGCTCGAAGGCCGCGCTCCAGCGATAGCCGGGGATCTCCTCGGCGCGCAGATCCTCCGCATCGAGGGCGGTGATCTCGATGTCCTCGGCCGTGCGGCCAACCTCGGCGCAGCGCTCGCGGAGCCGCGCGCGGTGCACGCCGACGCTCGCGGGGTCGGTGATGACGTTCCACGCGTCGGCGTACCTGGCGACAAGACGCAGAGTGCGTTCCGGGCCCGCGCCGCCGACAAGGATCGCCGGCCGCGGGCGCGAAAGCGGCATCGGGTTCGACAGTGGGTACGCCGCGCGCACTCGCTCGCCGGCGAACGGGCTCCGGTCATCGGCCCACGTCTGGCGCGCGAGGCGGAGGGTGTCCTCGAGCAGGGCGTAACGCTCTCCGCGCGTCGGGAAGGGGATGCCGAGTGAGATCGCTTCGCGCTCGAACCACGCCGCTCCCACGCCGAAATAGGTGCGCCCACCCGAGAGGACGTCCACGGTCGTCGCGGCCTTGATGAGCACCGACGGATGCCGGTAGATCACGCCGGAGACCATCACGCCCAGTCGGATCCGGCTCGTTGCCGCGGCGAGATAGCCGAGCGTCGCGTACGCCTCGAGCATCGGGTTCTC
>VBFI01000115.1 GCA_005889275.1 Chloroflexota bacterium | reverse complement strand
GGAGTACCGCGATCTGTTGACTCGCCTCCTCACGATCCAGGCCGACTGCGAGATCGGCGGGCCGCACATCTACGTGGACCACTGGACTCTCCGCGCGCCGACCGTCGACGACCAGTGGCGCGTCGCGCGCATCGCGTCGGAGGAGATCGACCACTGCCGCAAGTTCCTCCGAATGCTCGGGATGGTCGGCCTCGATCGCTCCGACATCCTGTTCCGGCCGCGGTCCAAGCGCGAGGTCGACGCGTTCAAGGTGGACATGCCCGAGTGGGGCGACTTCGCCGCGTTCGGCTTCCTGATCGACAAGGTCGGCCAGTACCAGCTCGACGAGATGGTCGGGTCATCGTTCCTGCCGACCGACGATGTCCTGCCCACCATCCTCCGCGAGGAGAAGGGTCACGTCGCGTACGGCGAGCAGCAGCTCCAGATCATGATGGCGACGCCCGAGGGACAAGTAGCCGCGCAGCGCGCGATCGATAAGTGGTATGTCGTCGGCCTCGACATGTTCGGCCGTTCGGAATCGGCGCGCGACGAGCGCTACATCGAGTGGGGCTTAAAGAAACGTACCAACGGGAAGATGCGCGAGGATTACATCGCCGAGATGGATCCGAAGATCAGTGCGATCGGCCTCCGCGTGCCGGACAAGCTCGCGGGCCGCAAGTACCTCTAGCCGCGTTCAATCTCGCGAGCGCCCTTGCCGACGCCGCGTGCGCGGTCGGCCACGGTGGCCGTCCCGCGCTTCGCTATGCCGGCGAGACCGTGAGCTACCGCGACCTCGCGGCAATGCAGGATTCTGCCGCGCTGGGCTTGCGCGACCGCGGGGTGCGACCGGGCGAACGCGTCGCGCTCGTCCTCCGCGACTCACCACACTTCATCGGCGCGTTCCTCGGTGCCGCGAAGATCGGCGCGATCCCGGTGCCGCTCTCGACCCTCGTGCGGCCCGACGAGCTCGATTTCATGCTGCGCGACTGCGGCGCGACGCTCACGATCACCGACGCGGACGCCGACCTCTTCGTGGACCGTCCCGCGCCCGTTGTGGCGGCGCCCACGAGCGCGGACGACATGTGTTTCTGGCAGTACTCGAGCGGCACGACCGGCGCGCCGAAGGCGGTCATCCACCTCCATCGCCGCGCGCTCTTTCCGGCGGAAGGTCACGGCCGTCACGTAGCGCGGATCAGCGCCGACGACCGCGTCTACAGCACCGCGAAGCTCTTCTTCTCCTACGGCCTCAACAACTCGTTGGTCATCCCGCTCGCGGCCGGCGCGTCCGTCGTCCTTGATCCGGAACGGTTCAGTCCAGACCGCGCGTGGCGGCTCATCGCGGCGGAGCGGCCGACGGTCCTCTACTCGGTGCCAACGGCGTACGCGGCGCTGCTCGCGGCCGCCGAGGCCGGGACGCCCGCGGACATCGCACCGCTCCGCGTGTGCATCTCCGCGGGTGAGGCGCTGCCGGCGCCCCTTGAGGAGCGGTGGCACCGGCGCTTCGGGCTTCCGATCCTCGACGGGATCGGATCGACCGAGATCGGCTACATCGCGATCTCGAATACGACCGACGACGTGACCCCGGGATCGTCCGGCCGCGTCATCCCAGGTTACGAGGCCCGCGTCGTCGGGCCGGATGGCGCCGACGCGACCGAGGGCACGCTGTGGGTCCGTGGCGGCTCGACCGCGGTCGGCTACCACGACCGGCCGCAGGCGACGGCCACGGCGTTTCGCGACGGCTGGGTCGTCACCGGCGACCGCTATCGCGTCGAGAATGGCCGCTACTACCATCTCGGCCGCGACGACGACATGCTGCGCGTGGGCGCGCAGTGGGTCTCGCCGCTCGAGGTCGAGTCCGTGCTCCTGTCGCATCCGAGCGTCGCCGAGTGTGCGGTGATCGGCCGCGCGGACGCCGACGGGCTTCTCAAGGTCTGCGCGTACGTCGTGCTCCGTGACGCGACGCCCCCGTCAGAGCTCGACGACCTCTGCGCGGAGCGGCTCGCGCGCCACAAGCGTCCGCGCTGGATCGAGTCAGTCGACGAGCTGCCGAAGACCGCCACCGGAAAGATCCAGCGCTTCCGGCTACGCGAGGAAACGCGGGCGTGAGCGAGCATCGGATCCGCTTCACGCTGAACGGCGCGGCCGTCGACGCGACGGTGCCCGCGGAGCGACTCCTCGTCGATGTCCTGCGATATGACCTCGGCGCGACCGGCACGAAGGATGGCTGCTCCGTTGGCGTGTGCGGCCTCTGCACGGTGCAGGTGGACGGCGCACCGATGTCGGCGTGCCTCCTGCTGGCGACACAGGTCGACGGCACCCAGATCCGAACGGTGGAAGGGCTCGCCACGCCGCTGCAGGAGGCGTTCATCGACGAGGGCGGCTTCCAATGCGGGATCTGCACACCGGGCCAGCTCGTCGCCGCGGACGCCCTGCTGCGCGCGAAGCCGCGCGCGACCGACGCAGAGATCGCCGACTGGCAGATGGGCAACCTGTGCCGGTGTACCGGCTACTACGGGATCGCGCGCGCCATCGCGAAAGTGCGCGACGCGCGATGAGGCCCTTCGACTACGTCGAGCCCGAGACGCTCGACGAGGCGCTCGAGATCCTCGCGGGCGATCCCGACGACACGCTCGTCATGGCGGGCGGTACGTCGCTCGTCATCCTTATGAAACAGGACCTCGTGCGGCCCGAGCGTGTGCTCGGCCTCCGCCGGATCGCGGAGCTGCGTGAAATACGTACGACCGACGCCGGCCTCAGCCTCGGCGCGCTTGCGACCCACGGCGCGCTCGCGCGCTCGCAGGCCGTCCGCGATCATGCGGCGGCGCTTGCCGCGACGTTCGCGGCGGTCGCGACCGTGCGCATCCGCGAGCAGGCGACGCTCGGCGGGAATCTCGCGCACGCCGACCCCGCGCAGGACCCGCCGGTCACGCTGCTCGCTCTCGATGGCGTCGTCATCGCGAGGTCCAGGTTCGGCGAGCGCCGCATCCCGCTCGACGCGCTCTTCGTCGATCTCTTCGAGACGTCGCTCGAGCCCGGCGAGATCTTGCTCCGCGTCGAGCTCGCTCCGCTGCCGGCGGGCGCGCGCGCGACGTACAAGAAATTCCTCCCGGCGACGCTCGACGACTACGCGACGGTGTCCGTGGCCGCGGTGATAGCGACGGATGCGAGCGGCGTCTGCACTCACGCGCGGATCGCGCTCGGCGGGGCGGCTACGGTGCCGCTGCGGGCGCGCGAGGCCGAGCGGTCGCTTGCAGGCCGCCGGCTCGACGACGCTGCGATCCGCGAGGCCGCCGCGCTCGCGGCCGCGGCGACCGACCCGATCGACGACCTGCGCGGGAGCGCCGATTACAAGCGCGCGATGGCCGGGGTGTGGACCGAGCGCGCGCTGCGCGAGGTCGCGTGAAGCTCGAGCACCGCGTGGCCGTCGACGCGCCGCGCGCGAAGGTGTGGGCGGTGCTCATGGATCTGCCGGTCGCGGCGCGCTGCGTGCCGGGGACGCGCGAGGTCGCGCCCGACGGCGAAGGCGTCCGCGGGACGCTCGACGTCCGCGTCGGGCCCGTCAAGCTCGCGCTCGGCGGTACAGTCGCGATCGAATCGCGCAACGAGGCGGCCGGCACCGCGCGCCTCCGCGCGGACGCCGAGGACCGGAGGATCGGCGGCTCGGTGCGCGCGTTGGTGGATCTCGCGGTCAGCGGTGACGCGCCGACGGAGCTCAGGATCACGACCGACGTCGCGATCCTCGGGCGCATCGGCGAGCTCGGTCAGCCGCTCATCGCGCGCCAGGCTGAGAAGGTCCTCGCCGGATTCGCGGAATGCCTCCGCGCGACGGTCGCGGCGCGTTGATCCATCCCGAGCTCCTCGACCGGCCGGAGCGGCGGATCGACGGCGATGCGAAGACGACCGGGGGCGCCACGTACACCGCCGACGTCGATGTCCCGGGCGCCCTCGAGGCGGCCTTCGTGCGCAGCCCGTACCCGCACGCGCGCATCGCCTCAGTGGAGACGGGACGCGCCCGCGCGCTTGCCGGGGTCCGCGCGATCCTGACCGGCGCGGACGTTCGCGGCCAACGCCTCGGACGGCGCCTGCAGGACTGGCCGGTGCTCTGCTGGGACCGCGTCCTGTTCATCGGCGACCGCGTCGCGGCGGTCGCGGCCGACACGCGCGAGATCGCCGAAGAAGCGGTCCGCCTGATCTCTGTTGAGTACGACGAGCTGCCGCCGCTGCTCGACATGGATGCCGCGCTCCGCGCCGATGCCCCGGTCCTCCACCCCGACGCCGCCTCGTACCGGTTCCTCGAGGGCCGCGGGGAGCGGCCCCCGGTCCCGCATCCGAATCACCAGGGACACGTCGTCGAGACACACGGCGATGTAGCGGCCGCCTTCGCACGCGCGGCGCGGATCTTCGAGCACGAGTTCACGACGCCGCGGATCCACCAGGCGCCGCTCGAGCCGCGTGCCGCGATCGTGTGGCTCGAAGGCGATCGCGTGCAGGTCGTTTCGACGAACAAGGCGCCCTTCAACCTACGCGATCAGATGGCCGCGACGCTCGGCCTCGCGAAGGATGGCATCGTGGTCGACAACGGAACGATCGGCGGCGACTTCGGCGCCAAGGGCCTTTCGACCGACGAGTTCGTCCTCTACCACCTCGCGAA
>VBFI01000114.1 GCA_005889275.1 Chloroflexota bacterium | reverse complement strand
GGCGCGCTCGCGGCGACGTCGATCGAGGCGACGTTCATCGGCGCCAGCGTCCTCTCCATCCTCGGCGCGGTCATCACGTTCATGACCGTGCCGAAGGAGTAGCCGCTACTCCGCGAAGGCGATCCCCGTCTGGCGCGAGATGTCGCGCAGCTCCGCGACCACGGCCGGAAGCAGCGGGACGCCCGCGCGCCGCCGCTCCGCCTCCGCGATGCGCTCGGGATCGCCGGGGATGAGCGGGCCGTTCGTCCCGGGCGCCGGCTTCGTCGCGCGAAGCGTCCGCACCATCTCGTCGATCTGCCGCTTGAACTCGCCCGGATCGATGAACGCGTCGATGCGCAGCGCGCCGAAGAAATGGCCGATCCCCTTCCCGACCGAGCGCGTCGGGATCTCTTGGCGCAGCGCGAACGGCGGCGCGAACGGTCCCCAGTTCGCGCCCGAGAGGACCGCCGTGAGCACGTCCACCATCACCGCGAGGGCGTAGCCCTTGTGTCCGCCACGCTCGCGGTCCGAGCCGAGCGGGACGAGCGCGCCGCCCTCGACCATCTCGTTCGGATCGGTCGTCGTGGCGCCGTCCCGATCGACCGCCCAGCCCGCCGGGATCGGCGTGCCCGCGCGCCGCGCCATCTCGATCTTCCCGTACGCCGCCGCGCACGTCGCCATGTCGATGACGATCGCGGGCTCACGCTCGCCGGGGAACGCGATGGCGATCGGGTTCGTGCCGAGCATCCGTTCGGCTCCCCAGAGCGGCGCGACGAGCTTGGTGGTGTTCGTCATCGACCACCCGATGAGGTCGCGCGCGAGCGCCTCGAGCACGTAATAGCCGGCGATGCCGTAGTGGTTCGAGTTGCGCACGCTCACCCAGCCGCTGCCGGCCGCGGCGGCCTTCGCCATGGCGATGTCGTTCGCCTTCGGACCGACGACGAGGCCGAGGCCGTTGTCGCCGTCGACGGTCGCGGTGCTCGCCGACTCGCGCACGACGGTCACGTTCGCACGTGGGTTGATCCGACCCAGTTGCAGCATGTCGAAATAGGAGTGGAGCCGCGCGACGCCGTGGGAGTCGACACCGCGAAGGTCCGCCGACTGGAGCACGGCCGCGGCGAGCCGGGCGTCGGGCGGCGGCACCGCGAAGTGCCGGAACACCGCGAGCGAGAAGTCGAAGAGCTGCTCGGGCGGGTAACGCTTCGCGTCGGGCACGCCGACGAAAGTACGGGTTTCCGCCAGTACCGGTTGACTCCCGGCCGCGACCGGGGGCCGTAGCGCGAGCGCCGAGAATCGGCCGCCTCGGAGCTTGCGGGAGGACGCTGGGTGCGAGTCAAGTTCTGGCAGAAGACCCTTGCCGCGCTGCTCGTCGTGGGCGTGCTGCCGATCGCCTTCGTGAACGCCGTCTCGATCCAGGGCACCCGCGATCGGCTGACCGAACTCGGCGTCACGAACATCCGCGAGCGCGCGGTCTCGACCGCGAACGCGATCGACTCCTATCTTCAGGGGCCGCTCGGCGACGTCGTGCTCGTGAGCAAGCTCCCCGCGGTGATCGCGTACGCCCAGAACGTGAACGATCCCGACCTCCGGCGCGCCGCGCGCGAGGTGCTCGCCGCGGCCTCGGCACGTTCGGTGAACTACGAGTCCATCGCCATCGTGAGCATCGACGGCACGATCTCCGCCGCGTCGATCACCACCGACGAGGGGACGAACGTCCGCTTTCGCGACTACTTCCTGAACGCCCGCGCCGGGCTCTCCTATATCAGCGACCCGAGCTACTCGGTCATCACGAACAAGCCGGCGCTCTTCTTCTCGGCGCCGATCGCGACGACGAGCGGTCTCGTCGTCGGCGTCGCGCGGATGCGCGCCAACCTGAGCGGCATCTGGGACCTCGTCGAGGCCGACAGCGGGTCCGTCGGCGTGGGCTCGCATGGGTTCCTCGTCGACGACTACGGCATCCGTCTCGCGGTCTCCGAGACGAAGGGACACCGCGCCCAGGCAGAGTCGCTCATCTACAAGCCGATCGCGGCGATCGACCCCGAGGTCGCGAAGAAGCTGGCGGCGGACAAGCGCTTCGGGCAGAAGACGCCCGATCAGCTGGTGCTCGACCCGCTGCCCCCGCTCAAGGACGCGATCGACCGTCAGGCCGACAGCGCGACGCTCGCGTACAACAGCGGGTCGGCCGAGCAGCGCGCGGTGGCGGCGCGCATGCACACCAAGCCGTGGACGTACACGCTCGCCGTGCCGCTCGCGACGTACACGAGCAGCGCCGACGACTCGACGGTGAGCGTGGCCCTGGCCGCGGCCGTCGGAATCCTCCTCGCGGCGATCGTGAGCCTCCTGCTCACGCGATCCATCGTCGGTCCGCTCCGTCGACTCGCCGGACAGGCGCAGCTCATGTCGAGCGGCACCGTCGACATCGAGACGGCGGCCTTCGAGGACGTGAAGGGCGACGACGTGACGCACGAGGTCGCGACCGCGTTCGACAGGCTCGGCAACGCGCTCCGCTACTACGCGGCGACGCGCGGCGAGGCGCCGGCCGGGGACCTGCGTTGAGCGCGCGCGTCCTCGCGCTCTCGCTCGCGACACTTCTCGCGGTCGCGTGCGGTGGACCGAGCGCCGCGCGGCCGTCGGCCGCCCCGACCACGTCGCCGACGTTCCAGAAGATCGTCGGCGCGGCGGCGACCGAGGGCGCACTCACGCTCCAGTGGACCGCCGGGACGCAGGACAATCCCGACGAGCTCCGTCGGCAGAGCGACGGCTTCAACAAGACCTACTCCTTGAACGTGAAGGTCACCTTCACGCCCGGTCCGCCGGTGACCGACGTCATCGCGAAGGTCATCCAGGCGGTGCAGGCGAACAAGCCTTCGCCGACGGACGTGGTCATCGGCGACGAGACGCAGATCCTCGCGCTCGCCAAGGCGAACGCGCTCGAGTCGGTGCTCTGGACGACCTGGGCGCCGAACATCCGCGACCCGCGGCTCACCACGCCGGGCGGCACGGCGGTCCAGGTCCAGACACGTTTGCCCGGGCTCACGTACAGCACGCGCCTCACCGGCGACGCGATCCCGCACAGCCTCGCCGACCTCTTGCGGCCGGGCCTGCGCGGTCGCGTGATGAGCAGCCCGGAGGGAACCGTCCTCGAGCACCTCGGCAGCCCCGAGCTCTGGGGACCGGGCCGCACGCTCGACTACGTCCGCCAGCTCAGCGGCCAGATCGGCGCGTTCGCCGGCTGCGGCGACGAGGCACGCCTCGCCGACGGCGGGCTCGACGTGTTCGCGTACGACTGCGGCGCGAACCACGCCGCGCAGCTGGTGAAGAAGGGCGTCCCGGTCGGCTGGGCGATCCCGACCGACGCGGCGTTCGTCGGCTACCTGTATATGGGCGTCCCGAAGACCGCGCCGCACCCGAACACGGCGAAGCTCTGGATCAACTACCTCCTGGGGCGCCAGGCGCAGGACGTCATGTTCGAGTTCGAGGCGGCGGACCTGCACCTGCTGCCGGGATCGCACACGTTCACCGACGTCGACCGCTACACCAAGCAGGGCGTGAAGTTCTTCGAGCTCACCGTCGAGTTCGCTCAGGTGCAGGAGAACCGCGGGATCCGCAGCATCCGCCCCGAGATCCAGTCGATCCTCGCGCGGGCGGTCAGCCTCCGCTAGCGACGCCGCGCGCCGCGAGACGGTCGGGCTTCGCTTCCGCGCCGCTGTGCCGCACGAGCGACACCGTGTTCACGAGCTCCCCGAGCCCCGCGATGGCGATGCGGATGCGGTCGCCCGGCTTCGCCGTGTACGGCTGCGGCGGGACGAGCGACGTTCCGGTGAGGAGCCAGGCGCCGCGCGGGAGCGTGTACACGGCCGCGAGGACGCGCGCGAGCTTCGCCGGATCGCGCGTCATGTCGGCGACGCTGGCGCGTCCACTAAAGACCGCCGCGCCGTCGCGCTCGACGGTCATGCGGATCTCGGCGCGCGAGACGTCGATGTCCCAGGCGAGCACGGCCGCGGGACCGATCGCGCAGCTCCGGTCGTAGATCTTCGCCTGCGGCAGGAAGAGCGGGTTCTCGCCCTCGATGCTCCGCGAGCTCATGTCGTTCCCGCACGCGTAGCCGACGACCTCGGCGTGCGCGTTCAGGAGGACGGCGAGCTCCGGCTCGGGCACGTCCCACGTCGAGTCCTCGCGCACGCCGACCTCGCCGCCGTCCGGAACGACGCGCCAGCCGGCGGCCTT
>VBFI01000090.1 GCA_005889275.1 Chloroflexota bacterium | reverse complement strand
CGCGCACCGCGCTCTTCTGGACCTCATCCGACGGACGCAATCTTCAGAAGCTGGGACCGGCGAGTCCGTGGGGAGTCGCCGGCGCGAACGGCCGACTGGCCGTGGTCTTCGCCAACCCGATCTCTCCAACCGCCCGAGTCGACGTTTGGGCCTCCCGCGATGGTCGTCGGTGGACTTTGTTGACCTTCAGCGGGGACCTCGCTGACATACCGGGGCTGACGGTGTCGGCCGGCCAGACGGCACGCATCGACCTCGTGCTCGTCACCTCACGCGGGGTCGTGATCGTCGGGCAGCGCGACGGACGCGGAGCGACGTGGTTCGCGGAAGGTGTACTGCATTGAGAGCGAGTGGGCGCCTGGGCACGCCGGCACCCTGGTCCTGGCTGCGGACTCTCGGTTGCGCCGTAATCGTCTCGGCAGCCGCGGTCATTGGCAACTCTCCGCTCCGGGTGACCGCGGCCTCGGTTTCCTCAGTCATCGTCGTGTTCCAAGATCACGTAACTGGGGCGGCGACCGGTGAGCTCGAGCGCGGCCTCGCCTTCGCGGCTGATCACATTTACAGCGCTGCGCTCCAGGGATTCGCGGCCCGGCTCACGCCGACGCAAGTCGCGCTGATTCGCGCCGATCCGCGGGTCGCGTTCGTCGCGGTCGACGGCGTTTTCAACGCCTTGGGCGAACCCGTCATGGTGGGCGATCTGGCGCCCTCGGGCGTACGACGGATCGAGGCGGCCTCAGCAACGGTCGCGGCGCCCGCGAGCGCGGTGAGCGTCGCGGTCCTCGACACCGGCGTCGATCTAGGGCACCCGGATCTCAACGCGATCGATGGCAAGACTTGCGTGCGCGGGACCAAGAGCGCCCAAGACGACAATGGTCACGGCACGCACGTCAGCGGAACGATCGCTGCTCGCAACAACGGCACGGGCCTGATCGGAGTAGCTCCGGGCACCCGGTTGATTGCCGTCAAAGTGCTCGATCAGTCCGGGCGGGGCACGACGGCGCAGGCGATTTGCGGCATCGATTGGGTGGCCGCGCATGCCAAGAGCCTCAACATTCTGGTCGCGAACCTGAGCTTTAGCGGCGTGGGCGCGAGCGATCGGGACTGTGGAAGGACGACCCGTGATGCCTTGCACAAAGCGATCTGCGCGACGGTCGAGCGCGGTGTGACCTTCGTCGCCGCTGCCGGCAACGACGCATCCGACTTCGCCGCCGTGCTGCCGGCTGCGTACCCAGAGGTGCTGAGCGTCACAGCGATGGCGGACAGCGACGGCACGCCCGGCGGTCTGGGGAACCCGCCGAGCTGCGCGCCGAGCGAGACCGATGACGCGCGCGCGGCCTTCTCCAACTTTGCCGTAGCCCCCACCGATGCTATGCACACGATCGCGGCTCCCGGCGTGTGTATCGCGTCGACCTGGCTTGGGGGGAACTACGCCGTTGCGTCGGGAACCAGCATGGCGGCGCCGCACGTGAGTGGCGCGGTTGCGCTCTGCCTGGGAACGGTACTTGGGGCCGGACCTTGTGCGGGACTCGCGCCGAGCGCGGTCATCGAGCGGATGCGCCAGGACGCGGCGGCCCGGGCCGCGGTTCGAGAGGGCACCCCCTACGGGTTTGCCGGTGATCCGAGTCAACCACTGGGGAGGGCGTACTACGGCTTTCTCGTTTGGTCAGGCCGGCACTAGCGCCGATCCCTGTATTTCGGGCGTCTCGCTCCGCCCGCGCCTCTCGCGCGAACTTGTAGCCGTTTGGGCCCCTGACTCTTCGCTGTGTAATCGATGAAGTTCGGACTAGTTCGAGTGCCACGTTGAGCGCGTCGGTGCGGAACTGTAGATCGCTCATCCATCGCAAGGCTTGAATTCCTCTGATCGTCACAGTTAAGGACGGAAGGCCTGCTCGCCGTGCTTCTCGATAAACCATTGCGACCAAAGGGCAACCGCGTGCTCATCACCGAGGGACGACTTGATTGCGGATAGATTCAGAGGTCCCACTGGTGGTCGAGGCACGGTTCGGTTCGGCGAAGCCGGATAACTTGGTTGCGGAGATCAGCTGAGATGCACCACGCCACGAATCCGACCTGACGGACCGCAGGAAAATACGTAGCGGAGAGAACTCCGGACATAAGCGGAGCTGCACCTGCCGGCTTCTACACGTACGCGATCAGGGGCTACCAACCGCGCGGCGGAGATCTTCGCCCTCCGTGGCTACACGCATTGGCGGGACCGAGCGCTGTCGGAGCTTAGACGGATCCGGCCGGAAGGCGTCGGCAGAGGTGCTGTCGGAGGCCGACCGTCAGATCGCCTCTCTTGTCGCGGCTGGCAGATCCAACAAGGAGGTCGCCGACACACTGTCGATCAGTCCGAAGACTATCGCCTGGAACCTCACCACGGTCTACGAGAAGCTTGGCGTGCGATCTGGCTCGGAGCTCGCGGCTCGGCGGCTGCAACTCAAAACCTAGAAGACAACCGGTGACCTTAAGGAAGTTTTATCGTAGGAGCGTGCGACGGGCACCTGACTCGGTCCACTTTTGTCGAGCCTATCCGACCTTCTCCATTTGGATTTCATAAGCAGTGGAGCTGAGGGGGATCGAACCCCTGACCTCATGAGTGCGATTCATGCGCTCTCCCAGCTGAGCTACAGCCCCATTGGCGGTGGCCGCGAAAGTCGTGATAAGCGTACCCGATGCGGGCGATCAGGCCGGGCCGCGCTTGGGATCACCCGCGCCCACGCGCGCGAGCTCACGGTCGACGACGCGGTCGAGCTCCTCCAGATCGAAGGGCTTCGTGACGTACGCTGCGGCGCCGATCGATGTGGCCCATTCCACGGCGTCGCGAGAGGCACAGAACGCGACGATCGGCGCCGTGCCGGCGCGCGCGCGGTACTCGCGGGTGAACTCGGTTCCGTCCATCTCCGGCATGAGCTTGTCGACGATGATGAGATCGGGCTTCTCGCGGTCGGCGATCTCGATCCCGTCGCGGCCGTCGCGCGCGCCCAGCACCTCGTGCCCGGACTCGCGCAGCGTCTCGAGCACAAGCGTTCTGATCTCGTCGTCATCCTCGACGACGAGCACGCGGCCGCCAGTCCTCACCGCGGGCACAGCGCGCTCCGACACCGCCGACCGAGCGGCGCTGGGGAGCTTGGGCAGGCGCACGGTGAAGGTCGAGCCCTCGCCCGGGATCGAGGCCACGGAGATCCGACCGCCGTGCCGCGCGACGATCTCGCGCGCGATGTAGAGGCCGAGTCCGAGGCCCGCGATCCCACGGTCGTCGTGCGCGCGGTAGAACCGGTCGAAGACGTTCGCCAGCCGATCGCTCGGGATGCCAGGTCCTTCGTCGGCGACCGAGAGCTCGAGCTCGTCGCCTTCGTCGCCGAGGCGGACCGCGATCGCTCCGCCGGCCGGTGTGAACTTCCGCGCGTTGTCGATGAGGTTGGCGAGGATCTCTTCGAACCTCACCGGATCGACGTCCGCCCAGATCCCGGGAGTGATGTCCACGACCAGGCGATGCGAGTCCGCGATCTCGGCTACCGCGGTCGCCTCCCGCGCCAGAGCCGACACGTCGGTGCGGACCGGCATCACGGTGAGCGTTCCCGCCTGTAACTGCGACGCATCGAGCAACTGGGCGATGAGCGCGGCGAGCCGATCCGACTGGCGCACGATCGTCTCAAGCTCCTTGCGGATGTCGGCGTTCGGATCTCGGTCGAGAGAACGCTGTGCCAGCTGGGCGTAGCCGCGGACGCTCGTGACCGGCGTCCGCAGCTCATGGGTCGCGATCGAGAGGAACTCTTCGCGTACCCGGGCTGCCTCCTCGGCGAGGGTCCGCAGCCGGTGCTCGGTGGAGCGGATGACCTCCTCGGCGCGGCGCCGGTCGACGATCGCGGCGGCCAGTCCATCCGAGGTGATCGCCGCGACGGTCATGAACCCCTGCAGGAGGAGGAGCGACGAGTTCACGTCGGCGCGGGCGAAGGGACCGAAGCCGCGCAGGGTCCCCCAGTCCGCGATCGCCGCGAGCACCAGAAGGACCGCGGTGGTCTCGCGCGGACCGAACCGCGCGGCGGCCCAGACGAGGACGGGGAACGAGAGGAACGCGAGCGGCTCGCGGTTGATCGAGAGCTCCTGAGTCCCGCCGAAGAGGAACACCGCGGTCACGAGCGTGGTGACCGCGAGCGCGAGCTTCTCCGCGGGTCGCGCGAGGAGCTCACCCCGCTCGGTCGCCCAGACCAGGAGGGCTGGCGCGACGATGAGCGCTCCCCCAAGATCGCCCAGCCACCAGGTGAACCACACCGGGCCGAAATCCGTCCACGAGGCGAGTCCGAACAGGCCGAGGGTCGTCGTGCCGATGGTCGCGCTCAGGTTCGTCGCCAACAAACCGGCCAGGAACGCGAACTTGAAGACGTCGTGTGGGCGCTCGAACGCGCGCGCGCCGTGCGCGAACCGGCTGACGAGCATCGCGGCGACCACGGCCTCGAGCGTGTTCCCGACCGCGATCCCGATCGATGAGCCGAGGCCGTAGGTCGTCGACACATTGACCAGGAACGCGCCGATGAAGACGCCCGGCCAGAGGCGCGAGCCAAAGAGGAGAAGGGCGGCGATCGCGATCCCGGTCGGCGGCCAGACCGCGGTCGCGCTGGTGTTGACGAGCGCGAGGCTGAGGCCGAGCTTGCCCGCGGCGAAGTAGACGGCGGAGAGCGCGACGATCGCGGCGACGACACGCGGGCCGCGCGGGAGGAACGGCGGCCTCTCCATGGCGGGCCGAGGGTAGGCCTACGCGATGCGCAGCACCACCGGGGCGTCACCCCACAGGCGCTCGAGCCGATAGAGGTGCCGCTCGTCGGGGACGAACGCGTGCACGATCACGTCCCCGAGGTCGATGAGGATCCACCGCCCCGACGCGTAGCCTTCGACACCGAGCGGCTCGCGACCGGCCTCCTTCGATTTCTCCCTGACCGCATCGGCGATGGCCTGGACCTGACGCTCGCCGCGGCCCGTGCAGATGACGAAGAGGTCGGCGATGGTCGTGAGCTCCGAGACGTTCAGCACGAGGATGTCCTCGGCTTTCTTGTCGCCCGCCGCCTCGACGACGATATCCGCGAGCGTACGCGGGGACAGCTCGGTCATCGGTACAGCTGGTGTCGAGTGATGTATCGCAGTGCGGCCTCAACGACAAGGTACCGCAGCGACCTTCCCCGCGCGGCCCGCGCGCGTAGCTCCCGCGAGCTGATGTCGAGGAGCGGAGCGTCGAGCGAGCGGATGTCTTTCGGCACCCCTGGCGAGTGAGGACGCGCCGCGACCACGACCGTCGCGAGACCACGGATCCGTTCGGGTTCCTTCCAGCGTGCGAAGTCCGCGAAGGCGTCGCTGCCCAGGATGAGGAAGAGCTCGCCCTCCGGACGGAGCGCGGCGAGCGTCTCGACGGTGTACGAGGGCCCTTCGCGATCGAGTTCGATGCTGGAGACGGCGAACCGCGGCTCACCGGCGATCGACGCCTCGAGCATCGCGAGCCGATCGCGCGCGCTCGCGACCGGCCCGTCGTTCTTGAGCGGCGAGTGGCGCGCCGGGACGAAGATGACGCGATCGAGCGGGAGGTCCTCGAGCGCGGCGTTCGCGATCGCGAGATGACCGACGTGGACCGGATCGAAGGTCCCGCCAAAGACGCCGACCCGCGTCATTCGTCAGCCCCGCCTTCGCGCCATTCGAGCTCGAGGGTGCCGACGCGGACCGTGTCACCTTCCTTCGCGCCGAGGGCCCGGAGCTCGCGATCGATTCCGCTCCGCAGCAGGTGGTGCTGGAAGTACGCGGAGGCCTCGGGAGAGGCCCAATCGATCCCCGAGGCAAGGCGCTCGACGCGGTCGCCGCTGACCCGGAACGCTCCGCCCTCGCGGCTCACGCGCCAGTCCGTCGCGCCTCCGCCGAAGGCGATCCGCCGCTCGCGCGTCACGTCAGTGCGCGCGGTCGTCTCGCGCGGCGGGCAACGCTCGAAGATCAGCCGAAGCAGCGCGTCCGTCCCTTCACGTGCCGCCGCGGAGATCGCGACGACCTCAACGTCACGCGCGGCGAGCTCCGCCGAAAGCGTCCCGATCGCCGCGCGGGCGTCGGGCAGGTCGATCTTGTTCAGTGCGATGATCCGCGGCCGCTCGACGAGACCGTGCCCGTAGCTTGCGAGCTCGGTGTCGATCGTCGCTATGTTCGCGAGGGGGTCGGGCTGCGACGCGTCGACGACGTGCACGAGGAGGCGGGTCCGCTCCACGTGACGCAGGAACTCTTCGCCAAGGCCCGCGCCGTGGCTCGCTCCCTCGATGAGCCCGGGGATGTCCGCGATGACGAGCTCGCGGTCGGCGAAGCGTGCGACGCCGAGATTGGGCACGAGGGTGGTGAACGGATAGTCCGCGATCTTGGGGCGCGCGCTCGTCAGCGCCGCGAGGAGCGTGGACTTTCCGGCGTTCGGCATGCCCGCGAGACCAACATCTGCGAGGAGCTTCAGCTCGAGATCGATCTCGCGCCGCTCGCCCTTGCCGCCGTCCTCGGCGATGCGCGGCGCGCGGCGCGTGCTCGACGCGAAGCGCGCGTTGCCCTTTCCGCCGACGCCACCGCGCGCGACGACGAGCTCCTCGCCGGGAGTCACGAGGTCGGCGACCGTCGCATTCGTCGCGCGGTCGATCACGATCGTTCCCGGTGGCAGGAGAAGGACCCGGTCCGCACCGGATCGCCCGGTGCTCTTCCGCCCCGCGCCGGGCTTGCCGGAGTCGGCCCGGGCCTCGTGCGTGAAACGGAAATCAGCAAGGGTGCCGAGCTGTGGGTCCACGCGGAGCACGACGTCGCCACCCTTTCCGCCGTCGCCGCCATCGGGTCCGCCTCGCGGGACGTGGGCCTCGCGGCGGAACGAGATCACGCCACGTCCGCCGTCGCCGCCTTGGACCACGAGCCGCGCGCGATCGAGGAACACTTAGACCCTCGCGAGCGGTCGCACGAGCGTTCCCATGCGGAGGTGCGCCGCGTCGCTTGCGATCCGCTCGAGGAACCGCTCCATGCCGAGCGGCGTCTCGGCTGACGGAACGAGCGCGAGCGCGCGCTCGGCGTCCGCGCCGAGGTCGCGCAGCACGAGCTGGCTTCCTGCCGGCAGGTCACCGGCGAGGGACAGGATCTCGTCAAGCTCGCGCTCGCGGTCCGTGAGGCCCGGGAGCACCAGCACGATGACCGCGACGGCCAGCGCGGCCGCGATCGCCTCCGCGATCGACGCGCGGACGTCCGTCAGCCGATAGCCCGCCGGTCGATGGATCCGCTCGTACGTTTCGGGGCGGGCCGAGGCGATACGGAAGCCGATCGTGTCGAGCCCGGCGCGCGCGAGTCGGCCGACCGCGGCCGGCACGGACCCGTTCGACTCGAGGTGGATGGTGCCGCGATGGGTCCGCTCTCGGATCCCCGCGATCGCGGGCTCGACCACCCGCGGTACGAGGAGCGGCTCCCCTTCGCATGCGCGACCGAACGAGACCTGCGTCCCGCCACCTTCGAGGTGGGCGGCGGCGAGATCGACGACCTCGTCAGCGGTCGCATGGAACGCCGCACGCTCGGTCGGCATCGCATCGCCGTGGAAAGAGACGAGTGCGGGTGGATGCTCGTTCGCCGGGGCGGCGACGGGCACCGCGCAGTCCGCCCAAGCCCCGAACGCGTTCGTCGCGGCGCGGCAGTGGAAGTCCTTCGCGCAGCGTGCGAGCTGACGCACGAGCCGGTTCGACGGGCGCGCGCGCAGCCCTTCGGTGATCCGCGCCGCGATCCCGGCGTCCGCCCGATGGTCGAACGTGGCCGCGTCGTCGATCCGGCGGGCCGCGACCTGCAGCGCCCCGCGCTCGTCCGCGGCCACGGCGGCGTAGGCCCGCGGCGCGAGGTCAGGCACGCCCGCCGCGACAACGGACGCGGGGTGGGCGAGCCGGACGTATCCGGGCGGCAGCACCGCTCCGACCGCGAAGCGCCCGGCGCCGAGCGGGCGCGGGGCGCCCGTTCGGTCGAGGCCGAGCGCACCCCTGTCGGCGAGCGGAATCAACGAGGCGCCGTCCGGGAGCGCGACGTGGGAGCCGAAGGCCCGCGGCGCCGCCCCGTCGAACATGGCCGCGCCGTAATCGGCGGCGAGGACGATACGTCCGGAGCGGTCGGAATGGACGGAGGAGAGCATCTCGCGAGGATAGGTCTAGGTCGAGCGGCGGATCGCCCCTACTGCTTCAGGCAGTCGAGGAACTGCGTGCCGCGCTTGCACTCCCAGTGGACGTGGGGTCCGGTGGTCACGCCGCTGAGGCCGATCGCGGCGATGACCTGGCCGCGCGAGACCTCGTCACCGACCTTCACGAAGACGTTGCTCGTGTGGTAGTAGCAGGTGGTCAGACCCGACGCGTGGTCGACGCACACGCGAAGGCCGCCGACGGCGACCCACCCGGTCGCGCTCACCACGCCGTCGTCGGAGGCGCCGATTCCCGTCCCATACGGAGCGGCGACGTCGACGCCGGTGTGGCCCGCCCAGAAGTACTGCGTGATGACGCCCGCGACGGGCCACGACAGGCTCCCCGTGCGTGCCGTCGACGCGCTTCGTGCACCCGGACCGGCGATGATCATCGTCGGCCGCTCGGCGTACTTGAAGCCCGGAAGCTCCGCGCCGCGAACGAAGATGAGCTGGCCGGCCGCGCAGTGCTCCGGTTCGAAGTAGCACCGGTTGTACGACATGATCACCGACGCATCGACCTTGAACTTGCTCGCGACCGCGTCGATGCTCTCGCCCTCGCGCACCGTGTAGAGCGCGCCTTCGGCCGGCGGAATGACGAGGCTCTGGCCGACGTGAAGGGCGCTCGGGTCGGTGATCCCGTTCGCGTAGGCGACGGCTTCGACGGACACGTCATAGAAGTTCGCCATCGTCGCCAGCGTGTCGCCCTCGTGGATCGTTACTTCCTGGATCGGTCGCGCGCCTTCGGCGGCGACGGTGGTCGGGTTGCGGCTCGCCGCGATCGCGCCGCGAGCGATCGGCTGCGCGCGCGACACGTCGCCGGCGGTGACGGCGCTCGAGGCGACCGTGATCGGAACCGTGCTCGCGCGAGATGCGGCGGTAGCCGCAAACGGCAGCGAGAGAACGAGTACGGCGACCGAGGTGTTGAGCGCGAGGCGGAGACCGCCGACGCCGACGAGACCGGCAAGGTAGCTTCCCGATCCCTGGACGAAGGCGACGCCGAGGCGCCGCGAGCCGCGGAGCGCGCCGATGATGCGCTCGCTCGCAAGGCGCGAATGTCGCTGAAGGAACCGCCCGGGAGTGCGTGTCGCTTGCGTGCGGCGGACACTCTGTCCCAAAACCCGGCGGTCCCTCCCATCCAAATGCGACCACGTGTTGGCCGGTGCGCGTAAGACCATTCCCTTCGCTCACCACTCCGATCACTGAACTCGACCGGATCTCCCGACGCGCGCATGTACGCATTGCGTACTCAAGAATTGGGAGGTCTGCACCGTAACCCGGGTCCAACAGATGTGTCAACCACACAACGCGGTGTCTGCAAGCAAGCGTCAGGTCACCAAGCGGTGTCGGTTTGCTCGGCTACAAATCCGTTCGTAGGCTTACCTCGCCGGTGCCCGACTACAGCCTCTCGTACGTCTACGTCTTCGCGTTCTTCGTGGTCGGAGCGGCCTTCGTCGCGGCCCTTCTGACGGTCGCCCGGCTGCTCGCCCCAAGAAAGGCCACCAAGGAAAAGCTTCGGCCGTATGAATCAGGCGAGGAGCCGATCGGCCAGGCCTGGGGAAGGTACCCGACCCACTTCTACGTCTTCGCGCTTCTCTTCGTGGTCTTCGACGTCGAAGTGATCTTTCTCTTTCCGTGGGCGGTCCTCTTCCGATCACTCGGCGTCCCCGGTCTTGTTGAGATGGTTGTGTTCATCGCCATCCTCGTGGTCGGCCTGTACTACGCGTGGAAGAAGGACGCGCTGAATTGGTACTGAGCGCTCCGCGGCCGACCATCGATCTCGAGGCGGTTCGCGCCTATGTGACGAGCCAACTCAAGGAGACGGCCAGCGTGGGGATCCTCCACGACATGCTCGTCATCGACGTCGACCGCGACAATCTCGTTCAGGTCGCGACGTTCGTCCGCGACGATCCCCGAACGAGCTGCGACCTGTACTCGGTGAACGCCGGAGTGGACACCGGCATCGAGCTGCGGTCCGTCACCTTCGTGCGCGGCACCGTGACGAAGGTCTTCGTGATGCTGCGGACGAGCTGCACTGAGCTCGACCCGCACATCCCGAGCCTCGCCGGAGTCTGGGTGTCCGCGAACTGGTGCGAACGGGAAACGTATGACATGTTCGGGATCGAGTTCGACGGCCACCCCGACCTGCGCCGGATCTTCATGGAAGAGAGCTTCCCCGGTCATCCGCTGCGCAAGTCGTTCCTTCCACCGCGCAGCGACGCGCGCGGCGGTTAGCGAGCGGTGCCGGCAGGGCCCCTCGGTCTCGATCCGGTCATCTGGGCGCCGCTGCGCTTGCTCGTGGCGGTCGGCCTCGCGCTCTTCCTCGTGCTGAACGGCGCGCTCCTTCAGATCTACCTCGAGCGGAAGATCCAGGCGATGATGCAGGACCGCCTGGGGCCCTACCACGTCGGACCGTTCGGGCTCCTTCAGACCTTCGCCGACGCGCTCAAGCTGATCGCCAAGGAGGACGTGCGCGCGAATCTCACCGACAGCTACTTCTTTCTCGCCGCGCCCGCGCTCGTCTTCTGTCCGATGCTCGCGTCGTGGGTCGTGCTCCCCTTCGCGAAGGACATCGTCGGCGCGGATCTCAACATTGGGCTGCTCTACCTGACCACGCTCGGCTCGATGACCGTCCTCGGGATCGTCATCGCCGGTTGGGCCTCCAACAACAAATACGCGCTCGTGGGCGGGCTCCGTTCGGCCGGCCAGCTCATCTCCTACGAGATCCCGCAGATCCTCGCGCTCGTCTCGGTCGTGCTCGTCGTCGGTTCCCTCTCGATGGTGGACATCACGCGCTCGCAGGCGGGCCCGCTCGTGAACGTGCTGGTGCTGCCCTTTTCCTTCGTCATCTATTTCATCGCGGCGCTCGCCGAGACGAACCGCACGCCGTTCGACCTCCCCGAAGCCGAGTCCGAGCTCGTCGCCGGCTGGCTCACCGAATACTCCGGGATGCGCTGGGGAACCATGCTCGCGCTCTCGGAGTACGGCAACGTCACCGTCGTCTGCTCGATCCTCACCACGCTGTGGCTCGGCGGCTGGCAGGGCCCGGGGGTCGACGCCGTCCCGCTCCTCGGGGTCCTCTGGTTCACCCTGAAGGTGTACGCGCTCATTCTCGTGTTCATGTGGATACGCGCGACCCTACCGAGGCTGCGCATCGACCAGCTCATGAGCTTCTGCTGGAAGGCCCTGATCCCGATGGCCCTCCTCAACATCCTCGTCGTCGCCATCCTTCTGCTCGCCTTCCCCGATTCGCGGGTGCCGGTGGCCATCGCGAGCTGGACCCTCCTCGTCGTGTTCATCGGCGGGATCCCGCTCTTGCAGCGCCGGCGCCTCGAAGGCCTGCGCGCGAGAGCGCGCGCGTCAGCGCGCCCGGCTCGAGCGGCCAGCTAGCGGATCGTGACCTTCGACTTCGTCGAGCCCGTCGTCTTCGCGGTGCTGGCCATCGGCGTGATCGCCGCCGGCGCGTCGGTCGTGCTCATCAACCGGATCACCGCGGCGGCGCTCCTCATGGCGCTCACGTTCCTCTGCATGGCCGGCATGTTCGTGTTGCTCGGGGCGGAGACGATCGCGGCCTTCCAGGTGCTCATCTACGTCGGCGCGATCACCGTGCTCATCCTGTACGGCGTGATGTTCACCAAGTACGGCGATCGCCCATACGGGCTGTTCTTCCAGCGTCAGACGCCGCTCGCCGCGGTGTTCGTCTTCGCTCTCGCTGTGCCGGTCGCGATCTGGGCGTTCACCTTCACCGCGCCCGCCCCGCGGCCGGGCGGCGGGGACCTCCCGTCGCTCGCGACGAGCGTGTTCACCGATTTCTCATTCCCGTTCGAGGTCGCGTCGGTCCTGCTGCTCGCGGCGATGGTCGGCGCGATCGTCCTCACGAAGCGTGACGAGGCGCGCGAGTTCGAGGCGCGGCGGCCCTGATGGTCCCCCTCGGCGCCTACATCGCCGTCTCCGCGGCGCTCTTCTTCATCGGTTGCGCGGGCGTGCTCGTCCGCCGGAACGCGGTCGTGATCCTCATGTGCGTCGAGCTGATGCTGAATGCCGCGAACCTTGCGCTCGTCGCCTTCTCGCGGCGCTACGGCGCGGTCGACGAGCGCGGCAGCGTGTTCGTCATCTTCGTCTTCGTGATCGCCGCGGCCGAGGTCGCCGTCGGGCTCGCCATCGTGCTCTCGGCCTACCGCAACCGCCCGGTCGTCGACGTGGACGAGATCCGCGCGATGAAGGGGTAGCCGGGTGACGACGTGATCCAGCTCGTCTGGCTCATACCGGCGTTCCCCCTCGCGGCGTTCCTCATCGACGGCCTCTTTGGACGCCGCTGGCTCCGCGCGTGGACCGGGTGGATCGCCTCAGCCGCCGTGGGCGCATCCGCGATCGTCGCGATCGGCGTTTTCCTCGAGGTGCTCGGCGGAAAGCAGCAGACCGTCGTGCAGCTCTACCGCTGGATCGGCGTCGGCGATTTCCAGGTGAATGTCGCCGCGCTCATCGATCCGCTCTCTTCGACGATGCTCCTGGTCGTCACGGTCGTTTCGTTCCTCATCTTCGTCTACTCGAACGGCTACATGGCCGAAGACCGCGGCCTGTGGCGGTTCTTCACGTGGATGTCGCTCTTCGTGTTCGCGATGCTCATCCTGGTCATGGCCGACAACTACCTCCTCATGTTCGTGGGGTGGGAGGGTGTGGGCCTCTGCAGCTACTTACTCATCGGATTCTGGTTCGAGCGGCCCGAGCCGTACTACGCGGCGAAGAAGGCCTTCGTCATGAACCGGATCGGGGACTGGGGCTACACGATCGGCATCATCACGATCTTCCTGGTCTTCGGCTCGATGAACTTCCTGGACGTCTTCAAACGTGTCGAGGAGAGCGCCCCCGCGCAGAGCGCACTCACGCTCATCTGCCTCGCGCTTTTTTTCGGCGCGACCGGAAAGTCGGCACAGCTCCCGCTCTACTCGTGGCTTCCGGACGCGATGGAGGGCCCGACGCCGGTCTCCGCGCTCATCCACGCGGCGACGATGGTCACGTCGGGCGTCTATCTCGTCGCCCGGTCGACGCCGCTCTTCGCCGCGGCGGGCTCCTCGCTCGAGGTCGTGGGCGTGGTGGGCGCGATCACCGCGATCTTCGCTGCGACGATCGCTCTCGTGCAGTTCGACATCAAGCGCGTCATGGCCTACTCCACCGTGAGCCAGCTCGGCTACATGTTCCTGGCGCTCGGCGTCGGCGCCCCCGTTGCCGCGATCTTCCACCTGGCGACGCACGCGTTCTTCAAGGCGCTCCTCTTCCTGGGCTCCGGCTCGGTGATCCACGGGCTCGGCGGCGAGCAGGACATGCGCAGGATGGGCGCGCTCCGCCGGAAGATGCCGGTGACGTTCTGGACGATGCTCATCGCGGGCGGCGCTCTCGCCGCGCTCCCGCCGCTCGCCGGCTTCTGGTCGAAGGACGAGATCGTCGGTGCGGCGTTCACGAACGGGCACGTCCTCCTCTACGCGATCGGGATCGTCACCGCGGTCCTCACCGCGTTCTACGTGACGCGGGCGCTCTGGATGACCTTCTACGGCGAGCCGCGGGACCGCCACCTCTATGACCACGCGCACGAATCGCCGCGCGTCATGATCCTGCCGCTCGCCGCCCTCGCTCTCGGATCGGTCGTCCTCGGCATCGCGATCGGCTTCCCGCCCGAGCAGGGCTTCATCCACCGGTTCCTCGGTCCCGCGGTCGAAGTGCCCGGCGCGGTCGAGCACGTCCCCGAGCTCGCGACCATCCTCGTCCTCGCGCTCGTCTCGGTCGCCGCGGGCGTCATCGGGATCGCCGTCGCGATCTCGGTGTACGTCCGCCACCGGCCGGACGCGACCGCCATCGCTCGGGCCGCGGGGCCCTACTACCGGATCCTCGTGAACAAGTACTACGTCGACGAGCTGTACGACCACCGCATCGTCGAGGCGGCGCGGGCGTTCGCGGGCGCCTCGTGGGCGTTCGACATCCACATCATCGACGGGCTCGCGAACCGGATCGGCTGGCTCCTCTCGCTCAGCGGCACCGGCGCGCGACGCCTGCAGACGGGGATCGTCGGGAACTACGCGCTCACGATCGTCGCCGGACTCCTTCTCGTACTCGTCGCGTATGGCGGCTACGCCGCGGGCGTCTTCGGACGGTGACCCACATCCTCTCGCTCCTCGTGGTGATCCCGATCGCGGGGCTCATCCCGCTCTGGGCGTTCCGCAGCGACGAACGTGCCGCGAAGCAGGTCGCGATCACCACGACCGCGGTCGAGCTCGCGGTCTCGCTCTGGATGCTCACCCAGTTCCGGGTCGGCGACCCGGGGTTCCAGCTCAAGGAGCAGGTGGGCTGGCTGCCATCTCTTGGCATCAGCTACTTCGTCGGCGTCGACGGCATCTCCGTCCTGCTGGTGCCTATGACCACTTTGCTCACGTTCGTCGCCGTGCTCTACTCGTGCGGGGGCTCGATCAAGACGCGCATCCCCGAGTACCTCACCGCGTTCCTCCTTCTCGAGATCGGCATGGTTGGAGTCTTCATCGCGCTCGATCTCTTCCTCTTCTACGTGTTCTTCGAGCTGATGCTCATCCCGATGTACCTGATCATCGGGATCTGGGGCGGGCCGCGCCGCATCTACGCCACCCTGAAGTTCGTTCTCTTCACGCTCGCCGGGTCGCTCATCATGCTCGTGGGGATCGTCGCGGTGTATCTCGCGTCCGCCGACGCGTCCGGCACGCGCACGCTGGCGCTGCCCGAGCTTCTCGACATCCGCGGCCGGTTCTCCGGCGACTTCCAGTTCTGGGTCTTCCTCGCGTTCGCGCTCGCGTTCGCGATCAAGCTGCCGATGGTCCCCTTCCACACGTGGCTACCCGACGCCCATGTCGAGGCGCCGACCGCCGGGTCGGTGGTGCTCGCTGGGGTGCTGCTCAAGGCGGGCGGCTATGGATTCCTGCGCTTCGCGCTCCCGCTCTTCCCGATCGGCGTGCAGGCGTGGCTGCCGGTCCTCATCCTCCTGTCCGTCGTTGCCATCCTCTACGGCGCGATCGTGTCCGCCGTGCAGAAGGACTTGAAAAAGCTCGTCGCCTACTCGTCGGTCGCGCACATGGGCTTCGTGACGCTCGGCATCTTCATCCTGAACCTGCAGGGTGGTGTCGGGGCGGTCCTGCAGATGCTGAACCACGGATTCGTGACCGGAGCGCTCTTCCTCTTCGTCGGCATCCAGTACGAGAAGACGCACCGGCGGATGATCGCCGACCTCGGCGGCCTCGCGAACATGTGGCCGCTCTACACGACCTTCTTCGGCGTCTTCATGCTCGCCTCGCTCGGCCTGCCCGGCCTGAACGGCTTCGTCGGCGAGTTCCTGGTGCTCCTCGGCACGTTCCGGTTCCCCGGCGTCCCCCTCGGGGGCCTGTTCTGGGGACCGCTCGCGGCGATCGGCGTGATCCTCGCGGCGGTGTACCTGCTCTGGATGTTCCAGCGGGTGATGTACGGCCCGGTCCGTGATGCCTACCGCGCCCTTCCGGATCTGTCCGGTCTCGAGCTCGCCTGCGCGGTGCCGCTCCTTCTTCTCACCGTGCTGCTCGGCGTGTTCCCCCAGCCATTCATCGCGATCATCGAACCCTCGGTCGATCAGGTGATCCGGCTCGCGACCGACCCATCGTTCATGGTGGCGGTCACGAAATGAAAGACGTGCAGGCGGTCGCTCCCGAGATCATCGTGACGGTCGTCGCGATGCTCATCCTCGTCGCCGACGCGATGCTGGGCCGACGCCGCGCCGCGACGCTCCTTCCGCTCATCACCGTCGCGGGGCTGCTCCTCGCGCTTGCGAGCAC
>VBFI01000089.1 GCA_005889275.1 Chloroflexota bacterium | reverse complement strand
CGACGTTCTTCCGCGCCGTGTTCATCCTCCTGGCGATCTTCGCGGCGCTCGTTTCCCCCGAGTACCTCGCTCGGCGACGCGTGCCCGCCGGTGAGTACTACGCGATCATCTGTTTCTCCACGGTCGGCGCCATGACCATCGCGCTCTCCGCGGATCTCATCACCCTCTTCGTCGGGCTCGAGACGATGACGATCCCGATCTACGTCCTCGCGGGGATCCAGCGCTCGGACCGTTACGCGAACGAGGCCGCCCTCAAGTACTTCCTCCTCGGCGCGTTCAGCTCCGCGCTCCTGCTCTACGGGTTCGTCTGGCTCTACGGGATCGCCGGGTCGACCGACTTCACCGCCATCGCGACGGTGCTGGCGGCGCAGGGCATCGCCACCGGGCCGACGATCGTCGCGCTCGCGCTCGTGACGGTCGGCCTCGGTTTC
>VBFI01000113.1 GCA_005889275.1 Chloroflexota bacterium | reverse complement strand
CGAGGTCCTGGCGGATCCGGTCTTGTTCGTCCGGGCGGACCGAGTTCGGGCAGCTGCCGACGCCAAGAGCCCACGCGGCGACCATCATGTTCTGGGCGACGCGGCCCGCGTCAAATCGCAGGCGTTCGTTGAGAAGCACGACCGCGATCGCGACGTTGCAGCGGTCAAGATTCCGCGGCGCCATCATCGCGTTCGCGAGATCGTGACGGTGTTCCCTCTCCTTGAGGACGACGAAGCGCCACGGTTGCGAGTTCTTGGCGCTTCCGGTCGCCCGTCCGGCCTCAAGGATCTTCGTGAGCACGCCGTCTGGAACGGGACGATCCGTGTACTCGCGCACTTCGCGCTTCGCAACGACGGCGAGGTAGGTGTCCATTCCGAAGAGTATCGAGGCAGGCGGCCCTATTGCCGCCTGCCTCAACTGTTGGCTACGGTCCCTGGTCTCCGAAGGGGCCACGAATGACACCCCCCGGGCAGTTGGGCGTGGTGTGAACGTTGACGTAGTAGTTGCCCGGATCGGCGCGGATGGCTGCGAGCAGGGCCGGGTTCGTGAATGTCCCGGTCCCAATGACGCCGTTCTCATTGCCAACTGGAAAGACCAATGGCTGAACGACGGGTCCCGCAACACCGGGCTGCCCGCGGTGAATGTGCGCCGCCGAGGTCGTACCCGGCAGATTGTTCGCGACGAGCCTCCACTCGACCGTCCCCGTCGCCTCATCCGTTACGTGAAAGACCGCGACTCCGCGTGCCGAGTTCGAGATCCCGGCGCATACCCCGGTCTCGTTGTCGGAGTTAAGGACGGCGATAAAGGTGCTCGCCGCTGGTTTGTCCGCGGCCGCGCTACCTGCCATTGCCCCGAACGTCAGAACGACCATGACGAACGCGATTCCGAGTCTGCGCATTCGAACCTCCCCAAGTTTCTGGCCCGACTACCGTACGCCCCCTCACCGCTCTCGGATCAGACCGCGGTCCTAGCCACTTGGTCGCTCGGCGGTCAGCCCATCATCACCCCCGGTATGCTCCGAAACGTGCCCGGGTCGGTTCGTATCGCTCGCCTCTTCGGTATCGACATCAACATCCACTTTTCCTGGATCCTCATCTTCTTCCTTGTCGTGTTGAATCTCGCGGACTCGTTCCCTCAGCAGTTCCCGCAGTGGTCGAACCAGAAGGGCCTCGTCGTCGCGTCGATCACCGCATTCCTCTTCTTCGGGTCGGTTCTGGGTCACGAGCTCGCGCACTCGCTCGTGGCGCGAAGATTCCAGATGTCCGTTTCGTCGATCACCCTTTTCCTTCTGGGTGGGGTCGCGAACCTCAGGAAAGAACCGCCCTCGGTTACCTCGCGACGGTCAACCTCTACCTTGCGGCGTTCAACATGATCCCGGGATTCCCTCTCGATGGCGGTCGGGTCCTCCGTTCGGCCATCTGGGGAATTTCGGGCGATCGGACCAGGGCGACCACCATCGCCGCGCGCGGTGGGCAAGTCGTGGCCGTCGCGTTCGGTGCGTTCGTCTTCTATGAGGTCATCGTCCTTCATGACGCCAGCGGGGTGTGGTTCGGCCTCATCGCGTACTTCCTGTGGAACGCGGCGAGCTCGTCTCTCCAGCAGGAGCGGATCGCTTCCGTGGTCGGCGGCGCGAAGGTCGGACCGCTCATGACGACCGATTTCAAGTCGACGCCGCCCGGCGTCATGGTCGGCCAGGTCATCCGCGATCTTGTGCTTCCGATGAACCTCCGCGCGATCCCGGTCGTCTCCGGCGACCGACTCATCGGTCTTGTCGCGATCGGCGATCTGCGCAAGGTCGATCAGTCGCGCTGGGTGGAGACTCTGGTCGAGCAGGTGATGACCCCGGCATCGGAGCTTCCGACCGTCTCGCCGGACGATCCGCTCGGCACCGCGCTGGAGCGCTTCAGCTCCACGGAGCTGCCGCTCCTCCCGGTCATCAAGGACGGACGCCTCGTGGGAATTCTGTATCGCGAGTCCGTCATCGGGTACCTGCGGATGCAAGAGATGCTCCGCGCCGAAAGCCGCCGCTGACAGAAGCACGGGGCCCGGTCGGCGTCGGTGTGATCGGCGTCGGCCTCATGGGTCGTCGCCACGCCGAGAACCTCGTGAGACACGTGAGCGAGGCGCGTCTGCTCGGGGTCACGGATGCGGACGAGTCGGCACGCGAACGCGTCGCCAAGGATCTCGGCACGACCGCCTGTGCATCCGTCGACGCGCTGCTCCACCGGACAGACGTGCGGGCGGTCATCGTCGCATCGCCGAAGCGATTTCACGAGGAGCACGCCGTTGCCGCGGCGAAGGCCGGCAAGGATGTCTTTCTCGAGAAGCCGATCGCCATGTCCCTCGAGAGTGCCGACCGTGTGATCGCGGCCGCGCGAGACGCAAGGATCCGTCTTCAGGTCGGCTTCCAACGGCGCTACGACCCCGCGTACGCCGAAGCGCGGAAGCTCGTATCGAGCGGCGCGCTCGGGCGTCCACTCTTCTATCGCGGCATCAATCGCGATCTGCTCGCACCCGTTGGTCCACCGGGTTCGATGGACGCAAACGACATCCTGACGGAGTCCGCGATCCACGATCTCGATGGAGCCCGCTGGATGATGGCCGACGAGGTCGTCGGAGTCCGTGCCACTCTCGCGATCGTCGGCGATCGCGCCACCTCGCCGGCATCGGATCTCGCGATGGTCGAGCTCACCTTCGCCCGCGGCGCGGTCGCTCACATCGAAGCGATGTGGGGCGCGCGGTACGCCTACGACATCCGAAGCGAGATCCTCTGCGAGAACGGCGCCGTGATCGTGGGCGGATTCGCGCAGACGATGCTCACCGTGGTGCGCGCCGGCGAGCGGCGCGACGACCTGTACCCGGGATTCCTCGAGCGGTACGCCGATGCGTACGTCGTGGAGCTCCGCGACTTTGTCGGCGGGATCGTCGACCGGCGTCCTCCCGCCGTCACGGGTGAAGATGGGCGGCGCGCTCTCTCGATCGCCCTCGCGGCCGAGCGCGCTGCCGCGACGGCTCAGGCGATGGCGCCGGAGTGACTAGACGCTGCCGCGCTCCGCAGCGATGAGGTCGAGCACGAGCGTCGACCAGCCGAAGTCGCGCGCTCCCTGGCCCTCGCCGGTCAGGGGGTCGTAGAACTCGCGGATACCGCTCGACGCCATCATCCGGACCGTGCGCTCCGCGAGCTCGCTCGCGACATCGCTTCGGCCGTGCGCACGCAGCCCCCAGTAGAGGTACCAGTTCACGTTCACCCAGGTCGGCCCGCGCCAGGTGGTGTTCGTCTTCCAGGCCGGGTCGAAGCTCGGCTCGGTCGCCGCGACCGTCGGGATCGGGTACGGCAGCCAGAACTCCTTCTCGTTCAGCAGGTGCCGCTCGACGAGCGTGCGCACGATCTTGCGATCGAGATCCGGCAGGATGATCGGGAAGAAGATCGAGAAGGTCAGCACCTTCTGTGGCGTTTCGGTCCTGAGTCCGGAGAGATCCCAGAATGCCCCGGCCTCCTCGTCCCAGCACTTTGCGACGAGCGCGTCGCGCACTCGCCGGTACCGCTGCTCGCACTCGTACGCCTCTCCCTCGGGGAAGCCCGCGATCCGGCACAGCCTCGCCAGCGCACGGAGACCATCGGCGTAGATCGCGTTGAACATCACGTCCTCGAAGTTGAAGACGTCGAGGAGCGGCTCGCGCTGAAGCCCGATGCCCTCATAGGCCTTGAAGAGCCGATGCATCGAGCGCGTGAGCTGCGGGAGCACCTCTTCCGGACGCTCATGCGAGATGCCCATCGCCAGGTCGTACTTGGGGCTGGCGTCGAGCCCGGTCTCGTCCGGCTGGATCACGCAGACCAGGCCATCGTCGTCCGGATCCCGGACGGCCTTGAGCCACCGGAAGATCCGCAGCGTCGGCTCGAGCGTCTCGCGCAGGAACGCGAGGTCCTTCGTCGCGTCGTAGATGCGCTCGATCGCGCGCGCGACGACCGGCGGCTGGGTCGTCCCGGTATAGAAAGGATGCGCGAGGCGGATCGAGTACTCGTCCTCGAGCCAGTGCAGATAGCTGCTCTTCTCCCAGAGGAGCATGTGCGGCATGAAGCCGTCCGGCTGCACGCCCTGGAGCAGGCAGGTGATCTCGCGCTTCGCGAGCGCCGGATCGACGTGGAGAAGCGCGATGGAAATGAAGGCGGAGTCCCAGAACCACTGGAACGGGTAGGACGTCGGCGACGGGTACGTGCACTCGTACAGCTTGCCGTCCCACGCGGAGATACCCGAGTGGTGATTCCCGATGAGGACCCGCTTGGACTCGGCGACGACCTTGTCGATCTCCGCTTGTGTGACAGTCATCGAACGACCTCCGCGAGCGACGCGATCTCCGCACGATAATCGCGATCCTCTGGTCGCGCCTTGTCGCTGAGCCGCGCTCAGCGAGCCGGCGTACTGTGGGCCGCGGATATCCGGCCTGTCGAAAAGGAGGGCATGCGATGTCGAGATACTCGAGGCGAACGTTCCTCAAGGTCGCCGGCGCCACCGCGGTCGTGGTGGCGTGCGCGCCGGCCGCGCAGCAAGGCGGCGCTTCGCCGAGCCAGGCAAAAGGGCTCACCGGGACGATCACCGTCTCCTATCCCGATGAGCTCGGGGTGAAACCGAAGTACGTGGACATGGCCGCGCAGGCGGTCATGAGCAAGAACTCGGGGTCGACGGTGAAGATCGACCTCCAGAAGGTCTCGGACGACGTCTACTACACGAAGCTGCTGCTCACGCTCCAGGGCGGGGACGTTCCGGACGTCTTCCACTTCGGCGGCGACAGCATCGCCGAGCTCGCCGACGCCGGCTACATCGAGCCGCTGGACTCCTATGTGAACGCGTGGGCGGACTGGAAGCAGTACCCCGACTCGATCAAGAAGGGCGCGACGTACAAGGGCAAGATCTGGGCGATCCCGTACGGCCTCGACACGCGCTGGCTCTACTTCCGACGCGACGACCTCCAAAAGGCGGGCCTGCCCGCGGACTGGATGCCCTCGAAGCTGAGCGACGTCGTCGCGGCGGCGACCGCGGTCAAGTCGAAGGTCTCGACCGTCACGCCCTACGCGCTCTACGCGGGTCAGGCCGCGGACACCGGCGCCCGCGACCACGCCTTCGTTCCACTTGTGTGGGCGTACGGCGGCGACATGCAGACGAGCGACGGCAAGTGGGTCGGCAACAGCGCGGCGATCCGCAAGGCGCTCGCCTATTACCAGACCGTGTACGGCCAGGGGCTCTCGCCCAAGGAGATCCTGACCACGACCAAGCCGTGGACGGCGATGCGCGCGAAGCTCGGCGACGGCAGCCTCGCCCTCCTCTTCGAGGGTGGCTGGGTGTACGGCGGGTGGGCGTCGAAGGATCAGGCCGGCACGCAGAAGAACGTCGGCTACCTCCTGCACCCGACCGAGAACGGCGGGCCGTCCTTCACCATCGGCGGCCTCGGCACGTGCTGGTACCTCACCGCGAAGTCGAAGAACAAGGACCTCGCGTGGGAGTGGATCAAGACCTGGAACAACAAGGACACGGTCGCGAAGATCAACATCGAGGATCCGCACCCGGTCGCGCGCAGCGACTCAGCGGATGTCCCCGAGTTCAAGGCCCAGCAGTACCTCGTCGACAGCACGAAGTCGCTCGAGAAAGCGAAGTTCCTGTCACCCGACGCGAGCCTCAGCAAGGTCACGACCGTCATCCAGAAGGCCACCGGCCGCGTCGCGAGTGGCGACGCGAGTCCCGATGACGCCGCGAAGCAATATTCGGCGGACTTGAAGCAGGCCATCGGCGCGAGCCTCGTCGTCGATCAGTAGCCGCGACAAACGGATCGTGCAGCGGAGCGGAGACGCGCAGTCTCCGCTCCGTTTCGTTAACCCGGCCGCCCCGCGCTCTATCCTCGGGAGGTGGTAGCGAGGAACTCCCCATACCTCCTCGGTGTCACCCCAGCCGCGCTCCTGCTCACGCTCTTCTTCATCGGACCGGCGCTGTGGGCGGTCTACTCGAGCCTCACGAACCTCGCCCTCGTGGGGATCGATGCCGCGAATCCGCGATTCGTCGGACCGGACAACTACGCGCGTCTTTTCCAAGATCCCGACTTCTGGACGGTCATCCGCAACTCGGTGACGTTCGTCGTCGGCTCGGCGGTCATCGGCCAGTTCGTCCTCGGTCTCGCGCTCGCGGTCCTCATCGATCACGCCGAGCGGCGTGGATGGCGCTTCGCGACGCTCGCGTACGCCGCGGTGCTGCTCGCGTGGGTGAACCCCACCCTCATCGCGGGATACCTCTGGTCGGCGATGTTCGATTTCTTCTTTGGGTCGCTGAACCACGTCTTCCTGAGCGCGATCGGGGTCGCCCCCGTCGATTGGCTGGGCTCCTTCCCGATGCCGTCGGTGATCATCGCGAACGTGTGGCGCGGCACCGCCTTCACAATGATCATCTTTCTGGGCGCGCTGAAGACCATCCCGCCGGACATCTATGAGGCGGCGCGTATCGACGGCG
>VBFI01000088.1 GCA_005889275.1 Chloroflexota bacterium | reverse complement strand
ATCCCGGTTCGAAGGATTCCGGCGGCGAGCTCGGCTGGGTCGGGAAGGGCCAGTTCGTGAAGGCGTTCGAGGACGCGGCGAACGCGCTGCCGATCGGCGCGATCTCCGATCCGGTGAAGAGCGACTTCGGCTACCACGTCATCCAGGTCGAGGAGCGCAAGCCCGCATCCGAGAACGACGTGGTGAAGCGCTGGCTCGCCTCCGGCTTCACGATCGGAGACATCAAGGCGCACAGCCGCTACGACGTCATCCGCGACGGGATCACCAAAAAGCGGCAGGACCAGGCGATCACCTCGCCGACCGCCCAGGTGCACGTCGCGATGATCCAGGTCGCCGCCCCGCGCCCGACCGCCGGAGACTTTCAGACGTTCACCGCGCAGCTGCAGAAGGTCGCCGACATCAACAAGGCGCTCGACGGCGGCACCGACTTCGCCGAGGTGGCGAAGAAGTACAGCGAGGACAGCGCCACGAAGGACAAGGGCGGCGACATCGGATGGCTCGCGCGCGGCATGCTCACCGACCTCGGAGCCGAGAACGAGCTCTTCAACCTCGATGCCGGCGCGCGCAGCCAGCAGCACAACGGGCTCGCCGCGACGATCTGGTACAAGGTCATCGAGAAGTCCGCGTCGCGCGACCTCGAAGACGATCAGAAGACGAAGATCAAGGACAGCGCGTACCAGTACTGGCTGAGCCAGCAGAAGAAGGCGCACGACGTCCTGCTCGCGGTACCCCGCCGATCATCCGGTGACCGTCGTCGGCGGCGCGAGCGAGCGGTCGTGCACCCTCGCGGACGCCGAGCGCGAGTCCGCCGGAGCGAGCTTCGTCGTCGTCGCGCCACTCGATCCCTTCGCCGACCTCGCCTCCCTCGAGACCGTGGCACGGATCGCCGAGCGGCTTCGCGCGCCGAACGGGTGCCCATGGGACCGCGAGCAAACGCACGCGTCGCTGCGGCCGCATCTGCTCGAGGAGGCGTACGAGGCCCTCGCGGCCATCGACTCGGGTGATCCGGCCCGCCTCCGCGACGAGCTCGGCGACCTGCTGCTCCAGGTCGTGCTCCACGGCGAGATCGCGCGCGAGGAGGGCACGTTCGACGCCCGCGACGTGGCGCGGCGCCTGAACGAGAAGCTCATCCGCCGGCATCCGCATGTGTTCGCTGGCCGCGCGATCGCCGGCGGTGACCTCCTGGCGCAGTGGGAGGCGATCAAACGCGAGGAGCAGGGGGACGAGCCGAAGTCCCTGCTCTCCGGTGTACCGCGAGAGCTCCCGGCGCTCTTCGCCGCGGAGCGGATGCAGGAGCGCGCGGCCCGGGTGAAGCTCGTGCCGCCGCGCCTCGACCTTCCGCTCGACATCGACGACGAGGAGTTCCTCGGCGAGCTGCTCTTCGACATCGTCGCGGCGGCGACCGAAGCCGGGTTCGACGCGGAGAGCGCGCTGCGGGCGGCGAACGAGCGCTTCGCGGCGCACGTGGCGCGCGTGGAGGCACGGGCCGCGAAGGACGGGCGCGCCATCGAGTCGTACGCTCCCGACGAGATGCGGCGCGTGTGGGACGAGACGGCGTGAGCTACGCGCGGCCGGACGGACGCAAGCCCGACGCCCTGCGGCCGATCACGATCGAGGTCGGTGTCGCGAAGTTCGCCGAAGGCTCCGCGCGCATCTCGTTCGGCGACACGCAGGTGCTCTGTCTCGCCACCCTCCAGGACAGCGTGCCGAAGTTCCTCGAGGGCAAGGGCACGGGATGGATCACCGCCGAGTACGCGATGCTCCCGCGGAGCACGCCGGAACGGAGCCAGCGCGAGAGCATCGCCGGACGTCCCGGCGGCCGGACGTTCGAGATCCAGCGTCTGGTCGGGCGGGCGCTGCGCGCGGCGATCGACCTGAAAGCACTCGGGTCGCGCAGCGTGATCGTCGACTGCGAGGTCCTCCAGGCCGACGGCGGCACGCGCACCGCCGCGATCACCGGCGGATTCGTCGCCCTCGCGCACGCCGTACGCAAGGTGCAGCCCTCGCCGATCGTGCGGAACGTCGCCGCGGTCTCCGCCGGCTATGTGAAGGGCGACCTCATGCTCGACCTCGCGTACGCCGAAGACTCGATCGCCGACGCCGACGTGAATGTCGTCGCGACCGGGGAGGGCGAGCTCATCGAGGTGCAGGGAACGGCAGAGGGTCGGCCGTTCACCCGCACGGACTTCGACCGCGTCCTCGAGCTCGCGCTCGGGGGGATCGCCCAGCTCGTCTCCGCGCAGCGCGCCGCGCTCCGGTGACGGCCGACCGTCACCGGATCCTCATCGGCTCGGCGAATCCCGGAAAGCTGCGTGAATACCGTGAGATCCTCGCCGGCCTCGACCTCGAGCTCGTCGCGCCCACGGATCTGAATCCGGTGCCGCCCGAGCCCGCCGAGGACGCCGATACGTTCGCCGAGAACGCGCGTACGAAGGCTCGGGCGTACGCCCTCGCCACGGGACTGCCGACCATCGCCGACGACTCGGGCCTCGAGGTCTACGCGCTGCGCGGGGCGCCGGGGATCCGGAGCCGCCGGTTCTTCGGCGAGGACGCGACGCCGCACGAGCGCAACGCGAAGCTCCTGGCGCTGCTCGACGGGGTCGCGGACCGCTCGGCGCGCTTCGTCGCGGTCGCGGCGCTCGCGTCGCCGGACGGGCACGTCGAGCTCTTCGACGGCGAGGTGCGCGGCGAGATCGCCGAAGCGCCACGCGGCGAGGGCGGTTTCGGCTACGACCCCGTCTTCGTGATCGCCGGAGACGGCCGGACCATGGCCGAGCTCGCGGCCGAGGAGAAGCACCGCATCTCGCATCGGGGCCTCGCCGGCGCGAAGCTGCGGACGCGCCTTGCGGGCGGGATCTGACCGCCGCTGTGCCGATGCCTTCACGGCTACGCACGGCGCGCGAGGGCAACGCGAAGCGCGGCGACGTCGCGGTGGAAGATCTCGTCGGGGATCGGCTGCCGATGGAGCTCGGGTAGGCGCATCATCCGCGCGGGCTCGCCGGGGCTGTCGTCGGTCACGTATCGCGGGATCACGTGCGTGTGCAGATGCGGCACGCTGTTGCCGAGCATCTCGAAGTTGAGCTTTGCCGGCCGGTAGTGCGTCTCGAGCGCGCGCGCGACGGTGACCACGTCGCGGAAGTACGCCGTCGCGTCGGCGTCGCTGAGCTCGGTCGGATCGGCGACATGTCTGCCGCGCCAGATGACGATCGTGTAGCCGGGCTGACCGACGTCGCCGCGAACGAGGTAGGCATCGGCGACGCGGCCTCCGAAGATCCGCGCGTTCCCGTGCGATTCGTCGGAACGCTCCTCCGCGCACATCGGACAGCTCTTTCCGGCGCGCCGCTCGTCCCAGTCGGCATCCCAGGTACGGCTCATCGGCTCAACGCTAGCGTTCCGGCGTCGTAGATGAGGTGTCCATCCTCGATCCGTGCCGCATCCCAGAGAGTGTGGGTCTCGCTCTTGCCGCGGGCTCTGAGGTGCGTCACCGTCCAGCCGTCCACGGTGAGGCGGTCGGCGATGAGCCGCCGATGGCAGCGCCACCAGAGTGTCTCCGCGCACATGAACGCGGTCTTCCGCTCGCTCGCGAGCGCCGCGAGCCGTGCGTAATCACGGGCGAATTCCTCGCTTGTGAGGTGATCGGCATAGCCACGGAACGCCGCGACGCGGAGAGCACGGTGCGGCGAATCGGCACGCGGTTCGCGGTGCCCTCCGAGGCCGGGGAGGTGTACGTAGCCGATGCCGGCGTCCGCGAGGGACGCGGCGAGCGCCTTCGCGCCGAAGTGCGGATGTCGACGGGATCCCGGCGAGGCGCGGACATCGACGAGCGTCTCGATCCCCGCCTCACGCAGGATCGCGAGGAGCTCGTCGAGTGGACGCGCGCCGTGACCGACCGACCAGATCTTCACCAGGACCAGTGTGGGAGACTCGGCCGATGAGTGACGTGACGATCCGCACGATCACCCCGGACCAGCACGACGTGGTGATGCATTACTTCGACATGGTCGCGTATGCGGACAACCCGAACTGGTCGCGGTGCTACTGCTGCGAGCGGATCGTCGAGGATTACGAGGAGCGCGCTCAGAAGCGACCGAGCTCTCGAGGTCCCCGGGGAGCGCGATCCGAGGGTCGGCGCCGTGGTGTGCTTCGTCGTCGCGCCGGACCAGCGGCGGCAGGGCATCGCCACGCTGCTGCTCGACGCCGCCATCGAGCATCTGCGGTCGCGCGGGATGACCGCCGCCGAGGCGTATCCGTGGATCGGCGAGATCGATCCGGCGCGCTGGGTGTGGACGCAGTACGTCGGGCCGCTGCCGATGTACGAGAAGGCCGGCTTCGCGGTCGTCGAACGCAAGCAGGACTTCTGTATCGTTCGTAGAAACCTATGAGCAACGCCCGCGTCGATTCGCTTCATCTTCACGAACAGCACGGCGAACGGCCGCGCCAGGTGACCGAGGCCGCCGGAACGGTGGGCGGCGGCTTGATCGGCGACTCCCACGGGAATCGACCCGCGCGCGCGGTACTCGTCGTCGATCGGACCACCCACGACGCCCTCGGCCTGACGCCCGGCGACCTGCGCGAGCAGATCACCGTCACGGGCCTGAGCGGCGTGACCACGCTCGCCCCAGGCACCGAGGTGCGCATCGGCGGGCTGACGCTCCGGGTCAACGGGGAATGCGAGCCCTGCACGCACATCGGCGAGATGAACGGCCGGGCCGACGTCGAGGCCTTCCGGACCTCGCTCGAGCACCGGCGAGGTGCGCTTTGCACGGTGGTCGCGGTCGATGGCCCGGTCCGGGTCGGGGATCCGGTCGAGGTGCTCGTCGCCGCGTAAGGCTTCGGCACCGAACGAGCACGGAAGCGCAACTGTTCCCCGACGTTCCCCTCGCTAGCCTCCTCGATACGGTGAGCGGTCGCGTCACGACCTCGTCCGCAGCAGCGTCGAAGGACGAGGCCTAGTCGCGACCGCGAGCACGCAGCGCGACGAAAGCCTCCCGGATCAAACGGGAGGCTTTGTTGTAGATGGGAGGAGCCGTGGCGAGCGAGCACGACGCGTGCGCTCTCGTGTCCGTCGCGCGCAAGGACGCGCGGCCGACACGCGAAGTCCTCGACCTCGTCCTCTACGGGATGGCGTGCCTCGCGCATCGCTCGGGCGCCGTCGACGGCGAGGGCGACGGCGCTGGCGTGCTCACCGACATCCCGCGCGCGCTCTGGGCGGATCTCCTCGCGCGCGCGGGAGAGGATGCGGCGGCGGTCCGCGGCGGGCGCTTCGCGGTCGGGCACATCTTCCTCGGGCAGGGCGAGCTCGCCGAGCTCCGGCCGATCCTCGCGGCCCACGGGATCCGCGTCCTGCTCGCGCGCACCGAGACGACCGACGAGGCGGCGCTCGGCCCGCGCGGTCGTGTCGAGGCGCCGCGCTTCGTCCAGCTCGCGCTCGAGCTCGCGCGAGGCGGGAGACCCGGGTCGCGAGCGCTGTACGAGGCGGCCGTCGAGATAGAGCGCGCGACCGACGCGACCGTGGTCTCGCTCTCGCGGCACACGGTCGTGTACAAGCTGCGGGGCGTCGGGTCCCAGCTTCCGGCCTATTTCGCGGACCTCGCGGATCACCGCTTCGCCACCTCGGTCGCTTTCGGCCACAACCGCTACGCGACGAACACGTCGACGAGCTTCACCCGGGTCCAGCCGTTTGCGGTCTTCGCTCACAACGGTGAGATCAACACGATCAGCAGGCTCCGCGAAGAGGCCCGCGCGCTCGGCCTTCCGCTCTCGCGTGACGGGAGCGACTCGCAGGACGTCGATGCGGTCATCCGCGGTCTGGTGATCCGTCATCGGCTCACGCCCATCGAGGCCATCGAGCTCCTCTTCCCTCCGATCGTCAACGAGATGAAGCGCATGAGCCCCGAGCTGCAGGACGCGTACGTCCAGGCGCGCGCCGCGTTCGGCCCACTTGCGCAAGGTCCTGCCGCGATCCTCGCGCGGGTTGGGGACACCTGCGTCTTCGGCGTCGATGCGCTCGGCCTTCGGCCGCTGTGGCACGTGGAGACCGACGAAGAGCACGTCTTCGCAAGCGAGCGTGGCTTCGTACCGCTCGAGCGCTACGTGACCGATCCGGTGCCGCTCGGTCCCGGCGAGCGGGTTGCGCTCCGCCGCGACGAGGGCGGCTGGCGCTTCCTCGACCAGAGCCAGGTGCGCCAGCGGTTCGTCGGCGCGCGCGCGGCGCATGGCGTGCCCACCGCGGGCCTTCGGGAGCGGCTCAGCTGTGGCGGGCCGGCCGAGGCGATCGCCGCCGTGCGCCGCTGGGAGGTCGGCGTCCCGCCGGACGAGGTCGAGGACGTGTCGGTGCGTCGTGAGCGGCAGTTCGCCGCGCTCGGTTTCGAGCCCGACGATCTGAAGCAGGCCGCGTCCATGGCGGACACCGGGAACGAACCCATCGGCTCGCTCGGCTACGACGGACCGCTCGCCGCGCTGGCGCCGCGCGCGAATCTCGCGGATCACCTGCACGAGACGGTCGCGGTCGTCACCAATCCGGCGATCGACCGCGAGCGCGAGATCGAGCACTTCTCCACGCGCGTCCTGCTCGGATCGCGGCCGCTGCCGCGGGGGCGCGCGCGGCGATCGTGGCTCGAGCTCTCGACGCCGATCCTCCTTGGCGGCCACGCCGCGGCCACCGGTCTCGCGGCCGACGACTTCCGCTCGCTCGCGCGCGAGAGGGGGACGTGGCTCATCGAGGACGTTCTCGCGCGTTTCGCGGGCCACGACCAGCGGCGACCGCCGGTCGTGCTCGAGGCCGATCGCGACTGGGAGGACCATCCGCGCGACGCGCTGGCCCGTCTTGGCGCCGAGGCGGTCCGCGGGGTGCGCGCGGGCGCGCGGCTCGTCGTCGTCCGAGACGATGCCATCGTCGCCGAGGGCCGCGCCTGGCTCGATCCGCTGCTCGTCGTCGCCGCCGCGCATCGCGCGCTCGTCGCGCAGCCCACGCTCCGGCGCGACTGCGCGCTCGTCATATCGGCCGGGAGCCTGCGCAACCTCCACGACGTGATGGTCGCCCTCGCCCTCGGCGCCGATGCGGTCAACCCGTACCTGCTGCTGGAGTACGCCATCGCGACCGGCGACCCGGACGCGCTCGCGAACCTCGTCGAAGCGCTCCGCAAGGGCATCGAGAAGGTGATGTCGACGCTCGGCGTCCACGAGCTGCGCGGATACGGGAGGCAGCTTTCCGCGGTCGGCCTCGCGCCCGAGGTCGCCCGCTTCGTTGGCCTCGAGACGTTCTGCGCGACCGACGAGGTCGGCCTTGGCTGGGAGCGCATCGCCGAGGAGGGCTTCGCCCGTGGCTCGATGCTCCGCGAGCGGCGCGACGCCAGGCTCGAGCCCGCCTTCCGCATCTGGCCGCGCGCGTGGAAGGCGGCGCTCGCCGTCGCGAACGGCGAGGCGGCGTACGGGTCCTACGCGGAGAAGCTGCGCGAGCTCGAGACGCTGCATCCCGTGTCACTGCGACATCTTCTCGACTTCGCGCGCCCCGTCGCGGACGAGGCTGCCGCCGATACCGCGGCGGGCGAACACGCGGCGCCCTTCTACATCTCGTCGATGTCGTTCGGATCGCAGGGCGAGACCGCGTACCGTGCGTATGCCGAGGCGATGGCGAGGCTCGATCTGCTCTGCATCAACGGCGAGGGCGGTGAGCTCCCCGATCTCATCGGTCGGTATCCACGCAATCGCGGACAGCAGATCGCCTCCGGCCGCTTCGGTGTCTCGGCGCTCCTCGCGAATTCGTCGAACTACCTCGAGATCAAGATCGGCCAGGGCGCGAAGCCCGGGGAGGGCGGCCACCTGCCGGCCCGGAAAGTCTCGAAGAAGGTCGCGCTCGCGCGCAACGCCGTCCCGGGAATCGATCTCATCTCGCCGTCGAACAACCACGATATCTACTCGATCGAGGACCTCGCGCAGGTGATCCACGAGCTGAAGACCGTGAACCCGCGTGCCCGCGTGTCGGTGAAGGTCCCGGTCGTGCCCGACATCGGCGTCATCGCGATCGGGATCGCGAAGGCGGGCGCCGACATCGTGACGCTCTCGGGATACGACGGCGGCACCGGCGCGGCGCGCCAGCACGCGCTCCGCCGCGCCGGACTTCCCGTCGAGATCGGCGTCGCCCAGGCGCATCGCGCCCTCGTCGCCGCGGGCCTTCGCGACGTCGTCGAGATCTGGTGCGACGGCGGGATGAAGAGCGCCCTCGACGTCGCGAAGATGCTGTGCCTCGGCGCCGACCGCGTGGGCTTCGGAACCCTCGCGATGGTCGCCATCGGTTGCACGATCTGCCGCGGTTGCCAGCTCGACACATGCCACGTCGGCATCGCGACTCAGCTCGAGTCGGTCGCCGAGGCCACCGATCGCGGTGTGAAGCGGTTCGAGCCACGCGAGTTCGAGCGTGCCGTGCTGAATCTCTGCCGCTTCTTCAGCGCGCTCCGCGAGGAGCTCGCCGCGATCGCCGCGAGCCTCGGGGTCCGCGCGACCGCGGATCTCGTCGGGCGCACCGATCTCCTCGTCCAATCGCGCGGCGGCGACCGCGTCGACCTTGGCGAGCTCGTCGCGCCGGTCGAGTGGACGCCGCCTGGACGTCGCGAGGTGCGCGTCGTCGCCGGGGTCGCCGTGGCCGAGGCCGATGCGGAAAGCGAACGCGTCCTCCGCGCAGACGATCGCTTCGTCGCGACGGACGCCTCGGGCGAGCTCGCGCGCCTGCGGATCGCGGGCGCGACGGCCACCCAGATCGCGGAGACGTTCCGCGAAGGTTCGGTCGCCGGCAACGGCTTCGCCGCGTACGCGACCGACGGGGTCGCGCTGACCCTGCGGGGTGGCGCGCAGGACGGCGCCGCCAAGACCGCGCTCGGTGGAGCAGTCGCGATCCTGAAGGCGCGGAACGAAGCGGGCCGCTACGTGGACGGTTCGGTCGGAAAGTGCTTCGGCTACGGCGCTCAGCGCGGGCGCTTCCTCGTCCAGGGCGGCGCCGACGCGCGCGCGGCGATCCGCCTCTCCGGCGCCGAGGTGGTGTTCGGCGGGGATCTCCGCGGGTTCGCCTTCGAGTACATGACCGGCGGGCGCGCGGTCGTCCTCGGCGATCCGGGCCGCTGGATCTGCTCGGGGATGAGCGGTGGCGCCGTGTACCTGCGCCATGACCCCGAGCGCGGGCTCGACGACGCGGGTCTCCGCGACCGGTTCGCGAAAGGCGCGAAGGTGCACATGCGGCCGCCTCGCGACGAGGACCTCGCCCCTCTTCGCGAGCTCCTCGGGGCGTACGGCGACGCGCTCCGCGAGAGCGACCAGGCAGAGGCCGCGGACCTCGTCGACGGGCTCCTCGCCGATCCTGCGGCGAACTTCCGTGTCGTCCGCCCGGGGACCGAGATCACCGACCAGACCGTCTCGACGGAGTAGCCCGGCGCGGGACTAGCATGCTCGTCGCGATGCGACTTCTTCGCGCGCTCGTGCTCGTCCCCATGCTCCTCCTGCTCTTCCCGGCGTCGGCCGCCGCGGCCGACATCCGGCAGGGCAACGACATCGTCATCGGGACCGCCGAAACGATCGATGACGACCTCTACGCGTTCGGCAACAACATCGCGATCAACGGCACCGTGAACGGTGACGTCGTCGCGGCGGGGCAGAACATCAGTGTCGACGGCACGGTGACCGGCAATCTCATCGCCGCGGGCCGCTCGGTGACGATCCGCGGACAGGTGGGAGGCAGCGTCCGCGCGGCCGGCGCGACCATCTTCGTCGACGGGAAGGTCGGTGGCGATCTCTTCGCCGCGTCCGACGACGTGACCGTGAGCGCGAACGGGAAGATCGGCCGTGACGTCGTCGCCGCCGGGAGCACGCTGACGCTCGGCGGGCAGACCGGACGGCGCGTCGAGGCCGCGTTCCGCGCGGTGACGATCGACGGGCACGTCAGCGGCAACGTGAGGACGCAGGGCGAGTCCCTGCGCCTTACCGAGCACGCCGCCGTCGACGGCTCGCTCTCGTACACGAGCGCGAACGAAGCGACGGTCGCATCCGGCGCGGTGGTGCGCGGCGCGACGACACGGACGACGCCCGCCGCCGGCCCGGCGGAGCCGGGGCCCGCCGCGATCGCGATCGATTGGGCGCGCGGCCTCGTCGGGCTGCTCATCCTGGGCCTCTTCCTCGTGCTGTTCTTTCCGGCGTTCTCGCGGCGCGCCGGCGAGGCGCTCGCGCGGTCCCCGTTCGTGAGCCTCGGGGTCGGCGTCGTTTTCCTGATCGGTCTTCCGATCCTGGCGATCGTGCTGTTCGTCGTCGGTGCCTACATCGGCGGCTGGTGGCTCGGCCTGGTCGCGCTCGCGTTCTACTTCGCTGCGCTCGCGGTGAGCCTCCCGGTCGCCGCGCTGGGCCTCGGCGCGTCCATCCTCCGCGTCACGCGTCGGCCGGCTCAGCTGGTGATCGCGCTCATCGTCGGTCTGGTGGTCCTCCTGCTCGTTGGGCTCGTGCCCATCCTCGGCGGCATCGTCCTGCTGCTCGCGTGTCTCTTCGGGCTCGGCGGCGCGGCGATCGCGGTGGTCGGTGGGAGGCGGGCGGAGACCGTCGCAGCCTGAGCGATGAGCGCCCTCGCGCTCGGCCTCGTGCTCGTCTCGGCGGTCGTCCACGCGAGCTGGAACCTCGTGACCAAGCGCGCCGGCGCGGACACGCCGTTCCTGTGGCTCGCGTACGTGACTGGCGCCCTCGTATACGCGCCGCTCGCCCTCGCCGTCGTCCTCGTGGCCCGGCCCGTTCTCCCGCCCGTCGCGCTCGTCTTCGTCGCTGTGGCGGTCGTTCTCCAGACGCTCTACTTCCTCGTCCTTACCGCGGGCTACCGGTCCGGCGATCTCTCGGTGGTCTACCCGCTCGCGCGGTCGACCGGTCCGCTTCTCGCGACGGCAGGTGCCGTCGCGATCTTCGGAGAGCGGCCGACACCGCTCGCCGTCGCCGGAGCGCTCGCGATCCTCGCCGGTGCGCTCGTCCTCACGGGCGATCCACGAGCGCTCCGCGCGGATGGACGCGCGGTCGCCTTCGCGCTCCTCACCGGGGTGGTCATCGCCTGCTACACGCTCTGGGACAAGACGGCGGTGTCGCTGCTGCTGATCCCGCCGATCCTGTACGACTGGGCAGGCGTGACCGGGCAGGCGCTCGTCGTCGCGCCGTTCGCGCTCCGCCGGTCCGTCGAACTCCGTCGGACCTGGACGGTGCGACGGCGCGAGGTCATCGCGGTCGGGATCATGAGCCGGCTCTCGTACATTCTCGTGCTCACCGCGCTCGTGGTCGCGCCGGTCTCGTACGTCGCCCCCGCCCGCGAGATCGGCATCCTCCTGGGCGCGGTCCTCGGCGCGCGGTTCCTCGCGGAGGGACATCTCGCGCGGCGGAGCATCGGCGCGGTCGCGATGGTCGCGGGGATCGTGGCGCTCGCGGCGGGGTAGGGAACCGCTCTGGCGGGGCCGTTGTAATAGACGCGATGGGTCAGAGTCGCCGGATCGCCGCGGCCACCCTTGGTTTCCTGCTCGCCGGCTGCGCGACGCAGGTCGCCGCTCCTCGTGCCTCGGACACGCCGACGTCGGCCCCGAGTTCCTCCGCGACGCCGCGCCCCACGAACGCGGCGTCGGACACGATCTACCTGCGATCGGTCGGCTCGGGCGGGGTCGCGCAGGTCATCGTCATGAACGCGCGCGCCGGTGAGACGCTGCATACGTACCCCGACGGCTCGCTCTCCCCCGACCGCGGCACGCTCTACGCGTCGGAGCTGGTGAACGGCGCGACGCAGACTCTCGTAAGAGTCATCGACGTCGTGAGCGGGCGCGAGCTCCGGTCGTTCACCGTCGACGGCGAATACATGACCGCGCGACCCGACAGTGGGATCTCGGCGGTCTCGCGCGACGGACGGCACCTCGTCCTTGGCTACAACCCCGGAAAATTCGACGACCAGTGGGTGAGCCACATGGCAGTCGTCGACACGGCCTCGGGTGCCGTGGAGGCGAAGCTCGACGTGAAGAGTCAATCGAGCTTCGCGTTCGGCGCGATCTCGCCCGACGGCACCTCGCTCTACCTGAACGAGTACGGCGACGGCACGACCAAGGTCCGTGTGTTCGACGTTCCGACGAGATCGCTCCTTCCGGCGACGGTCACGGCCGGCGTGACCGGTCTCACTCAGAACGGCTTCCGGACTCCGGGCCTCCTCTCACCTGACGGGCGCTGGATGTACAGCGTTGACGCGGGGAACGCCGCGACGAACTGCACGTCGACGGACGGCCCGAGCTGCGTGCCGAACGGCTCGCCGCCGTATCTCGTCGCGCTCGATCTTGGGTCGCGACGCGTCCAGAAGGTCGCGCTGCCGACAAATCAGCTCTCCACGGACTTCGAGAAATACCTGCTCTGGTCGGTCGGGGTGGCGCCGAGCGGCGACTCGGTCTACGCCGTCAATCCGGCGCTCGGAGTGATCGACGAGATCGACGCGCGGCTGCTCACGCTGCGGCGCACGGCCGGGATCCCGCAGAGCCGGACCGACGGCGGCGTGCTCGCCGCGATCACCCGCTTCTTCTTCCCGATCGCCGACGCGAAGCGCTACATCACCGGTGGCGCGGTGCTGTCACCGGACGGCACGCGCATCTACGCGGTCGCGTACAACGGCGTCTCCGTCGTCGGCACGGAGAGCCTGAGCTCGAGCGCCGTATGGAAGGCCGACAACCGCGAGTTCGACGCGCTCGCGCTCACTCCCGACGGCGAGCGTCTGTACGCGGTCAGCAACGCCAGCGGCGTCATTTCGATCATCTCGACGCGGGACGGCTCGCGCCTCGGCGAGCTCAAGATCCCCGCGTTCGGCCAGGCCATCCTCCGCATCGATCCCTCCCACTAAGCCGGCTCGTCGCTACGATGCCGCGGTGGCAACGGAGCCGCCCGCGCTCGTCCCGCTCCCCGCGAAGCTGACTCCGCGCGACGGCACGTTCGCGCTCACGCCCCTCACCCGGATCCAGTCGTCCCCGGCGCTCCACGGACTCGCCGAGCTCCTGCGGAGCTACCTGCGGCCCGCGACCGGCCTTCCGCTCAGCGTGGTCGAGCAGGCGCCGCACTCGCGGATCGCGCTCGCCATCGACCCGCGCCTCGCCGTGGGCGACGAGGGGTACCGGCTCACCGTAGCGCCCGACGAGATCGTCCTGCGCGCGGCGCGTGACGTCGGGGTGATCCACGGCCTGCAGACGATCCGGCAGCTCCTGCCGACCGCGGTCTTCCGCCGGGCGTTCGTCGGCGACATCGCGTGGACCATCCCGTGCCTCGACATCGAGGACCGTCCCCGGTTTCCCTGGCGCGGCTCGCATCTCGACGTCGGCCGCCACTTCATGCCCAAAGAGTTCGTGCTGAAGCATCTCGACCTGCTCGCCCTGCACAAGCTGAACGTCTTTCACTGGCACCTCACCGAGGACCAGGGCTGGCGCATCGAGATCAAGCGCTACCCGAAGCTCACCGAGGTCGGCGCGTGGCGGAAAGACTCGATGATCGCGCCGCGGACGCGTGATCCCCAGCAACGGAAGTTTTCGGGGAAGCCGCACGGCGGCTTCTACACGCAGGACGACGTCCGCGAGGTGGTGCGGTACGCGATGGACCGCGGGATCACCGTCGTCCCGGAGATCGAGCTTCCCGGTCACGCGCGCGCCGCGATCGCCGCCTATCCGGAGCTTGGGAACTCCGACGTGCCGCTCGAGGTCGCCACGTGGTGGGGAGTCTTCGACGGCATCTTCGGCGTGCACGATCGCGTGTTCGAGTTCCTCGAAGGAGTACTCGAGGAGGTCCTCGACCTCTTTCCCTCGACCTACATCCACATCGGCGGAGACGAAGTTCCCAAGCAGGAGTGGCGGGACAACCCTCGCGCGCAGGAGCGCATGAAGACGCTCGGCCTCGCGAACGAGGATGAGCTGCAGAGCTGGTTCATCCGCCATTTCGACGACTGGCTCAGCAAGCGCGGGCGGCGGTTGGTCGGCTGGGACGAGATCCTCGAAGGCGGGCTCGCGCCCGGCGCCACGGTGATGAGCTGGCGCGGCGAGGAAGGCGGGATCGCCGCGGCGAAGGCCGGCCACGATGTGGTCATGGCGCCGCAGAAGCCGACATACCTCGACCACTCGCCGTCGGAGCTTCCGACCGAGCCGCCGGGGATCGGCGGACACAACTCGCTCGAGGACGTGTACCAATACGAGCCGATCCCGCGAGCGCTCTCATCGGAAGAGAGCAAACACGTCCTCGGCTCGCAGGCGCAGATCTGGACCGAGTACATGCCGGATCCCAAACGCGTCGAGTACATGGCCTGGCCGCGCCTCGCCGCGCTCTCCGAGGTCGTCTGGTCACCGAAGGACGCGCGGAGCTGGGACGACTTCGCACGGCGCCTGCGGACTCATCTCGAGCGCCTCGAGGTCCTCGACGTGAACTTCCGCGGTCGCGGGAATACCGCGCCCCTCTCCGATCAGGGCGGTGCCGCTCCCGCGCAGTCGCCGGAATAGACTCCGGGCAGCACGCCGTGGGGGGTTGGTCGCCATGATCAATTTCGGACGTTTCCACCGGCCGATAGCCGGATTCGCGCTCGCTCTGACGCTCATCGTCTCGGGATGCACGAGCGCGGGCCAACCAGCCGGTTCAGCCGCGTCCAGCGGCCAGGCGCCGGTCGCCGGCGGGACGGTGACGATCCCGATCGGCGCGGATCCCACGCTCAACCCGTGGAGCCCGAACGCCTTCGTCGAGTCCCTCTTCATCAACCGGGTCATCTTTGACGGCCTCACGAAGCCCGGGAAGGACCTCGCGCCCGCGCCCGACCTCGCGGAGAGCTGGACGATCGCGCCCGACGGCCTCAGCTGGACGTTCAAGCTCCGCAGCGGCGTGAAGTGGAGCGACGGCACGCCGTTCTCCGCCGACGACGTGGCCTTCACGTTCAACGACGTCGTCCTGAAGCCGGACCTCGGCGCTCAGAACCGCGCGAGCTACGCGGCGGTGAAGACCGTGACCGTCGTCGACCCGACGACCGTGCGCTTCGACCTGTCGCGCAAGTTCGCCGCACTCGCGTCCTTCCTCGCGTACAACGCCGGCATCCTGCCGAAGCGCGTGCTCTCGGCGGATCCGCTGAAGACGACGTCCTTCAACAAGGGCGTTCCCGTCAGCACGGGCCCGTTCAAGGTCGAGAAGTACACGTCGGGCCAGAGCGTGTCGCTCGTGCGCAACGAGAATTACTTCGGTCCGAAGCCGTACCTCGACAAGGTCGTGTTCACGGTCGTGCCTGACCCGAACACCCAGATCGCGCAGGCCCTCTCGGGCGACATCACGATCATGATCCTCGACAACAAGGCGGCCGTTGATCGCGTGAAGACCGCGAACGGCCTCGTCGTCGCGTCGCGGCCGCTCGTCCAGTACTACTGGCTCGCGCTCAATCAGACCGACCAGCGCTTCACCGACGTGCGCGTGCGCCAGGCGTTCGTTCAGGCCATCGACCGGCAGGCGATCATCAAGTCGGTCGAGCTCGGGTACGGCTCGATCGCGAACTCACCGATCACGCCGGCGCTCGCCGCCTACTACGACCCATCGCTCGCGTCGAAGTATCCGTACGACCCGCAGAAGGCGAAGGACCTGCTCGCGCAGGCGGGCTGGACACCCGGGGCGAACGGCGTCCTGCAGAAGGACGGCAAGCCGTTCCAGTTCACGATGGACGTTGGCCAGCGCGGCGTGCTCGAGCCGGTGAACGCGCTCATCCAGCAGGACCTGAAGAAGGTCGGGGTCATCGCGGACCTCAACACGATGGAGTGGAACGCGTACATCCAGAAGGACGTCGTGCAGCGCAACTACACCGCGACGGTCAACTGGTGGACGTACCCGAGCGACCCGGACGTCTTCCCGTACTACCACTCGAGCGCGGCCGGAAAGGGCTTCAACATTCCCGGCTACCAGGACCCCAAGCTCGACGATCTCCTGGTGCAGGGCCAGAGCGCGAGCGATCTCGAGGCGCGCAAGGCCGTCTACAAGCAGCTCCAGGCCTACACCTCGGAGACGCTCCCGTACCTCTTCCTCTGGTACCCGCAGGAGGTCGACGTGCTGAGCTCGTCGCTGCAGGGCGTCCCGGAGCTCGGCCTCCGTGACGCGGTGCAGTACATCGGCGAATGGTGGTTGGCTAAGAAGTAATTCGCTTTCTCCTGCAGCGGCTCGCGCTGGGGGCGCTCGTGGTGTTGTTCGCGAGCGCCCTCACCTTTTTCTTCGTGAACCTCGCGCCGGGCGGCCCCTCCTCGGTGATGCGCTTCGATGTCACCGCCGAGCAGCGCGAAGCGCTCATCCGCGCGATGGGGCTCGACAAGCCGGTCCCCGAGCGTTACCTCGATTGGCTCGGCGGCGCGGTGCACGGAGACCTCGGCACCTCGCTCCTTACGAACGAGCCGGTCGCGACGAGGATCGGCGACCGCCTGCCGAACACGCTCATGCTCGCCGGCGCCGCGCTTCTGGGATCGATCGCGCTCGGGATCCCGATCGGTGTCGTGCAGGCGCTGCGCCGCGGGCGCGGCATCGATCACGTGTTGAGCCTTCTGACCGCGGTCGGGCTCGCCGTGCCCGTGTTCTGGCTCGGCATCGTGCTGATCCTCGTGTTCGCCGTCTCGCTGCGCGTCCTGCCCTCGGCGGGCGTGACCTCGGTCGCCTCGGACACGCTCGCGGATCGCCTTGCGCACCTCGTCCTGCCCGCGTGTGCCCTCGCGACGACCATCCTTCCGACGGTCGTGCGGTTCACGCGGTCATCC
>VBFI01000087.1 GCA_005889275.1 Chloroflexota bacterium | reverse complement strand
CGCGTGACCCGGCTGGGTTTCGGAGCGCTCGGGGTCCTCGTGGCGATCGCGGCGCTCGCGATCCTCGGTCCGTTCCTCTGGACGATCCCGCCGGAGGCGACCGACCCCGCGCACGGCCTCGCCGGAGCCTCCGCCGCGCACCTGCTCGGGACCGACGAGCTCGGCCGCGACGTGCTGAGCCGGCTCCTTCACGGGAGCCGCGTCACGCTCCTC
>VBFI01000066.1 GCA_005889275.1 Chloroflexota bacterium | reverse complement strand
GCTCGCCGTGCTCGCGGTGGTGTTCGGCGCGATCTACTGGGCGTGGCTCGGGCCGTACCTGGGGATCGAGACGATCCTCGCCGGTGTCAGCGCGCAGTTCGGCCAGGAGCTCCTCTTCGGCCTCTGGTTCGTGAGCGGCCTGCTCGGCGGATACATCATCCGGCGGCCGGGCGCGGCCTTCCTCTCCGAGACGCTCGCCGCGTTCGCCGAGGTGCTCCTCGGCGCGCCGGCGGGTCCGGTGCTCATCGTCACGGGCTTCATGCAGGCGCTCGGACCCGAGCTCGTGTTCGCGGCGACCGGGTATCGCCGCTGGGGCTGGGGCACGATGGCCGTCGCCGGCGCGGCGGCCGGAATCATCGCGCTCCCCTGGAACTGGTTGCGCCTCGGTTACTTCGCGCTCGATCCCGGCGTGATGCTCGGACTCTTCATCACTCGCGTGGTCGCCGGAACGCTCGCGGGCCTCGCCGCGAAGGCGATCGGTGACCTCGTCGCGGCGACGGGATCGCTCAACTACTTCGCGCTCGGCCGGGAGCGAGTGCAGGAAGTCTGAGCATGTTCGCGCGCGCCCAGTCGCTCACCGTCCGGCACATCGGACGGAAGCGACCGGCGCTCCGGAGTCTCGATCTCGAGTGGGAGGAGGGCGAGCGTCTCCTCCTCCTCGGCCCGAGCGGGGCCGGAAAGAGCACCCTCGCGCTCTGCCTCGACGGCCTGATCCCGCACGCGCTCGACGCGCACTGGGAGAGCGGCACGCTGACGGTCGGCGGCCGCGACACGCGCGCGGCCACGCTCGCGGAGCTCACCCGGGACGTCGGCGTCCTCTTCCAAGATCCCGAGACGCAGCTCGTGATGCTCGAGACCGACGACGAGATCGCCTTCGGGCTCGAGAACCTCGCCCTGGGGCGGGACGAGATGGGCGAGCGCATCGCGGAGGCTCGCGCGGCCACCGGCCTCGGGCCCGCGACGCCACGACGGCTGGACGCTCTCTCCGGCGGGACGAAGCAGCGCGTCGCACTCGCCTCGCTCCTCGCGATGCGCCCCCGAGCGCTCGTGCTCGACGAGCCGACTGCGAACCTCGACCCGATCGGCGCGCGCGAGGTCATCACTGCGTTCGCCGCGCTCGCGCTACGGCGCGAGCGTTCGTTCCTCGTGATCGAGCACCGCCTCGACCCGCTCCTCCGTTTCATCGACCGCGTCGCGGTGCTCGGCGACGAAGGCCACCTCGCCTTCACGGGCGATCCCGAGGCGATCTTCATGGGACGCGCCGGCGAGCTCGATCGGCTCGGGGTCTGGCAACCCGAGCTCGCAGAGCTCGCGCGGATCCTGGGCGCCGATCGGATGCCGCGAGACGTCGACGAGGCCGCGGCGCTGCTCATCGATCGGTGGCCGCGCGGGGCTCCGGTCCGGAGCGAGCGGCGCCCGCCGGGACGGATCACGGTCGCCGCCCGCGGCGTGGCCCATCGTTACCGCGGAGACGACCGCGATGCGGTGAGCGGTGCGACGCTGGAGCTGCACGAAGCCGAGATCTCGGCGATCGTCGGCGCCAATGGCGCCGGGAAGAGCACGCTCGGCCTGCTCCTCGCGGGAGTGCTGCGTCCGTCGCGCGGTACCGTCGACGTGAGCGGCGACGTCGCCTACGTCTTCCAGTACCCCGAGCGCGGCTTCCTCGCGACGACCGTCCGTGACGAGGTGCGCTACGCGGCGACGATCGGCCGGCGGATCGCACGCGATCCCGATGCGCTACTGGAGCGGTTCGGCCTCGCGCGGCTCGCGGAGGCGAATCCGCACTCGCTGTCGCACGGTGAGAAGCGGCGGCTCTCCGTCGCGAGCGCCCTCGTCACCAGCCCGACGGTGCTCATCCTCGACGAGCCGACGTTCGGCCAGGACCTGCGAAACACCCGCGAGCTCGTCACGATCCTTCGCGAGGAGCGCGACCGCGGGACGACGGTCGTCCTCATCACGCACGATCTCTCGCTCGTCGCCGAGCTCGCCGACCGCGCCGTCGCGATGGCCGACGGTGCGATCGGGTTCGTCGGATCACCGGCGGAGCTCTTCCAGCGCCCTGATCTGGCGCGCTTCGGGCTGGCCCTGCCGCCGGCGGCGAGCGCGTTCGCGCGCGCGAGAGAGCGCGATCGGACGATCCCGCCGCTGACCGGACTCGACGCGGCGCGCGCCGCGCTCGGCGCGCGGGAGGCGGTACGGACGTGACGTTTCTCGCCCGGCGCGACCCGACCGTGAAGCTCGTCGTGGTGCTCGGGATCTCGTTGCTGCTGATCCTCATCGTCGACCCGGTCACGCCGGCGCTGTTCCTCGCGGTCGCGCTCGCCGTGGCGCTCGCCGGCGGGGCGCGGCCAACGACGATCCTGCGCGCGCTCGTGCCGCTCTCACTTCTCGGCGTCGGCTTCGTGTGGAGCAACGCCGTGTTTGCCGCGACCCAGGGACCGGCGACCTGGACGATCGGACCGTTCCATGCGAGCGAGGCGGGCCTGCGCTTCGGCCTCGCGATCGCGGTCCGCGGGATCGCCATCGGGATGTTCTCGCTGGCGTTCGTGTGGACGACCGACCCGACCGATCTCGTCGTCAGCCTGATCCGGCACGCGCGTCTTTCGTTCCGCATCGGCTATCCGCTGCTCGCGGGCTATCGCTTCCTGCCGTTCTTCGCGGACGAGTACGCGCAGGTCCGGCTCGCGAGGCGCGTGCGCGGCGCGATGCCGCGCGGCCCGCTCGGCCGCGGCCGCGAAGCGGTCGGCGAGCTCGTGACGCTGCTCTCCGACGCGACGCGGCGTGCCACGCGAATCGCGATCGCGATGGACGCGCGTGGCTTCGCGGCCGCGACAAGACGGACGTACTACCGCGACGCCCGACTCACCTGGGATGACGCGTTGTTCGTGCTCGGCGCCGCCGTTGCGACGATCGCCCTGCTCGTGCTGTCGGCATGGCTCGGGTCGCTGCGGACCCTACTGGGGTAAGGCCCTATTAATAGGAATGCGGGCGCGGGTCTCGTCGTTTGTGGGTCGGCGGCAGCAGGAGGGTAGGTGGCCTCGCTACCTGCGTCTTGCGGTTGGACTCAGCTCCTGCAGAGCTTCGCGCAGCTTGCCGAAGTCGTCGGCACTGATCGCGATCCGGTTCTGCGTGATCGAGTACGTCGGTCCGACGTTCACCTCGTTCTCGGCGACCCTGCGGAGGATCTGGGCGAGGACGCCCGGCCGGTCGTCGACCTCGACGAGGGCGACGTCACGCTCCTCTTGGACCTTGAACCCGGCGCCTTCGAGCGCCTTCTTCGTGCTGGCCGGGTCCTTTGTGATGACCCGGAAGACGCCCTTGCCGTCCTTGCCTGACGGCACGGCGGCATAGCCTTCGATGTTGATTCCGGCGCTCGCGATCGCGTCCGTCACTTTCGCGAGCGTGCCCGGTCGATCGTCCAGGGTCAATGCAAATTCTTTGGTCTGCTCCATGAATACCTCCTCGAGAATTGGCGCTGAGAATGGGAGACGACCCGTCCCCTCCCGCTGCCGCCATCCCGAGCATGGACCTATCCGCCGAATGCGTCACGGTGCCGACGGCGAGAGCGCTCGTCTGACTTCGCGAGTCCCAGGCGAGACGGTTAGGGCGCGGCGCCGGGTATCGCTCAT
>VBFI01000086.1 GCA_005889275.1 Chloroflexota bacterium | reverse complement strand
GAAGATCTTGAACGCGAGGATCCCGCGCTCGGCGAGCTTGGGGATCTCGTCGAGCTCGACACCCGAAGCGTTCACGTTGTAATCGACCATCGAGCGCGAGCGATAGAGCGCGAGCATGTCGTCGAGGTTCTTCGCCGTCGTGGGTGGCGGGCTGACGTTCGGCATCGCGACCGACGTCGTCACGCCGCCTGCCGCGCACTGGCGGCCGATCGCGGCGAGATCCTCTTTGTGGGCGAATCCGGGCTCGCGGTGGTGCGAGTGCATGTCGATCAGGCCGGGAAGGGCGACCAGGTCCTTCGCGTCGATCTCGCGCCGGCCTTTCGGCACCCCGCCCGGCTCCCCGATCGCCGCGATCCGCTCGCCGTCGATCGCGATATCGACGACGCGCGTGCCGTCCTCGAGGACGGCCTTCGCTCCGCGGATGACGATGTCGTGGGTCATGCCGGCATCTTCTCGACGGCCGCGGTCTCGCTTACGCGGTAGACGGTCTCCTCCTGTGCGTACTGCTCCCGCACCTCGATCGCGCCGTCCTGGAGGACGAGGCGCCGTAGCCAGTCCACCATCATCGGGATCACCACGCCCGCGTATTGGCGGTACGCCGCGTAGTGCGTCGTCTCGCCCTGCAGCACGAGCTTCTTGGGCCGGCCCGCCGCGTCGTAGAGGTGCCGCGCGTGATCGGTCGGCGTGACCGCGTCGTCCTCGACGCCGACCACCATCAATCCGTGGACGCGACTGGCGACATCGATCGGTCGGTACTCGAGAATGCCGTGCGCGGAAGCGAGTGGCACGGCGGTCGGGATGCGACCGTCGACGTCGGACTTCACCGAGCTCGCACGACGCTCGGGCGTCTCGACCATGATCCCCTCGCGCGGATGCACGGTGATTCCGGTGCCGGTCGTCGCTCGCTGACGCCGATCGGCCTCGACCGCCGCGAGGAAGGCGACCCACTCGTGCTCTGGTCGCATGCGATGCAGCCAGTCGCGGCCGTCCGCGACGGGTACCTGGCTGATCGTCGCGCGGATCTCCGGCTCCGCCGCAGCGGCAAGGATCGCGTTGCCGCCCCCCGTTCCGCCGCTGCCGAAGATCGCCGCGCGGTCGGCGGCCATGTCCGCGCGCTCACGCATATACGCGATCGCGTTGCGCCAATCCCGGAGCTGCCAATCCGGTGAGATCGTTCCTCGATCGCCTTCGCTCTCACCAAACCCGCGGTAGTCGAAGATGAGGACGGCGAAGCCCGCGTCCGTGAACGCCTGGTGATATGGCCGGTACAGCTTCGCGTCGGCCAGGCCGAGCCAGCCCGGACCCTGGACGATGAACGGAAGGCGCCCGGCCTCCGCATCGGGTCGGTGCAGGAAGCCACGAAGTCGCGCGCCCTCGCTGTGGAACTCGACGGTCTGGGTCTTCACGCAGACATAATGCGCGACCATGCCGACGATCGCTCGACCCTTCATCGCCGTTCTCGTGATCACTGCCGCGATCACCACGACCAAAGGCACGGTGGAGATCGTGCTTCCGCCTTACCTCGCCGGGTACGGCTACGCGCTCTCGCTCATCGGATTTCTGACATCGCTCATCGCCGTGCTCCAGCTCATCTCGCGGCTGCCCGTCGGCGTCGCGTACCGCGCCCACCGGGTGAAACGGCAGCTCGCGCTTGCCCTCGTCGCCTTCGCCATCTCCACGAGCGGCTTCGCGTTTGCCGGCGGGCAGCCGCTCGCGGTCGCGGTGCTCAGCGTGCTCCACGGCTTCGCGTTCGGAAGCCTCGGGACGCTCGGCCTCGCGTTGGCCATAGACGTGAGCGGAGGTCGTCGCGCCGGGGTGGCCATGGCCTGGTACACCGCCGCGAACTCGACGGGCTACGCGCTCGGCGCTCTCATCGGTGGCTCGCTCGCCGACACGATCGGGATCCCGCCGACGCTGGGCCTCATCGGACTGCTCCCGCTCGCCGCCGCGGCAGTCGTGCTGGCGCTGCCGCCGGTCGAAGCGGCACCCTTCCCGATCGATCGCGGCAGCGGGTTACGCGGGCTCTTTACCGCCGGCGCGCGGCTTGACAGCCGGGTGTGGCTCGCCTTCGTCATCGTCCTTTACCTGAATGTGGTGATGGACAGCGTCGACACGTTCTTCCCGGTGTTCGCGCCCGCGATCGGGATCTCACTCGCGATCGTTGGCGTCCTGCGCGCCGTGAAAAGCGGGGCGGCCATCTTCGTCCGTTCGACCGGCATCGTCCTGCTTCACGCGGTGGACTATCGCCGGGTGACCGTGGTCGCCGTCCTCGCGGCCGCCGCCGCGACTGCCGCGCTTCCCCTGTCCGCGTCGCTCGCCGTCCTGCTCCCGATCTTCGTGGTGCTCGGGCTCGCGCGGGGGATCCTCCGCGCGACGAGCGCCGCGACCATCGCCGAGCTACGCAACGAAGGACGTGACGTAGGGCTTGCGTCCGGCATCTACAACTCGGGCCTCGACATCGGCACGATCGTGGGGCCCGCCCTCGGTGGCGTGGTCGCGAGCGCCTTCGGCATCGCGGCGATGTTCCAGATCATGGCCGTGCTGAGCTTGCTCGCCTGGCTCGCTGTCGCTATGTCCAGTCCGGCGGCGCGTGAAGCGGCGGGCCTGACGAAACGTCATACCATTGGACCTTCGGCGTAAACCGCGACAGCATCACATCCGGAGGAGATCGATGGGCGAGGACGGCCGCACGTTCCTGCGTGGCATCGGTTCAGAAACCTACGGCCTCAAGGAGTTCCGCGCGAGGCAGCGCAGCACACCGCGCGTCCGCCGCGCCGGGACGGTCACGGACGACGCCACCGTCGGCCATTCCGGGGATTCGGACGAGGGCGAGTCGCGCACCTGGTGGATGCTCGGTCCGGGCGATGAGCCGTTCCTCACCCAGACGCTGCAGGTCCACTTCGTCGAGCTGAAGCCCGGCGGCACCAACCATGGGCACGGTCACCAGAACGAAGCGCATTTCTACATCCTCGAAGGCAAGGGTTACGAGATCCACGACGGGGAGCGCTACGAATGGGAGAAGGACGACCTCGTCATCGTCCACACCGACAGCAAACACAGGCACTTCAACCGATCCACCACCGAGCGCGCGCTCGCGCTCGTGCTGAAAGCCAAGACCTCGTGGATGGTCCTGGGTCTCATCCAGCAGGGACGATCGGCGCCGCTGGCGAACGACTCCGGGTTCGGTCCACGGCAAGACTGGTCGCAGCTTTGGAGCCCCGGCTGGGAATCCAAGAAAAAGGTCATCAAGCCTTCGGACACGCTGTGGGAGACGACGCGCGACGGCCGGGTGCGGAAGATCCTCGATCCGGAGCGGACCGACGCACGCACCCACAGCCTCGACCTGTATCAGCAGGAGATCCCAGCGGGCGGCCGCTCGGGGAAGCACTGGCACATGGCCGACGAGGCGATCTACGTCATCTCGGGCAGCGGCCATAGCCTCCAGTGGGACGTCGAGGCGGAGATCGATGACCGCTACTACGCCCGCATCGCGAAGGAACCGACGCGCTGGGAGTTCACGGCCGGCGATCTCGTCTACGTTCCGCAGAACACGGTCCACCAGACCTTCAACACCGGTCGCGAGCCGCTCGTCCTGCTCTCGGCACAGAACAGACTCTTCAAGCTGCTCGGATACGACAGCGTCGTGCATCTCGAAGACGCTCCGGCGTACGGCGGAAAGGCGCGCGAGGCCATAGCCGCCGGCGACTGAGGCTCACGTCGCGCCATACCATCGGGCGGTGAGCGACTTCTACCGCGATTGGCTGCGCGAGAGCGCGCGGCTCGACGCGGTGGTCGGTAAGGGTCCGGTCGTCGCGCGTGGCAGCGGCCTCAAGTGGATCGAGACACCGCAGGATGTCCGCACCGCGATGCTGATCGGAGAGGCGACGGGATTCCCCACGCAGGGCACCGCGCTCGTGAAGGCCGAGATCCCCGCGGGCTGGCGCAGCGGTCGACACAGCCACGGCGAGGAGGGCATCCACATCCTTGCCGGAACCGGCTTCAGCGTGATCGACGGCGCACGGTACGACTGGAAGCCCGGGACCACTCTGCACATCCCATATGGCGCGTCGCACCAGCACGTGAACACCGGAAGCGACTCCGCTGTCTACCTCTCGGCGGTGACGCACGATCTCGACTTCGCCGTGAAGCTGGGCCGCTTGGACCAGCTCGAGGAGAAAGCGCGCGACGATGGAGAGCTTGCGAGACGTCACCCCGCGGAAAGGTCGCAGTTCGCTGCGGACGGCCGGCGCATCTCGCTTCACCTCGAGGACGCCATCGACGAGCGGGCGCGACGCCTCGCCGGGCACGAGCATCAGAGGCCAGGCAAGGGCGCGCACCGTCACGCGGGCATCTGGATCCTCATGGGAGGGAGCGAGAGCCCGTCGGATGAGACGAACGGCTTCCGCGCGAAGGCCGTGGCGATCACGAACATATTCGAGGAGGCGCCGCATTCGGGGAGCCACAAGCACGCCCACACCGAGGCGATGCTGTACGTGCTCGAAGGACGCGGCTACTCGATGATCGACGGCAAGCGGGTCGACTGGGAAGAGGGCGACGCGGTGCATGTTCCGCCGCGCATGACCACGCACGAGCACTTCAACGACTCCGACGCGCGTACGCGGACGCTGCGGATCGAGTTCGGGATCCGCTTCTTCTACGAGGCCCTCTGGCGCGGATACGAGAAGCTCCAGGACACGCTCGAAGCCTCGTCGCGGTGATGGCGGGGTGTCCCGTCCTCTTCTGGCGCGCACTGCGATCGGATTGAACGCGGGACTCTTCGCTGCAACATGCTGTCTTGCGCGCTGATCGCGGCCGCATGATGTTTACAAATCGTTTGACATTGTCCACGCAGCGAACGAAGAATACGCGGGCGCCGCACCGCCGCGGGGGAGAGGGGACGGATGTCCGTCGAGTCCGCCACGACCTATAGGGTCATCTACCCGCGGGTCCGGCGGCGGCGTCCGCCACTCGTACGGTGGTACCGCCGGAACGAGCGCGTCGTCCTCGGTCTCGGCGGGCTCGCGGCGTTCGTGGTGCTGTGGCAGGTCCTCTCCGGCGCGGGCGTCGTGGATCCGCTCTTCTTCGGCTCGCCGCAAGGCGTCTTCCAGGCGGGCGTGCGCGAGGTCCAGATCCCGCGCTTCTGGAACGACGTCCGCTACAGCCTCACCGAGGTCACCGTGGGCTTCCTCGCCTCGCTCGTCCTCGCGGTCCCCCTCGGCCTCGCGATCGGCTGGTACCGTCGCGTGTCGTTCGCCTTCGATCCCTGGCTGAATTTCCTGAACGCGATCCCGCGGCCTGCGCTCATCCCGCTCGTCGTGCTGTGGGTCGGCCTCGGGATCGAGATGAAGACGATCATTGTCTTTCTCGGCGGCTTCTTCTCGATCATCCTGCCGACAGTCGAGGGCGTGCGGACCGTCGACCAGCAGCTTCTCGACGTCGCGCACAGCTTCCGCGCCTCGCAGCGCCGCCTGTTCACGTCGGTCGTGATCCCGGCGACGGTGCCATTCATCGCGGCGGGCGTCCGGCTCGCCCTGGGGCGCCTGCTCATCGGCGTCGTCGTGGCGGAGCTGTACGCGCAGACCGAAGGGATCGGTGTGTTGATCGAGCGCGCGGCGGACGTCCTCGACGGCAACCGCATGCTCTTCGGGGTCCTGCTCTTCACGTTGATGGGGGTCCTGACGACCGAGGCCGCCGGCCGCGTCGAGCGGCACTTCCAGCGGTGGCGGCCGAGCGCGAACCTCGATCTCGAGGAGGGGACGTAGTGGCGAATACGGATCTCGCGCTGAGCGCGCGTGGCGTGCGGATGGAGTATCGCGATCGCAGCTCCGATACGCGGCTCGTCGCGATCGAGGCGATGGACCTCGACGTCGCCGACCGAGAGTTCGTGAGCCTGCTCGGGCCGAGCGGCTGCGGAAAGTCGACGTTCCTGAAGATCGTGAACGGGCTGCTCAAGGCCACTGCCGGCGAGATCCGCCTCCGGCGGAACGGCAAGGGCCGAGAGGACGCGATGGTTTTCCAGGACGCTGCGCTGTTCCCGTGGTACTCGGTGCTCGACAACGTCGCATATGGCCTCGTCTGCGCCGGCGTGAAGAACGACGAGGCGCGGAAGCGGGCGGCGCCACTCGTGGAGCTTGTCGGTTTGCAGGGTTTCGAGGCGAAGTACCCGTACCAGCTTTCGGGCGGCATGCAGCAGCGCGCGAACCTGGCGCGCGCGCTCGCCGTGGACGCGCCGATCCTGTTGATGGACGAGCCGTTCGCGTCGCTCGACGCGCAGACACGCGAGGTGATGCAGGCGGAGCTCCTCCGCATCTGGAACGCGGCGCAGAAGACCGTTGTCTTCGTGACCCATCAGATCGAGGAAGCCGTTTATCTCTCCGATCGCGTCATCGTCATGTCGGCGCGGCCCGGTCGGATCCTGGCCGACATCGAGATCGAGCTGCCGCGGCCGCGGGCGCTGGAGCTGAAGCGCAGCGCTCAGTTCACGGCATACGCGGATCAGATCTGGAAGCTGCTGGCGAGCCAGCATGCTCCCGCAGCGCCGGTGGGCCAGGCCTAGCGTGGCGACCCTCTCGGTCGGATCCACGCCCCTCGCCCCGGCCGGCCCTCGCGGCCTGACGCGGCTCGTTCGCGCGAACGAGCGCCTCTTCTACGGCATCCTCGGATTCGTCGTCATCGGGATCCTTTGGGAGCTGGCCGGCGATCTTGGTCTCTACCGGAAGTCGTTGCTCAGCACGCCATCGCTCGTGTGGTCCGCCGCGGTGCAGGACTTCGGCAGCGGAACGATCTGGCCGGATCTCTCCGCGAGCGGCGTTGAGTTCGGCCTCGGGTTCGTCGCGGCGCTTGGGATCGGGATCCCCCTCGGTCTCGCGATCGGCATGTTCCGACGGGTCGAGTACCTTGTGAGCTTCCTCCTCTTCGGCATCTACTCGACGCCGAAGGCCGCAATCGCGCCGCTCATCATCCTCGTGGCCGGCATCGGTCTCGAGTCCAAGGTGATCCTGGTCTTTCTTCTGGCCTTCTTCTCGGTGATCGTGAGCACCGTCGCGGGCGTCCGCTCGGTCGCCGAACGCCATCTCGACATCGCGGACAGCTTCGGGGCGTCCCGCTGGCTCCGCTTCCGCTCGGTCATCCTTCCTAGCACGTTCCCGTTCATCCTCACGGGTATCCGTATCGCGACGGGCCGCGCGCTCGTGGGAGTGATCGTGGCGGAAGAGCTCGCGGCGAACGAGGGCATCGGGCACTACATCGAGCTGTACGGCGCCTTCCTCAACACCGCGCGAGTCATGCTCGGCGTCGTGCTGCTCGGCGTGTTCGGAGTGCTCATGGGCGAAGGCGTACGGAGGATCGAGAAGCGCTACGAGGTCTGGCGCCAGGAGATCCACTAGCGTCCTAGTGGAACGCGCTGCCACCATCCACGAGGAAGGTCTGGCCGGTCGTGAACGCGCTGTCGTCGGATTGCAGGAACGCGATCGTGCCGACGAGGTCAGCGGGACGCTCGAGGCGCGGCAGGCAGCGCGTCTTCACCACCGCCTCACGCATCGCGACCGTCTCCTGACTCGGGTTCTCCTCGGAGAGCGTGCTGCCAGGGCAGACGAGGTTCACGCGGATGTAGTCCGCGCCGAGCTCGCGCGCGATGGTGCGGTTGAAGCCGATGAGCGCCGCCTTCGCGGCGACGTAGTGCGCACGCGTAGGCACGCCGCGGAAGATCGTGCTGGAGCCGATGTTCACGATGCTCCCACTCTTGTTCGCGCGAAGGTGCGGCACGGCGGCCTTGCAGCCGTACCAGGCGCTCTTCGTGTTGAGCCGGAAGGACTCATCCCACTCCGCGTCGGGGATGTCCTCAAAGTTGCAGCGCGTGATCGGGACCACGTTGAGCATGCCGGCGTTGTTCACGATCCCGGTCAGCTTGCCGAACGCCTTCGCGGCCTGGTCGACGGCGCTTCTGAATCTCGCGAAGTCGCGGACGTCCGTCGTGATCGCGACGGCCTTCCCACCGTCCTTGTTGATGCCCTCGGCGACCTCCTCGTTGCGCTTCGCGTCGATGTCGAGCAGCGCCACGCTCGCGCCCTCGGAGGCCAGCCTCTCGCTGTACGCCCTTCCGATCCCGTGTGCCGCGCCCGTGACGACGATCGCCTTATCCGCCAGCCGCATGTCCACCCCTCCGTCTTCTCCTGGTCGCCGATCGCGCGCTCCGTCTGGTGCGGGCACCGATGGTCTGCGCGGCCGTCGGTCGTCGCGCGGCGCGCTCGGTGAGCGACGCGTCGCGCAGGTAACGGCGGATGAGGATCGCGACACGGCGGTAGTGGCTCGCCAGCTGTGACGCCGCGCGATCCGCATCGCCCGCTCGGATGGCCTCGAAGAACTGCTCGTGATGCTCGGGTGCGTGTTGCAGCGTCGGCCACCGCAGGGAGCGCGCGACCTCCTGGCGCAGCCGCGAGATGAGGTTCACCAGGCGATGCCGGCCGGTCATCGAGTAGAGCTTGATGTAGAACCGCTCGCGGGCGGCGAGCTGCGCATCGCCAGGCTGGGCATCCCTCATCTCCGCGAACAGCTCCTCGAGCATGCGCAGGTCCTCATCCGTCATCAGCGGGACCGCGAGCCGCACCGCGTGGCTCTCAAGGAGGATGCGGAGGTCGTACACCTCCTCGATGTCGTCGGCGTCCAGCTCCGTCACGGTGAACCCGCGGTAGGGGAGCGAGGTGACCAGGCCCTCGTACTCGAGTGCGCGCAGCGCCTCGCGCACCGGGATACGGCTCGTGCCGAACATCTCGGCGAGCTTCTCCTGCCGCAGGCGCGTACGCGGCGGAAGCGCCGCCGTGAGGATCGCTTCCCGCATCGACGTGAGCACGAGGTCCTGCGCCGTCAGCTTGCTCGCAGCCGCGTCCGCGATGATCCGGTCGAGACGCCGTTTGACGTTGGCGTCGTGGCCGTTCGCTTCGCTCCCGCTCATGCGCTCCAGTTTCCTTCCCTGGCGTTCGCGGAGCGGATTGTATGCACGATGCGGCCATGGTTCGACGGAATCGCGTCGCACGGAGACAATTCGCACGCATGAGGTCTCGGCTCGGGCCATTCGCCCAGACGGCGTTCAGCGTGTATTGGACGGGCGGGCTCGTCTCGAATATCGGGACCTGGCTGCAGAACGTCGTCGCGTCCGTCTTCGTCTACGACCGGACGGGCTCCGCGCTGGCCGTCGGGCTGCTGAACTTCGCGTCGTGGGCGCCGATGCTGCTCTTCTCGGTGAGCGGCGGCCAGATCTCCGACCGTTTCGATCGCAGGATCATCGTCATCGTCACGCAGCTCGTCTCACTGGTGGTGAGCGCCGGTCTCGCGGTCCTCGCGATCAGCGGCAACGCGAACGAGTATCACGTCGCGATCACCGCCTTCCTCCTTCAGACGTCTTGGACGATCGCGAAGCCGTCGATGACGGCGATGCTGCCATCGCTCGTCGAACGTGAGCAGCTCACCGAGGCGGTCGGGCTGAACACGCTGCAGTTCCAGATCGCCCAGCTCGCCGGACCCGTGCTCGCGACGGTGCTGCTCACGACCTCCGGCTACGCCTGGGCCTTCGCGATCAACGCCGCGTCGTTCGCCGCACCGATCCTGTCGATGGCGTACCTGTACGCCCGCGGGATCGGGGGACGCGCCTCACCTTCGGCAAGGCGGCTGGCCGCGGCCGCCGCGACCGGGATCGTCGACTACGTGCGCTCGCAGCCATGGATCGCGGGAGTGATGGTGGGCGTGATCTCGACGAGCGCGGTGGCGGAGATGATCCGCACCCTCTCCCCGATCATCGTCACGCATCTCGGCGCACCTTCGAGTGACGCCGGCGTCTTCGTCGCCGCGCAGAGCGCTGGAATGATCATCGGCATCCTGACGGCCATCCCCTTCGCGCGCCGAGGGAGCGCCCGTGCACTGGCGTCGACCGGGCTGGCGTTCCAGCTCGTTGGCCTGGTCGTGGTCGGGACGGCCCCGACCCTGCTCCTCGCGGGTGCGGGCGGCGGGCTCGTCGGCGCCGGCTTTTCGTTCTGCTTCCCGGTCCTCACCGGGGTGCTGCAGACCGAGGTGCCCGACGCGGTGCGCGGCCGTCTTCTCGCGCTGCACCAGATGGCGCACCTCGGCAACCGGCCGTTCGCCGCGCTTGCCGCCGGCGCGATCGCCGCAGCGTTCGGCCCGGCGGCGGCGTGCCTCGCCGGCACGGTCCTCGCGCCCATCGGTCTCATCGCCGTGCGCTCTGCGTGGCGGGGCCTCGATCGCGAGGTGCTGCCGGCGCCTGCGATGGGAGAGTCCGTCTAGCGCCGTGGGCAGCACGATACGAGTGCGGGTGGATCCGGAGCTCTGCATCGGAACAGGCGATTGCGTGCGTCTCGCGCCGCACGCGTTCCGTATCGACGACCGGAGCGGCGTCTCGGTTCCGCAGCCGGGCGCGGTCGCGACCGCGCGCGAGCTGCTCGAGGAAGCCGCGTTCAACTGCCCGACGCGCGCCATCACGGTGGGAACCGACGAGTGAGCGGCGCCGCCCTTCTCACGACATACGCGGCCACGGTGACGTTCGATCGGTACGAGGACATCCGTGCCGCGCTCTTCGACCCGAACCTGTCACGCACGTTCGACAAGCGGTCGTACCACGAGGGGAACATCCGCGACGGGATCGTCAGCATCGCGCACGGCGCGACCCATCGAGCCCGCCGCCGTATCGAGAACACGCAGTTCCGCGCCGACGTGCTGCGCCTGTACGAGCGCGAGCTGTTCCCAAAGGTGATGAATGACCTGCTCGACACGCTCATCACCAGCGACCGCGTCGACCTGTTCCCGATCGGCGAGCTCCTCTCGGTCGTGCTCGCTGCGCGCCGCGCCGGGATCGAATACGACCCGTCGTCGCTCGACCAGCTGCGGACGCTCGTCCGTCACGTGGATGCGTTCTCGCAAGGGAGCGCGATCCTCGACGCGAAGGATCCCGAGGCGGTGCGCGCGCTCGTCCGTGAGGCGTACGCCGGATTCGAGCGGGAGTTCGTGCGCCCGGCCTGGGATCGGCGAGCGACGCTCATCGAGTCCATACGGAAGGGCGACCTAGCGGAGCAGGACCTCCCGCAGGACATCCTCACGATCCTGCTGCTCCATCGCGCGGACGCGAACCTCGAGCTGTCCGACGACGGTCGTGTGGTGCGCGAGGTGGCGACGTATCTCCAGGGCGGGACGCACACCAGTGCGCAGACCCTCGTGAATGCCCTCGACCTCATCTTCGCGCAGAGCGATGCGCAGCGGCTCCTCGCGCGTGTGGCGGCCGACACGCTCTTCGCGCAGCGCGTCGTCCAGGAGACCCTTCGGCTCCGCCCGACGACCCCGAAAGCGAAGCGGCGGGCCGAGGCGGACACCGAGGTCGCCGGTCGGCGGATCCCGGAGGACGCGCTGGTGGTGCTCGACCTCGCGAAGGGCAACCGCGATCGCGACGTGTTCGGGCCGACCGCGGACGAGTTCGACCCCGACCGAGCCGTTGGGGCGAACGTACCCCGGTGGGGTCTGTCCTTCGGCGCGGGAGCGCACCAATGCCCGGGCCGCGCGGTCGGCGGTGGGTTCCCGATCCCCGCGAGCTTCGATGTGGACGACGATCACGTGCACGGGCTCGTCGCGCTCGAAGTGCAGGCGGTGGCGCGGCGCGGCGTGCGGCCGGATCCCGAGCGCGCGCCGGAGCGCGACCTTCGGACCGAGCGCTTCACGCGCTGGCTGCACTACCCGGTCCGCTTCGAGCGAATCCACCGGCCCTGAGCGTGTCTCTCGGGCGGAGCCAAGATTGAGCTAATGCTGGGCGGTCCAGTCCAGGACGATCTGCGCGGTCAGGACGGGCTCCTGCCAGAAGTAGCCATGGGCGACGCCCGCGATGACGCGGAGCGTCGCGACCGGCAGGTGCCGCATCAGGAAATCCGATTGTTCGGTGTGCACTCCCGTGCCCATCGTGGCGGTGTCGCGGTCGCCGACGAGCACGAGGGTGGGTGTTCGGATCTCACCGATCCGCTCCGCGGTCTGATGCTCCTGGCGCGCGACGACATGCCGCAGGTAGTTCTCGAGATCGGGACGGTGCGCCCAGAATGCGTCGTGGAGCGAACGAACACGGTCGGGATGCGCCGCGGCGAATTCCGGCGTGAAGAAGGTCGCCGCGATGTGTTCGCGCATGTAGCCCTCGTACCCCATCTCGACGAGGTCCTTCGCGGCGTGCACGGGGATACCGCGTGTCACCGGACGGTCGTCCCGGAACTGCCCCGGTCCCGTCGCCGCGAGGATGAGGGTCCGGAGCCGCTCCGGGCGATCGAGCGCCATCCACTGCGCGACCCGTCCACCCATCGAGTGCCCGAGCACGTGCGCCGCGCCGAGCCCGAGCGCGTCCATGAGCCCGAGAGCGTCCGTCGCGAAAAGCCGCGTCGAGTAGCGCGCCTCCGTGGGCGGCGTACGGCCGGTGCCCCGGTGGTCGAAGGTGAGTACGGCATGCCGTTTCGCGAGCGGCGCGACGAATTCCGGAGGCCAGGTCGCGCCCGGATATCCCGTGCCGGCGATGAGGACCAGGGGAACACCGGTACCGCGGAGCTCATAGGCGACACGATGGCCGTTCACCTCGAGCGTCGGGGAGCGAGCTCCGTTCGACCCGCTGGAAAGGGGGGTCGAGCGCATCTGATTCGAGGCAAATTGTAAGCGATGTGACCCGGAGCGGTAACATTCGGCGCGGGGTCCAGAGGGGTCGATTCAGTGTGGGAGGAAGAGGCCGATGTTCCACCGCTTCACGTTCACGAAGCTTCTCGGTCTGATCGTCGCCGCGGGGCTCGTCGCGGGCGCGTGCGGTGGGGGCCCAGCGGCATCGCCCGCTCCGACGGCCGCCACGAGCGCGAGCGCTGCGCCCGGCGCGCTGCCAAATCCGGAGCTCACGTCCATCCGCGTGGGCATCAGCGCTCCGACCGAGCCGGTCCAGTACGCGGAGAAGCTCGCGGACCAGCTCGGCTACTACAAGGAGCTCGGCATCACGAGCGTGACCGTGACCGGTTTCGAGGGTGACGGCAAGGCCCTCCAGGCGCTCGTTGCGGGCCAGCTCGACTTCTTCGTCGGCGGCTCGTCGACGGCGATCTCGTCGCAGCTGACGGACACCCCGGTGAAGGTCATCTCTATGAACAGCGTCCTCAACACGGACGGCCTCTACTGCAAGTCGACCATCAAGACCAAGGAGGACGTGAAGGGCAAGGCGATCGCGATCAGCACCTTCGGCGGGACGTCGCACGGCTCGGCGCTGATCGCCGCGGGCCTCCTCGGGTACACGTCGAAGGACGTGGTCATCAAAGAGGTCGGCAACGAGGGCACGCGGATCGCCGCTCTCAAGGGTGGCTCGATCGACTGCGCGGTCGTCGGTCTTCAGCAGGACGCCGCGATGAAGGCTGCGGGCCTGAACCTCATCGTCGACGTCACCAAGGGGGGCCAGTGGGGCCGCAGCGGCCTCATGGCACGGACCGACTTCATCCAGAAGAATCCGAACACCGTCCTCAACGTCGTCGCCGCCGCCGTGCGCGCTCAGAACTACATGTGGACCAACAACGACGACGCGGCGGTGAAGTTCGCCGATTGGACGCAGCAGAAGCCGGCGGACGCCGCGGTCGCCATGAAGGCGTTCCCTGACTACGGCCTGCGCTCGATGATCTTCACCGTGGAGGCGTTCAAGGCGCCGCAGCAGGTGCTGTCGGCGGTGAACCCGCCCGTGGCGAATGTCGATCTCACGAAGTGCTTCGACACGAGCTACCTCCAGAAGCTCGTCGACAACGGCTACTACGCGAAATACAGCATCCCCTCGAAGTAGCGATCCGCCGCGTGTCGGGTCCCCGGCCGCGTGGCCGGGGACGGCGGCGCGGCGCTCGTGCGCTCGCGTCGCGGTTCGACATCACTCACAGAAGGAGACCCGCTCATGACCACGCGCTTCGGCCTGCTCGTTCCGCACTTCGGGCTCGAGGCGGACCCGGATCTGCTCGTCGAGGGAGCGCGTCTGGCGGAGGCCCGCGGGTTCGATTCGCTGTGGGTGCGGGATCATCTCGTGTTCCATCCGCACGGGATGGAGGGGACGGACCGCACCTTCATCGACCCGTTCGTCACGCTCAGCTACCTTGCGGGGGTCACCGAGCGCATCGGGCTCGGCGCCGCGACGATCATTCCGTTCCGCCATCCCATCAACCTGGCCTACAGCGTCGCCTCGATGTCCTGGATCACCCGACGGAAGTTCGACTTGGGAATCGGCGCCGGCACGTTCGACCACGAGTTCGCGGTCATCGGCCAGGCGGACGAGGACCGCGTGCAGATGATGAAGGAGCAGGTGCTCATCGCACGTCGCCTCTGGACGGGCGAGTCGCTTGAATGGAACAGCGACCGCTACAAGTTCTCGGACGTCGACCTCAAGCCCCAGCCGCTGTATCCCGTGCCGGTGTGGTGGGGCGGCGCGACGCCGGCCGCCGCGCGCCTCGCCGTGGACTTCTGCGAGGGCTGGCTCCCCGGACGCATCACCTTTCCGACGTACCTGCAGCGCATGAAGAAGATCAAGGAGATGTGCGTCGCGCAGGGGAAGCCGATGATCATGACCGGCGCCGTGCCGGTCACGAGCATCGACGACACGACGCGGTCGGCAGTGGAACGGCTGAATGTGCCTGGTCTCATCAAGAACGCGAACGCGCAGAAGTTCTGGGTGAAGCCGAAGTCGGGGGAGTTCACGAAGATCGAGGAGCTCGACGGGTCGATCCTTGCCGGCACACCCGACGACATCGTCGGCGGGATCCAGCGGTACCAGGAGCTCGGGTGCGACCTCCTCGTGTTCGACTTCCGCATGCGCTTCCCCGACTACCTCCAGCAGATCGAGGTCCTCGCGAAGGAGGTCCTGCCGCGCGTCCAGGCGACGGCGGGTGCGGCCGCGCGATGAAGACCGTCACCACGACGAAGGTCACGCACTACGAGATCCAGAAGCAGCGGCGCGAATCGCTCCTCGAAGAATGGAAGCGCTACCACAAGACGGTCCTGAGACGGAAGGACGTCGTCATGCAGGACGTGCCGAGCAGGCACATGCGCCGCGGCGTCTTCGCCGGTCCCGACGGCGATCGTCCGACCAAGAACCTCGACGCGACGATCCACGAGGTCCCGCCGCGCACGACGACCACCATCCACCGGCACGCCTGGGACGCCATCGCGTTCATCGAGTCCGGCCGTGGCTGGACGGAGATCGACGGCGTGCGCGTGGACTGGAAGCCGTGGGACACGGTGCATCTGCCGAGCTGGGCGTGGCACAGACACGGGAACGACAGCGATGCGCCGGCCGTCTTCCATACCTGGAGCGTGCAGCCGATGCTCGAACAGTTCGGCGTCGCGCTCCTCGAGGAGGGCGGTGATACTTCCGTGGAGCAGCTGCCGCCGCGACCGCGCCAGATCCAGCCGCTCCCCGGGGATGACCCCTACGCGCGACGCACGCAGCGTCTGGCGCAGCAATGGGTCGGCACGGAGAGCGCGCGGCTCATCACCCGGTTCGATGACGTGCGCGGCCTCGTCACGAAACGTGGCGCGCGGAGCCTGTTCCTCGTCGACAGGTCTATCGGGTATCACACCGCAGGCCTGTCGGCGGTCATGCATGAGCTCGCGCCGGGCCTGTACCAGTCACGGCATCGTCATGGTGGCGAGGCCTGGCTGTACGTCGTCTCCGGTCGCGGGCACAGCGAGATCGACGGCAAGAGCTACCCGTGGGAAGAGGGCGACCTCATCGTCGTCGACCACTGGTCGTGGCACCAGCACTTCAACGACTCGAAGGACAAGACCGCGCGTCTGATCCGTGTGCACAACTTCGACGCGCTCTACGACATGATCCGCATCCTGCTCGACCCGCTCAACCTTTTCGAGGAGCTGCCCGAGCTCGACGCGCCCGACCTCAGGGGCGTGGTGTGGCCCGACCACTTCGAGGGTCGACCGAAGGCCTAGCGTGCCGGCGCTCGTCGTGCCGCCGGGTGTCGAGGGAGTCGTCGCTCTGGTCGACCTGCCGGACGCGGCGTGGGAGAGCCGGTGGACACGCATCGTCACCACCGAGGGTCTGAAGGACCGGCTGCTCAACTTCACACTGTTCTCGCTGCGCCATCGCGGCCGCCTCGACGCAGTCCGCCTTCCGATCCACGGTCTGGTCGTCCTCGCGGGGCCGCCGGGCACCGGGAAGACGACGCTCGCCGGAGGGCTCGCCGACACCGCGGCCCGCGAGCTCGGTGCCGGGGGCCTGCTCTTCGTCGAGGTCGACGCGCACGCCTTCCCGAGCCAGCTGCTTGGCGAGAGCCAGCGGAGCGTGGCGCGTCTCTTCGAGCGAACGCTGCCGGACCTCGCCGCCCGCGGCCGGCCGACGATCGTGTTGCTCGACGAGGTCGAGTCGCTAGCTGTGAGCCGCAGCGGCGCGTCGCTCGAGACGAATCCGGTCGACGTCCATCGCGCGACCGACGCCCTGCTCGAGGGCATCGACGAGGTCGCGCGCCGCTGCCCGAACGTGACGTTCGTCGCGACGACGAACCACCCCGCGGGTGTCGACGCGGCGTTCCTCTCTCGCGCCGATCTCGTCGAGGAAATGGGCCTGCCCGGCGTCTCCAGCGTGAAGCGGATCCTCGCCGACACGATCGCGGAGGTCATCGGATCGGAGCCGGCGGACGAGCCCGCCCTCGGCGCGCTCGCGGAGGCGTGCGTGGCATCGCAGCTCGACGCGCGACGCGTGCGCAAGCTCATCCTCCGCGCGATCGCGTCGAGCCGCGAGCTCGCGCTCTCACCGGAGCGCCTGCGGATCGAAGACGTCGCCGCGGCGCTCCGTGATGAGGCGGACGGGGCGCACCGCTGAGCGCGAACAGCACGAAGGTCGGGATCCCGCGCGAGTCGTTCCTGGTGGCCGTGGCGGTGTTCCTCGTCATCGCGGCCACGAACATCATGACGCCACTCCTCCCCGACATCCGCACGGACTTCGGGGTCAGCATCTCCACCGCGGGCGTGATCGTGGGTTCCTACGGGCTCGCGCGGCTTATCACCGATCTGCCGGCCGGCTTCGTCATCGACGCGCTTGGCCACCGGCGCGTCACCGTCG